>NZ_JBVJMD010000090.1:0-19004 GCF_055584385.1 Streptomyces sp. NPDC104096
CCGAATCCGGCGTCGGCGATCCGGCGGGCCAGGCGCCGGTTGCGGAGCATCCCGGCGACGTTGAGGTCCTCGACCACGACCGTGCCGTACTCGGCCGCCACGGCGGTGGTGAGCTTGTGCAGGGCGTCTTCGCGCAGGTCCGCCACCCGGTGGTGCACCTTGTTGCGGGCGGCGTCGGCCTTCTCCCAGCGCTTCGAGGGCTTCTGCCCGGTGCGCCGGTCCGGGCCCTGGCGGCGGGACACCGTCCGCGAGGCGCGGCGCAGCTGCTTCAACGCCGTGTCCAGATGCCTCGGGTTGGCGGTGGTGCGGATCTCGCCGGTGCTGTCGGCCATCACCGCGAGGGTCTTGATCCCCAGGTCGATCCCGACCGCCACGCCGGGGCGCGTCACGCGCCGGATGTCCTGCTTGACCTCGGCCTGGAAGGAGACGAACCAGCGTCCGCGTTCGTACCGGACGGTCGCGGACAGGGTGCGGGCCGTCCCGGCCTGCACCCGGGCCAGGAGCCCCGCGGTGGGCTCGTGGGTGCGGATCGCGCCCAGGCGGGGCAGCGTCACATGCCGGCCGTCGGTGTCCACACGAATCACGCCGGTCGTGAAGCGGCAGGCAAGGCGCGCCTTGCGCTTCGACTTGAACCGGGGCGCACCCATCCGCCGGCCGCGCCGCCTGCCGTTCTTGGACTTAGCGTAGTTGTCGAACGCGGCCGACGCGTTGGCCAGACCGGTGCTGTAGGCCTCCTTGGAGTTGTCCTCCCACCAGCTGGCGAAGCGGGGGTCGGTGTGCTTGGCGGCGTTGAACGCCTTCCGCAGGGCGGGCAGCGACCACGGCCGCCACTCCGTCAGGATCTGCTCGGGAATGCCGTAGGACACCTCCGCGCGGCGCTGCCACCACGACGCTTCAACCCAGCCGACAGCCCAGTTGTACGCGGCCCTGGCCGCGCCGCAGTGCGACCGTAACGCAGCCTCCTGACCGGCGTTCGGATCCAGAGCGAACCGGAACGCCTGCACCACGAACCCGGGCCGCGGCCGGAACTTCCTCACCCGGCAGCCTCGCCGGTGGCCGCGGCCACCGCATGGGCCGCACGCTGCTGCGCCGCCCGACGCCCGTACAAACGGGCGCACAACGACGTCAGCACCTCGGTCATGTCCCGCACCAGGTCGTCGGTGGTCTCGGCGGGGTCCAGGACGACCAGACGCCGCCCGGACGCCGACAGTGCGGCTTCGAGGTGCTCGACGCCGTAGCGGGCCAGCCGGTCCCGGTGCTCCACCACGATCACCTGCGTCTGTGGGTCGGACAGCAGACGGTGCAGCTTGCGCCGCCGCCCGTCCGGCCCCGACCCCACCTCGGCCACGACCTCGGCGACGGCCAGGCCAAGCCCGTTCGCGCCGGCCACCACCCGGGCCGCCTGCCGCTCCAGGTCGGGCTTCTGGTCGGCCGAGGACACACGGCAGTACGCCACCACCCGGCCCGACGGCTCGGCAGTGACTTCATCGACCAGCCACGTGCCCGACGGCGCCTGACGGACCGGAACGGGCATCTTCCCAGCCTTCACCCACCGCCAGGCGGTCTGGTAGCTCACCCCCTGCTGCCGCGCCCACTCCGAAAGCTTCACGAGACCAAGGGATCGAGATACGCGATTAGAGGTGACTACGAGTGACTACGGGTGACTAGGAAACCTGTAACAGCTTTCACCCCTGCCCAGTTTCCTTCCCGCCCTCCGTTCCTCCTCCAGGCCAGGGCCGCCACCCCCACACCGGAAGGACGCCCTTCAATGTGCCCGCCCAACTGCCTTCCCTGTAAGTTCTGTTGTGACGCGTGCCGGATCGGTCGTGAGCCGCCCTTCCAGGGCTTCGGCGAGCTGTGCGAGGAGGTGACGCAGTTCCTCGCTCGCGAGCAGGTGCCCCAAGTCCCGCCAGTCGGCGTGCACTTCACGCGTCATCGACTGCCAGCGCTGCATGCCGCGTGGGGTGAGGTGGGCCAGGACGCGGCGCCGGTCGGCCGGGTCGATGCGACGGTAGACCAGGTTCTGGTCGACGAGCCGGTCCATCAGTTTGGTGAGACTTGGCGCCGGCAGGAAGGCGTGGTCGGCGAGGACGGTCATGTTGTGGCCCTGCCCGTCGGAGAGCAGGTCGAGCACCCGCCACGCCTCCACGGAGCACGCGAACTCGTCCAGGAGCAACTGCACTCGGCGCACGGCGAGACGTTCGGCCCGCGTGAGCAGGTAGAGCAGTTCCTCGGGCCGTCTCGCCATCGTGCTCCTCCACTCGCGCTCGCCGACCGGTGCCTGAGCCCACCGTCGATCACCAGTCAATTGAAAAGGGGGAATCAGAATAACTGATCCTTTCCATGGGAAGCATTGATCGTCGTTGCTGTGATGCCCCCGACAAATGTATTCGGCAGCGGGTTGTTCGTCTTTCGCCGACCGCGTTACTTTCACTGGAAACTGTTCTTCAATTGCTCCGAAACGCGATTGAAACAGTTCCCCCGCAGGCTGTGGTCGCACTTCAGCGACCAGCCCGGACACCACCCCGGAACGGCTGGGGAACCCGTGCGCCGACCCCGCCACTTCTGAAGCGCCTACCCCTTCATTCCCTCCCCAGAGTCTTTCCGCTCTCTTCGCATCGCCCTTCGGGGCAAGGAGGTTGTGCATGTCCGGGTTCAGCATCAGCAGGCGCGGTCTCCTGGCCGGTATCTCGGCCGCCGGCGCATCAGCCGCTCTCAGCGCGTGCGGCGCCAAGACAGGCGACACCACGTCCACCGGTTCCGGCGCCAAGGCCGACACGTCCGGCGACACCGTCAAGGTCGGTCTGCTGAACTCGCTCTCGGGCACCATGGCGATCAGTGAAGTCACCGTCCACAACGCGCTGTTGCTCGCGGTGAAGGAGATCAACGCCGCCGGCGGCGTGCTGGGCAAGAAGCTGGAGCCGGTCAGCCAGGACGGTGCCTCCGACTGGCCCACCTTCGCCGAGAAGGCGGAGACCCTCATCAAGGACGACAAGGTCGTGGCCACCTTCGGCTGTTGGACCTCGGCCAGCCGAAAGGCCGTCAAGCCGGTCTTCGAACGGTACAGGTCGCTGCTGTTCTACCCCGTGCAGTACGAAGGTCTGGAGCAGTCGCCGTACATCTTCTACATCGGCGCCACCACCAACCAGCAGATCGTGCCCGCCCTCGACTACCTCAAGAAGCGGGGCCTGACCAAGCTCTACCTGGTCGGCAGCGACTACGTCTTCCCGCGCACCGCCAACAAAATCATCAAGGCGTACGCGAAGGCCAACGGCATGGAGGTCGTCGGCGAGGACTACGCGCCCCTCGGTTCCACGGAGTTCGGCACCATCGTCAACAAGGTCAAGGGTGCAGGTGCGGACGCCGTGTTCAACACCCTCAACGGTGACTCCAACGTGGCCTTCTTCAAGGAGTACAAGTCCGCGGGCCTGACCGCGAAGAGCCTGCCGGTGCTCTCGGTCTCCATCGCCGAGGAGGAGGTCAAGAGCATCGGCACCCAGTACCTGGACGGCCAGCTCACGGCCTGGAACTACTACGAGACCACCCCGGGCGCGGCCAACACGAAGTTCGTGGCCGCGTACCAGGCGGCGTACGGCAAGGACAAGCCGACCTCCGACCCGATGGAGGCCGCCTACATCTCCGTCTACCTGTGGAAGGCGATGGTGGAGAAGGCCGGGTCCTTCGACGTGGCGAAGGTGAAGGCCGCCTCCGACGGCATCGAACTCGACGCTCCCGAGGGCAAGGTCACGGTGGACGGCGCCACCCAGCATGTCCACAAGACCGCCCGGATCGGCAAGGTCGGCTCCGACGGCCTGATCACCGAGGTGTGGAACTCCGGAAAGCCGGTCAAGCCGGACCCGTACCTCAAGGGTTACTCCTGGGCCTCCGGACTCTCCTGAGCCGCCCCGCCCGGCACCAGGCCCGGCCCTCTGCAGAGGGCCGGGCCACGCCCACGGCACACGCGCACACCCGTACCCGCGTCCTCGACCCGGAGCCGCCCCATGACGGTCATCCTCAACCAGTCCCTCACCGGCATCAGCATCGGTGCCGTCCTGCTGCTCATCGCCCTCGGTCTGACCCTGACCTTCGGTCAGATGGGTGTGATCAACATGGCGCACGGCGAGTTCATCATGACCGGCGCCTACACCACGTACGTGCTGCAGAAGTCCATCAGCAGCGCGGGCGTCTCGCTGCTCGCCGCCCTGCCGATCGCCTTCCTGGTCGCCGGAGCCATGGGCGCCCTGCTGGAATGGCTGCTCATCCGCCGCCTCTACACACGCCCCCTGGACACGCTGCTCGTGACTTGGGGTGTCTCGCTGATGCTCCAGCAGCTCGCCCGCGACATCTTCGGCGCCCCCAACGTGCAGACCGCCGCGCCCGACGTCCTCACCGGCAACATCGCGCTGGGCGGCGGCATCACCTTCGCCAACAACCGCCTGTTCATCCTCGGCCTGGCCCTGCTGAGCGTCCTCGCCCTCACCCTCGTCCTCAAACTCACGCCACTGGGCCGCCGTATCCGGGCCGTCGTCCAGAACCGCGACCTGGCCGAGGTCTCCGGGATCGCCACCGGACGGGTCGACCGCATCACCTTCTTCATCGGCTCGGGTCTCGCGGGCGTGGCCGGCGTCGCCCTCACCCTGGTCGGCCCGATCGGCCCGACGATGGGCACCAACTACATCGTCGACGCCTTCCTGGTCGTCGTCGTGGGCGGCATCGGACAGCTCACGGGCAGCGTCATCACCGCCTTCGCGCTCGGCATCCTGCAATCGGTCCTCGAATACTCGACGACGGTCAGCGTCGCCAAGGTCATCGTGCTCGTGGCGATCGTCGCCTTCCTGCAGTGGCGACCCCAGGGCCTGTACACACTGCGCACCCGGAGCCTGGCATGACGACGACCACTTCCCCCTCCGCCGTGGTGACGCCACCGTCCCGGTCCTTGCCGGCGCGGCTCCGCGTCCCCGCCGGGTTCGCCCTCGGCGCCGTCCTCCTCTTCGGCGTCGCACCCGTCCTGCTCTCCGACTTCCGCCTCAACCTCCTCGCCAAGTACCTGTGTTACGCGATCGTCGCGGTCGGCGTCAGCCTCGCCTGGGGGCGTGGCGGGCTCATGGTGCTCGGCCAGGGCGTCTTCTTCGGCCTCGGCGGCTACGCCATGGCCATGCACCTCAAGCTCACCGACGCGGCCGCCACCGGCGAGACCCTGCCCGACTTCATGCAGCTGTACGGCACCGGCGACTCCCTGCCCTGGTGGTGGAAGCCGTTCGCCGATCCGGCCTTCGCGCTCGCCATGACGGTGCTGCTGCCGATGGCGGTCGCCGCGCTGCTCGGCTTCTTCGTCTTCCGCCGCCGGGTGAAGGGCGCCTACTTCGCCATCCTCAGCCAGGCACTGGCCGCCGCCCTGTCCATCTGGCTGATCGGCCAGCAGGCCACCACCGGCGGCACCAACGGCCTCACCGGCATCCAGGGCTTCTTCGGCTACTCCCTGGACGACCCCGTCAACCAGCGGATGGTGTACTTCGTCATCGCCACCGTCCTGCTGCTCCTGACGATCGGCGCCCGCCAGCTGTTCGTCAGCCGGTTCGGCGAACTCCTCGTCGCCGCAAGGGACTCCGAGGAGCGGGTGCGCTTCCTCGGCTACGACCCGGCCAACGTCAAGCTCGTCGCGTACGTCCTCGCGGCCGGCATGGCGGGCCTGGCCGGCGCCCTTTTCGTCCCGGCGGTCGGGATCATCTCCCCGGCGCTGATCGGAATCGTGCCCTCCATCGGCTTCGTCATCGGCGCGGCGGTCGGCGGCCGGGCCTCGCTGGTGGGCGCGGTACTCGGCGCGATCGCGGTGGCCTGGGCGCAGAGCACGCTGTCCGACGCCTTCCCCGCCGCGTGGACGTATCTCCAGGGCCTGCTCTTCGTGGTCGCGGTCGGCTTCCTGCCCGGCGGTCTGGCCTCCCTGGGCGTCGTCCTGCGCAGACGCCGTACCGCTACCGCTACTCGTACGACGGGAGAGACGGCATGAGCGGCGAGGGACTGTCCGTCCGCGACCTGCGGGTGACCTTCGACGGCTTCACGGCCGTCGACGGCGTCGACCTCGACATCCACCCCGGCGACCTGCGCTTCCTCATCGGCCCCAACGGTGCCGGCAAGACCACCCTCGTCGACGCCGTCACCGGCCTGGTGAAGGCGACGGGCTCGGTACGCTTCGGCGACCACGACCTGCTGGGCAGGCCGGTCCACAAGATCGCACGCATGGGGATCGGACGTACGTTCCAGACGGCCACGGTCTTCGAGGAACTGACCGTCCTGCAGAACCTCGACATCGCCTCGGGCGCCGGTCGGGGCCCGTGGACGATGCTCCGGCGCCGAAAAGACATCCCCGAGCCGGTCGCGAAGGCCCTGGAGACCACCGGGCTGACCCACCTGCGCGACCGCCCCGCCGGCGTTCTCGCCCACGGGCAGAAGCAGTGGCTGGAGATCGGCATGCTGCTCGTCCAGGACGTGCGACTGCTGCTCCTCGACGAACCGGTCGCCGGCATGAGCCACGACGAGCGCGAGGCCACCGGCGCGCTGCTCCAGCGGATCAGCACCGACCGCACGGTCGTCGTCATCGAGCACGACATGGACTTCATGCGCTCCTTCGCCCGCAGCGTCAGTGTCCTGCACGCCGGCAAGGTCCTGAGCGAGGGCACCGTCGCCGAGGTCCAGGCCGACGCCAAGGTCCAGGAGGTCTACCTCGGCCGCAGCAGGGAACCCGAGCCCGCTCCCGCCACTCCCGTGGCCCTCGCCGAGGAGGCGTGAGTCAGATGCTGGATATCAGCTCCGTCCAGGTCGGCTACGACCGCACCACGGTCCTGCACGGCGTCACGGTCACCGTCCCGAAGGACGGTGTCGCCACCGTCCTCGGCCACAACGGCGCCGGCAAGAGCACTCTGCTGCGCGCCGCCATGGGACTGATCAAGCCCAGGAGCGGCACCGTCCGGCTCGACGGCGAGGACATCACCCACCTCGCCCCGCACCAACGGGTCGCCCGCAGGATGGCGTACGTCCCCCAGGGCCAGCAGTCCTTCCCCCACCTCACCACTGCCGAGAACCTTCAACTCGTCGCCGACGGCCGCCCCGACGGCAGAGCGGCGACCGCCGAGGCGCTGGACCTCTTCCCGGCCCTGCGCGAGCTGTCCGGCCGCCGCGCCGGCCTGCTCTCCGGCGGCCAGCGCCAGCAACTCGCCATCGCCCGCGCGCTGATCACGCGCCCCAGGATCCTGCTGCTCGACGAGCCGACGGAGGGCATCCAGCCGTCGGTCGTCGCCGAGATCGAGGAGACGATCCTCGCCCTCACCCGGCGCGGCGGCCTCTCCGTCCTCCTCGTCGAACAGCACGTCGGATTCGCCATGCGCGCCGCCCAGCGGTACTACGTACTGGAGGCCGGGCGGGTGACGTCCTCGGGCGAGGGCGGAACAGCCGCGGAACAGGCCGTACGAGCGGCACTCAGCGTGTGAGATCCGGCTGCTGACGCGTGCCCTCGACCGAGTGACGCGAGATCGGACGCCCCCACATCACCCCAGACAGACGCCGCTTGGGCTGTCACGAAGCTCTGGCGGGGAACCTGCTGCGAGGGGAACGGGAGACCATCTGCGCGGTTCTCGGTGTGACCGTCCCCACTGGGTGGCATACAACCATCCGGCCGGGGTAAACGCGGCGTGCTGCGCCTTGCCAGGCTGGGGCAGGATGCGAGGCTACGACGCATGCCACAGGAGGGGCCCGACATGACGATGGTGACCGAGAAGAGCGAGACGGCGACGGACGCCCTGCCGGAGATCGCTGATCCGGCGCGGGTTTCCCCCAAGGACGCCCGCCAGTTGAGCCGGCTCTTTTTGGACCGGCTCGCCGTCCTGGAGGAGGGCACGCCCGCGTACCAGTACGCGCGTAACACCCTCGTCGAGATGAACATCTCCCTCGTCCGCTACGCAGCGTCCCGTTTCCGCAGCCGCGGCGCGGACGAGATGGAGGACATCGTCCAGGTCGGCACGATCGGGCTCATCAAGGCCATCGACCGTTTCGAGCTGTCCCGCGAGGTCGAGTTCACCTCCTTCGCCGTCCCCTACATCACCGGCGAGATCAAGCGCTTCTTCCGCGACACCTCCTGGGCGGTCCACGTCCCGCGCCGTCTGCAGGAAGCCCGCGTCCAGCTCGCCAAGGCCACCGAGGAACTGCGCAGCCGGCTCGGCCGCACGCCCACCGTGAAGGAACTCTCCGAGCTGATGTCCCTGAGCGAGGAGGAGGTCAACGAGGCACGGCTGGCCTCCAACGGCTATAGCTCGGCCTCGCTGGACGCCGCCATCAGCTCCGGTGACGAGGGCGAGGCGGCACTGGCCGACTTCATCGGCAGCGACGACAACGCGCTCGGCCTCGTCGAGGACTTCCACGCACTGGCCCCTCTGGTCGCCTCGCTCGACGAGCGCGAACGCCGCATCATCCACATGCGGTTCGTCGACGAGCTCACCCAGGCACAGATCGGCGAACACCTGGGCGTCTCCCAGATGCACGTCTCCCGCCTCCTGGGCCGCATCCTCACCAAACTCCGCGCAGGCATGCTCACCACCCAGTAGGACTGACCCTCCAACACCTACACGGCCACCACCCTCTGCCGTCTCGCCGGCGGACTGGCGGACAGGCGGACAAGGACGACGACAAGGTGGACACCTACACCTACAACCCTCGCGGCGTGCGCATCCTGGCCCGGTCCGCCGAACCGGTCGCCCGGCCCTAACGCTTCGCCGGCAACTACCAGGAGCCCACCGGCCTCTACGACCTGCGGGCCCGCTACTACGAAGCCGACATAGGCCGCTTCACCCGGTTCGACCCCTCGGGCCAGGAACGGAACCCGTACCTGTACACCGAAGGCGACCCCGTCAACCGCATCGACCTCAACGGATTGCTCAGCCTGGGAAGCATCGGGACGGACTCGGCGTCGCGACCATCCTCTACGAGGGATTCACTGGCGGAACGGGCGCGACTGAAAAAGCGACCGCAGCCATGACCGCGGACATTGGTGTCACGGGGCTCGGCGAAGTTGGAGCCGCAGCGTTCACCGGACTCGGTGCTGTCCCGGCGCTCCCATACTGCATGACCATCGGCGCGACCGCAGCCACTTGCATCGGTGCCACGTGCAAGAGCTGACGAACGGACCAATCGTGATTGCCGAAGCAGGCGTTGTCCTGCTCCGGCACCCATGGTTTCGAACAGGGAGAATGAGATGATCCGACCGGGAAGAGGGCGCCAGATCCAACTCTTCGGCATATTAGCCCTCGTCTGCGGTGCACTTCTCCTGGCAACCCCCTCCGGGGGCCCGGCGGACGCATTCGGATGGCTGCTCATCGCAGGTGGAGCTCTTTCCTTGCCGGTGAGTCTGATCAGCAAAAAGAAGGGGCAGGGTTGATGTGGTCTTTTTCTGCCCCGCCGTTGCTGCGAGATGGACAATCGGCGCTCTTGTTCACCGTCGGATTTATCGTGCTGGCAGGAGTCGCTGTATTCTTCTTCAGCAAGAGGAACAGGTGAAGTGCCGTGACGTCGTAGCGCGATCGCGGTCGGTGTGGCCTGACCCCGGGGTCTTTGAGAAGTCTTGAGGTGGGCGGTTCGCCTGCTGTGCACTGGATATGTCGCCTCGTCGGCTTCTGCCGACAGCGACCCTGGACGCAGTACAGGCATGGCTGCCGATGATCATGTGGGTGTCGAGTCAGTATGAGTACCGAGCGATTCCATGCCTGCGCGCCCGTCTTCCCGCATGCCGTCATGCCTGCAACGACTGGGTGACCCCTCCAGCCCCGTCACACCTGAAATGGTCACTGACCTGCGGAGGTACCTGGTCGAAGTCCCTGATCCGCGGGCTCGTCGCGGTATCCGCCACCCATGGACGGCCCCGGGTTCGTCAGGTCAGTCCGAGGGTCACCAGCCGGTGCGCAGCAGGTGGTTGATCACGAGGGCCAGTACGGCCTGGCCGGCGAGCCAGGCGCGGGGACGGGGAAGGAGCGCGCAGGCGGGCAGCAGCCACATCGCGAACGGCAGCCAGATGCGTTCGGTCTCCGCCTTGCTCATACCGGACAGGTCGGCGATCAGCAGCGACAGCAGGGCGGAGGCCACCACGAGGGCGAGGCGTGTTTGGGGGGCGGGGAAGGTGCCCGGCCGGGTGAGGGCGTTGCCGCGTTGCCGGGTCAGTACGCCGCCTGCGCGTACCAGGCCCGCCGCCACGGGGAGACCGGTGATGAGAACGGTACAGGCAAGGTTCGCCCACACCCAGTAGCTGTACGGTCTGACGCCGCCCGCCCCCTGGTAGTAGCGCGTGACCAGCAAGTGGTAAGCATCCAACCAGTTGAAGCCGGCAGCGGTGAACACAGCGGGGAAGACGGCCAGTCCGGCACAGAGCGGCACCAGCAGGAGGGGTCGCTCCCGTACCCGGTGACGGCCGAGCAGCAGTACCGTCGCGGCTATGAGGGCGAAGAGGGTCAGACCGTAGGAGAGGTAGCAGGAGAGGCCGAACAGCAGCCCGGAAGCGGCCGCCCACCAGGCCGATCCGCCGGTGACGGCCAGGGACAGTAGGGCGACGGCCCACGCGACGACGGCTGCGAAGTACGCGTCGGCCGAAGTGCCCATCCACACCGCGGCCGGTGCCAGTACCAGGAACGGAGTCGCCCGCCTTGCCAGCTCCTCGCTGGTCAGTGCCCGGATCGCGATCAGGACCGCCACGCCCGCCGTGGCGCCGGTGGTGATGCACCAGGCCCCGGCCCAGCCGCCGCCGCGCAGCCCGATCCGGTCCAGGAGGACGAAGGTCAGCGTCGCGGCGGGCGGATGTCCCGCTACGTGCGCGGGCCAGTTGCCGGAGGAGTGGAGCAGAATGTGGTGCGTGAAGTCCCGCACTGTCGCCGGGATGTCGTGGAAGCGCTCGATGACCTGTAGGTACTCGTGGCGGGTGGTGAGGCGTACGGCAATGCCGGTGTGCCAGCCGTCGATCAGCGCCAGTGACCAGATCCAGGCCATGGAGGCCGCCCAGGCGGTCAAGGGCAAGGCACGCCAGGGCAGGCGGGCTGCCACAGAGGGTCCGTACGCCACTGTGGCCGCTGCCACCAGTACGGCCGCTGGGGTCCCCGGGCCTGTGTGCGGGCCCCAGGAGCCGAGCAGTGGCGGCCAGTTGACGCGCAGCGTGTGGGTGGTGTGCTCGATGTGGCGGCCGATGAGTACCGCCGTCAGGACGAGCAGGGCGGCGGCCGCGGGGGCATACAGGTCGCGGGAGAGGATGCGTTTCACACAGGAACGCTAGATCGCTGGAAAGGGTGACGCTGTGGTCGGCGGTGCGGGCGTCAGCGGATCGTAAGCAATTCGGTGAGTGCGTCCGACTGCGCTTCTGCGAGCGGGGTGGCGCGGGCACCGTCGACAAGACGTCCGCGTTCCGTAAGGAGTCAAGGCGTTCCATGTAGGGCTGCCCATCGGTGGGATGGACGCCATGAGATCGCGCTTCTTTCCGCCCGTGTTCAAAGGCAGGCTGCACGACGCCCGCACGGCGACCTCGATCGGGCGGTGGTTGGGGCTCGCCTTCGCGGTGTGCTTCGTCACCGGGCTGATCAGTCATTTCATGCAGCATCCCCCGGCGTGGCTGGCCGACGACCTGCCGAGCCGACCCGTTTGGGGTTACCGCTTGGCCCAGGGGCTGCACGTGGCATCCGGTATCGCAGCCGTTCCGCTGCTGTCGGCCAAGTTGTGGACGGTCTATCCGCGGCTGTTCAAGTGGCCGCCCGTTCGCTCGGTGCGCCATGGGCTGGAACGGCTGTCGGTGGCCCTGCTGGTGGCGGCAGCCGTCTTCGAGGTGGCCACCGGCCTGCTCAACACCGCGCAGTGGTACCCGTGGCCGTTCTCCTTCGTCCCGGTGCACTATGCCGTCGCCTGGCTGCTCGCCGGATCACTGGTGCTGCACATCGCGGTCAAGGCACCGGAGATCCGGGATCACTGGAGCCGACGGTCTCCGGGCACGCTCGCGCTGCCGGTCGAGGAAGGCGCCGACCGGCGCTCGCTGCTCGCCGCTGTGGCGGCCGCGGCCGGTGCCGTCACCCTGACCACGGTCGGTCAGTCCTTCACCCCGCTGAAGGACCTCATCCTGCTCGCACCGCGCCATCCGGACCACGGCCCGCAGGGCCTGCCGATCAACCGGACGGCCGCCGCGGCCGGAGTGGGCCTGAGTCACGACGAGCGCTACCGCCTGACAGTCGGCGGACCGCGTCCCTACGTACTGACCCTCGACGAGCTGCGAGCCCTGCCGCAGCACGAGGCCGAGCTCCCCATCGCCTGCGTGGAGGGCTGGAGCAAGTCGGCTCACTGGACGGGCGTACGGGTCATGGACCTGCTGGAACGGGCAGGTGCCCCCGCAGACGCTCGCGTACGGGTGGTGTCGCTGCAGACCCGCGGCGGCTACCGGGTCTCCGAGATGGGCCATGAGCACGCCCGTGACCCGCTGACGCTGCTCGCACTCCGCCTGAACGGTGAGGAACTCACCCCGGACCACGGATACCCGGTACGTCTGATCGCCCCGAACCGGCCGGGGGCGCTGCAGACCAAGTGGGTCGGCCGACTGGAGGCGCAACGCCACCAGGAGATCCACGAACGCATCGAACGCGGCGACAGCCTGCGCGCCATCGCCCGTGAACTACGCCTCAGCCGCGGCACCGTCCTGCGCTTCGCACGGGCCGCCGATGTCGGGCAGCTCCTCGTCGCGGCAACCCACCGCCCAAGCATGATCGACGACTACCGTTTTTATCTGCATCACCGCTGGATGGAGGGCTGCACCAACGCCGCAGCCCTCACCCGGGAGATCCAGCAGCTGGGCTACCGCGGCGGCATCAACACCGTCCGCCGCCACCTGCGGCCCTACCGCACCGGGGCAATCCCGTCGGATGTTCCGCTGCCCCATCTGACCGTCCGCCGGGTCACCGACTGGATCATGCACCGGCCCGAACACCTCACCGATACCGAGCGCAAGTGCCTCGACGGACAACGAGAACTCCGCACTATGGCCGCCGGCATACGCCGCGACCGTGCAGCAGTACTCGCTGCCCTGACCACCACCTTCACCTCAGGAGCAGTCGAGGGCAACGTCACCAGAATCAAACTGCTGAAGCGACAGATGTACGGCCGGGCCAACTTCGACCTCCTACGACGCCGCATCCTCCTGCCACCTTGATCAACCGACTGACACCCCCAAATCAGAGACAGAGCCCGGAAGTCTTACCAGAACCCGTTCTCACGGAAAAAGCCACTACAACTGGTACCAATTGCTCAGCGCGCCAGATTCCCCTGTATGGATGAAGTCGAGAACGATGTCCCGGGCGTGATCGATGGTCAGCGCGACGTCTGCGGTGAACGCGTGCAGTTCGTCCATGATCACCACTTCGACCTCGGCGCTCGGTGCCGCGGAATCATCGCCTACATGAAGAGACACCCCGCCATGGTTGTCGAAGAGGTGGAGGACAGCATGATCTGCTTTGAAGCCCAGAGCCAAGTAGGGGAGATTACCGTCTGGCCGCCGGATCTCAAGGTAACCCTGGCCGAGGCCAGTATTGAGGGCCTTGATGTAAGCCATCAGTTCCTGGACGGTCGAGTGCCGTTCGAGTCCTGAGAACCATCCGGTCTCCAGTGCCGTCGCCGCCCACACCACGCTCACTCCTGCTCCTCCCGTTTCCGTCACGCTACCTGGCCTTTCTCCCTGCCGTCTTCACGGATGCCCGCCTTGTGCACACCGGCGGTAGCAGATGAGGGCACTGGCCAATCCAACGAAGGCGAGGAAGTGTTCAGCCTTCCGCTCGTAGCGATGATGCAGTCGACGGCAGCCGTTCAGCCACGACATCGTGCGCTCAGCCACCCAGCGATGCCGTCCCAAACGAGCCGACGACTCGACGCCGCGGCGGGCAATGCGAAGCACTATCTGTCATCGCCGTAGCCAGTTGCACAGGTGGTCGAAGTCGTAGCCCTTGTCTGCGTGCAGTTTGGCCGGGCTTCGGCGGCGCGGACCGTATCGGGAGCGGATCGGCAGGGTGCCGCGCATGAGCGGGATCAGAGCCTGGCTGTCGTGGAGATTGGTACCGGAGATGCCCACGGACAGGGGTAGGTCGTTGCGGTCGCAGATGACGTGAATCTTCGATCCCAGCTTGCCGCGATCAGTCGTATTCGGTCCGGTCAAAAGCCCCCTTTGACCGCGCGCACGCTCGCCGAGTCGATCACGCACCGCGACCAGTCCAGCTCTCCGCTCGCGCCGAGCTGATCCAGCATGACGCGATGCAGTTTGGCCCACACCCGATCCTTCGACCAGTACGTGAAGCGGCGATGGACCGTCTGCCAGGAGGCGCCGAAGACCGGAGATAGTTGTCGCCAGGTGCATCCTGAGGTGGCTACGAAGATGATCGCAGCCAGCACCGCGCGGTCATCGCATTGACGACGGCCTCCACCCTGCACACGAGTTGGTAGCTTCGGCGCCACGTTCAGGAAGATCTCCCACAACTCATCAGGCACGAGTCGTTCCACTATCCCCATGCCGGAGCAACGACTCAACGCCAATCAAGACATTGTCGTAGTCGAGCGACTCCCGCCCGGGCCAGTCGTCGTTCCATACTTCCCGCGGACGGCCCACCAGGGCCTGGATCTTTGGGGTGGCGGCCAGGGTGTCCGGATCAGCCACCGCCTGAGTGGAGGCTTCCGGGTCGAGTCCCACCATCCACAGGCCGAAGCAGCAGAACCCGTCATCCGAACACCAGCCACCGAAGATCCGGTCCGCAGCTGCTCACAGATCCCACGTGAACGCTTTATGTGTCACCTCGTCCAAGTGCAGCCGGGGAGGCTGAGTGTGTGACTGAGCGTTTCATGTGGCGGATGAGCGCTCCGCTTGGCGGGAGGAGCGGCGCGGTTGGCGGTCAGCATGCTGACGTGCGGGTTTCGTCGGGCCGGCTTTCAAGTATCGGATCACCATCGTGCGCGCAGCACGCCGTCGCTGTCGGGTAGAACGGCTTGGAGCAGTGGACTGCGTTCGTCGGCGTAGAGGGGCAGGGCACGGGCCGCCCGTGCGTCGGTCACCAGGGCAGCGAGTTCCTCGTACTCGGTCTCATCGACGACCGCGTTTCTGATCGTTCCGTCCTTCGTCTCCCAGACGAACTCGATGTGCCACTCGGACGGCAGTGCGGTCAGGACCGCGCCGACGTCGGGTAGCAGGTCGGGCCAGACGGTCAGCAGGGCGCGCGGGCCGAGACTGGCGCGCACCGCGTGGAGGTTTTCCGTGGTGAGACGGTGCCAGCGTGTGGCGTGGACGATGGGGGTCTCTTCCAGGAGCAGGCCTTGTCGCGCTGCCAGCTCGGTGCGCACCAACGCCCAGAAGCCTTCGTCGGCGGCCTGCGTCACCTCTGGTTCCGCGGCGTAGGGGGAAGCCGCCAGTGGTTCCGCGAAGAGGCCGAGTTCCCGCGTACGGGCCACGGCGTCTGTACAGGGCTGGTCGCTGCCCACGTACACGTACTGGTCCCACCCGACATGCACGGCGAAAACGTCTCCCGCCTCCAGCCGGCACCAGGCGCCCTGCTCACGGAGCATGACGCGGATCAGCTCAAGGGCCACCGCCAGGGAGACCTCGGCCCCATCGTGGTAACCGGCGAGGTCAGCCGGGAAGAGCCCGCCGAGACCGTGCCCCTCGACCACCGGCTGGGCACCGAGGTGGACGAGCCCGGCGACGGAGGGTTCACGGATCTCCAGCCGGTCAATGCCTGCAGCTTCCGCGAACGCGGAGATCGCCTCCAGATACGCGGCCTCGACCGGCCCGTGGTCGCTGACCACCTCCTCCGCGCCCCGGTAGCTGCCGTGTTCGTCACGGTCGGCGGGGTCGTACTTTGTGATCCGGTGAACGAAGGCAGGCGGCACGCTACTCCTGGACAGGGTGGAAGGTAGCCCCAGCGTAGGTCCCGGGCCGAACTCGCAGTTCCTGATTCCGCTGCGCAGCCCGACAGTTTCAGTGCTTATCCGCCAGATGTATTGTTCAGACCGCGTTCGAGATCTGCCATGTCCTGTGGCTGGTGAGGTAGTTGCGACCGCCTGCGCCCCCGAAGCCCAGGCCGGGGCCCACCCCGGCCTGGGCTTCGGTGTCTTCGGTGTGCTGCTGTCAGTGGCGGGCGGCCGTCTGGATCCGGGCGAGGACGGCCGTCGCCTGTGCCGGGTTGGCGCGGAGCCAGGTGGTCAGGTGCTCTCGGACGGCCTCGGTGACGCAGGCGCGGACGGGCCCGTTTCCCAGTCGGTTGCGGGTGGCCCCCTCAAACTCGGGCCGATCAAGCTTCACCGACACGACCGCCGTCAGGCCCGCGCCGAGCTGGGTGGGGGTGAACTCGGGGTCGGACGGGCTGAGCAGCTGCTGCTCCCGAGCATAGGCGGTGAGCGCGGCCGCCAGGCCGTCCCGGAAGCCGATTTCGTGCATGCCACCGCCGGTGGTCGGCAGGCTGTTGGCGTAGCTCGCGATCCGTTCGTCGTGGCAGTCGCACCAGCAGAGGGCCACCTCCACGGTTCCCTCCATCTCGGAGTACTCGCGCTCGAAGTCGATCACGTCCGGGTGGGGCTGGGCACTCTGTTCCGCGATGTAGTCCGCCGGGCCGCCCGGGAAGCGGAAGTGAAGGGCCCGGGGCGCCGCGGGGTCGCGGTCATCGGTCAAGGTGATGTCCAACTCGCGGTTCAGGAAAGCCACTTCTCTGAAGCGCTCAGCCAGTGTGTCGAACGAGAACTCCAGCGTCTCGAAGATCTCAGCGTCAGGCCAGAAGGTGATCATGGTCCCGCTGCCGTCGGCCGGCCCGGTGCGGGTGGGCCCCCCGACAGGCACACCTTGCACGTACTCCAGTACCCAGCGGGTACCGTCGCGCCGTACCTCTGCCATCAGGCGGCTCGACAAGGCGTTGACGACGGCCAGTCCCACGCCGAAGTAGCTGCCGAACAGCAAGCGCCGGTCGGCGGATGGTGCCCCGCACCAGAGCTTGGTCAACCGGGTCTCCAGCGGAGGGCCGTCGCCGTGGCCGGCGTGCCCGACCGCAAGACCCGTGCCGTCGTCGGTGACGCGGACGCCGCCGTCGGCGGTGAGGGTGATCTCGACACGGCTGGCGGTGCCGCCGAGGATCTCGTTCAGCGCCCGCTCGGCGGCCTCAAGTACCAGGTGGTGAAGGCCGCGTTCGCCGACCGATCCGATGTACATTCCGGGCCGCTTCCGAACGGCCTCCAGGCCCTCCACAACCACGATCATGCTGGCGTCGTACAGATTGAATTCCTCGCTCATGATGCCCCCCGAGGGTGTCCGACAGAGCTCTCCCAACCTAGGGGATTTCCAAGAAATCACCAGGTCAGAGCCGATATGGCGAGGCCACGGACAGGCTTCTGAAGGGTGATCAGGAGCGGTCGGCCGGGAGGAGTGCGCACTGACACCGTAAGGCCGCCGCGGCCCCCCGAGGACCGTCTGCGGCACTGTTCCGGGCGGCCACGAAGCCACGAGTTTCAAGAAAATTTCACCTCGGCCCGGCGCGGCCGTGGATGCTGAGTGAGCCGTTCGGCTTTGCGCCCAGATGGCTGTGCAGTCGGACGGTTTGACTGATCAGACCGTGCTTGAGATCTCATGGTCGGCGCGTGAGAGGGGTCATGAGTCTGGCCGTGTGGCGGGTCGGCCTCGCGTGAGCGGGCGGACCATGACGCCGATCATGGCCCAGCAGATCATCGTCTCGGAGTGGGCCGGGGTGGTCTCGTAGTCCCGAGCGAGGCGCCGGTGGGCGGTAAGGCACGAGGTTGGGTCGGCCGCGCGGAACAGGGATCACCCCACGGCGAGCACCTCACCGCGCGGCCCCGACCGCCTGGATCCACCAGTTCAAAGGACTCCGCACCCGCTACGAGCGACGCGCCGACCTTCATCAAGGCCTGCTCGAACTCGCCTGCGGAATCATCTGTCTCCGACGGCTTCTGGAGGCAGTCGAAGGGCAGCAGCAGGCTCCTGACGCGTGACCTCTTCTCCTCACGGCGTACCTTCGCCACCCCGCCATGAGCCCGGCCCGGAAGCCGGGCAAGAAGCGGACGACGACGCGTTGGTCAAAGCTCTGCAGGCTCGCGCATGGGATCCGGGCCTGCGATTCGACCGCGCGGACGTCCCTGTCGCGTGGATCGTCGAGCGTTATGGCAAGCCCCGCTTGGAGCGGATACGAGACGACATCGCTTCGTATGGCAGTGACGGGACGGTTCAGCTCAAGGCCGGGACCGAGGAGTTGACCGCCTACTACGCCGACGCTCCTCGCGGGCTGCTGTTCCCTCCGATCTCCCTGCCAGAGGTCGAGCAGGCAGAACGGAGGATCGGACGCCGGCTTCCCGAACTGCTTCGGCGCCTCTACACCGAGGTGGCCAACGGAGGATTCGGCCCCGATAGCGGGCTGGCCTCCCTGACCGACGGCAACAGGGCTCCAGGGCACTTGCGCGACTGGCCGTGCGCGGCCGGCCTCCACGAACGCAACCTGTCAGAGGGCATGCCGCCATCGTGGCTCTTCCTCACCTACGGCGGCTGCACGATGGAATGGCATGTCTCATTGAGCGCAGTCGACAACCCAGTGCTTCTCTACGACGCCGACGGCTACACCTTCGGAGAAAGCCCTCACGACGGCCTTCGCCATGCGACCGCCTCACTACGAAAATGGTTGTGGACCTGGGCCGACGGCGGCGACATCTGGGATGAAGCCCTAGTGATCTGAGTCAGAGATTCGTCGGCAGTAGGCTGCGACTTTGTCGAGGATCTCGTCGGCGGTCTTGGTCCATGCGAAGGGCCGGGGGTGCTCGTTCCAGTCGGCCAGCCAGGCTCGGATGTCGCGTTCGAGGGCTTGGACGGAGCGGTGGACGCCGCGCTTGAGCTTCTTCTGGGTCAGTTCGGCGAACCACCGCTCGACCAGGTTGAGCCAGGACGAGCTCGTCGGTGTGAAGTGCAGATGGAAACGCGG
>NZ_JBVJMD010000091.1:0-13539 GCF_055584385.1 Streptomyces sp. NPDC104096
CCCAAAAACACCATCTCACAAGCTCGTTGACATCCTTCATGCGAGCATCAACGACTCTCGTGACTGCCTGTCACCACCGAATGTGAGACAGGGCCCGTTTTTGACAGACCCCCTGCGAACCCAACACCTTTCGCACACTGCGCCCTGATCGTTCCCGACCGTCCGGATGCAGGTGCGGCCTGGTAGGGTCCGCGCCTGCATCCGGGCCCAGGCTCCGTACTGGCCAACGTATCTGTGAACAATCAGGCGAGGTTCTTTCATGTGGGTGGACCTTCTTCTCCGTGCTACAGGTCGTGACGCGCGGGACGCCGCGCAGCCCTGGGCGGAGATCGAAGCGGAACTGGGGACCGAGCTGCCGGGTGACTACAAGCAGTTGTCCCAGGCGTTCGGCGTCGGCGAGTTCTCGCAGGTGGTGTCGGTGCTGTGCGCTGATGAGACCCGCGTGGCGGATCTGCTGAGGATGTGGCGCGTACTGCTGGAGAACGACGACCCTTCGGACGGCCCGTTCGCGCCCTACCGGATCCATGAGCCCGGGACGACGGGGGGCCTGATCCCATGGGGGATCTCGCGTGCAGCCGACAAGTTCTTCTGGCAGGTCACGGATGGCGCGGTGGACGCATGGCCGGTTCTCGCCAAGACGGAGGATGCCGAGGAGTGGGACCGTTACGAGATGTCCGCCACGGAGTTCCTGTACCGGATCCTCACCGATCCAGGAATCCGGCCCTACACCGTGGCCGATGCCGTGTCCGAGCCGTTCTTCGAGCCTGTCTGAGCAGCCGGTGCCGGAGAGGAGGGTTGTGATAGACGGGGCCCCAGTTGTACGGGGCTCAGCAACCGGCCTCCGCGCCGTATACCTCCCAGATCGTCGAGCTGGTCACCCTTAGCCCAAGATCCACATTCGATACACGCCCTAGTCTTCTGAGTCAGGAGTTCTTTCTGAAATTGTAGGCTTGCGGCATGGCTCGTACGGGGCGGCCGAAGGCCGAGTTGGTGCTGTCGGTGGAGGAGCGGGCGGCGCTTGAGGGGTGGGTGCGGCGTCGTTCGACGCCGTAGTCCTGGGCGGTGCGATGCCGGATCATCCTGGCCTGTGCGGACGGCATGTCCAACAAGGATGCCGGTGCCCTGGTGGGCATGACGGGGCAGTCGGTGGGCCCCAGCCGGTCCTGCCGATGATGCCCGGCGTTCCCCAGCGGGTCACGCACGACTACGTCCGCGCCGGCACGACCACCCTGTTCGCGGCACTCGAGGTAGCCACCGGAAAAGTGATCGGCTCCCCTCACCGCCGCCACCGGGCCGAGGGGTTCAAGAGATTCCTGGTCAAGCTCGACCAGGAGATCCCCGCAGACCTGCAGGTGCACCTGGTCCTCGACGACTACGCCACTCACAGGACCCCGGCCGTCAAGTCCTGGCTGATCGCCCGCCCTCGCTTCCACCTGCACTTCACCCCTACCGGATCGTCCTGGCTCAACCTGGTCGAGCGGTGGTTCGCCGAGCTGACGGACAAGCAGATACGGCGAGGCGTCCACAAGAGTGTCCAGGCCCTTGAGGAGGACATCCGCACCTGGATCGCCGCATGGAACACCGATCCCAAGCCCTATGTCTGGACGAAGACCGCGGACGAGATCCTCGAACGCCTCGCCACTTGTTTAGGCAGGATTCCCGACTCACAAGACTAGATGCCTGCTGATCCTGCTGCCACACCGGAAAACACCAAGATCCCCGACAGAGTGAAGCTGAGCGAACCGGTGCTGCGCTCCGGTGTCTGGTGCCGCGTGCCGACCGCGCTGACTCCCTGTGCTCTGCCGCGCCGGCCCCGTCCGGCGCTCTCGAGCGCGGAGGCCTCGCCGACGCGCTGCAGGAGTCCGAGTCGCCCGGTCCCCCGGCGGCGCGCCCGCCTCGCCCCGTTCGCTCCTTTTCACCTTCCTTGTTGTGTTGTTGGGCGGGCGCGGGGGTGTACTGAGGGGGATGTCGGGCTCCTGACCACGGCCGGAACGGTTTGGTGACCTGCGAAGACTCCGTCAGGCGCCGGGAGTGGGGCGGCAGTTGTCGTTGGGGTTGTCGGATCGTGGTCGTGGTCGGGTGGTCTTGGTCGTGATGGTGGTCCGGGCCGGCTGCTGCCGTGGCCGTACGGGGTGCCGGAGGGACCGGCGCTCCGTGCGGGAGGTGGCGGGCGTGGCGTTGAATCTGGAGGCGGCGGTCGGGGACCGGCTGGCGTTGGCCGTCGTGGCGCAGTACCGGCTGGTTACTACGGAGCAGCTGCATCTGTTGACTGCGGCGGGGTGCGGATTGAGCAGACGCGGCGGCGGTTGATGAAGTTGCGGAAGGAGGGTCTGGTGCACGATCCCGGAGGAGGCGGACCAGGTTCGCGACCGCAAGAAGCTCGGCTCCAGTGGCGGACGCCCGCCCAAGTTCGACAAGGACGACTGCAAGGTGCGCCATGCGGTGGAGTGCGGGATTAATCGCCTCAAACGACACCGAGCCGTGGCAACGAGATACGACAAACCAGCCGTCCGCTAGCTCCGGGCGCTCAACCGGTCGATCTCGGCGAGCACGCGGTCCACATGCGGACGTACCTGGACCCGCAACGTCTCGCTCCAGCTTTCTTCGGAGTAGCGGCAGTTGAGATAGAGCTGCCTGGCGTGTCCCAGGACAGGGCGGTGTTCGGGCGGGAGCTGGGCGAGTGCCCAGTCGGCGGCAGCGTCCTTCGACCTGATCCGGCCGGTGGCCAGCGTGGTCCAGATGCGTGCGAAGGTCAGCAGGACGTTGCGGGTGTCACCGTCAAGGTTGTCGAGCAGGTCGGGGATGCCTGCCACGCTCGCCCGGACCAGGTCAGAGTGCGGGACGGGACCGAGGACTTGCGCCGGCCGCGGGCCGGTGAGCGGGTGGTCGCCGGTCAGCACCATGGTGATCAGCAGGGCCAGATCGGGCATCGGCTCCGGCCGGGGCACCTTTCCTGCCTCGTACTCGGCTCGCAGCCACTCGCCGTACCGGAAGTCGCAGGTCGGAGGGTATTGCCATGGCTGGACTTCGGACTGGACGACCACGATGAGCTCGACCGGGCGGACCTTGTTCCGGGAGCCGGAGATCCCGAGCAGCCCACCGAGGAGCGCCCGTCGCTGCCGCTCGTCCATCGACCGCCGGGAGACGACGAGCACGTCCACGTCGCTGGCCGGCCTGAGGCCACCAAGCACGGCAGACCCGTGAAGGTAGGCGCCGATGACATCCCCGCCCAGCACACCGCTGGCCAATGCCACAATCTCCTGAAGCTGATACACCGCGCCAGTGTCTCCCGTTGTCCAGTCCGACGGCACGGCATTACGGGTCGGCTCGCGGTCCGCCATCACGCGACCGTGCTGGTCGCAACCGTCAACGAAAGGCTGTGACCAGCACTTTCACAACAGGCCCTAGTACAGCAGGTGTCGCTGCCTCAGGCGGGGCGGCGGCAGGTCTGGTTCGCGACGGCGTATGGGGTGCAGGTCGCTTCCGAGTGGCCGGAGCTGCGGGGCTTTGCTCCGCCGAGGCTGCTCGCCGATCCCACGGCAGCGCGGCTGCGGGTGGCCCACGCCCTGGCCGTGAGCGAGGTGGGCCTGTCGTTCGTGCAGGACGCCCGTCGGCGTGGGGACGTGTGTCGGCCGCTGGACCGGATACCGGAGGTCCACCACCCCCTCGGGGGCGGAGAGGCAGCCATCCCCGACGCCTTGCTGTTCTACCGCGTCGGCAGTGGGTCGATGCTGCGGGCGTTCGTCGAGGTCGACCGGGCAACCATGGGCCCGGAACGGCTGGCCGCGAAACTTACTGCATACGCCGCCTGCACGCCTATATCCCCATGGCGCCGCCCGGTCGGCACCGGCAGGCCGGTGGGGTGCAGACGGAGCCCGACTGGCGGCACCGCTACCCGCTCTTCCCGCGGCTGCTGTTCGTCCTGGACGGCACCAAAGCGGCCGGCGTCGACAACCGGATCAGTGCCCTGAACGCTGCATCCCGGGAACTGGCCGTCACGGCGTTCCTGCGGGACGTCCCGGCCATGGCAGCGCCGCTGGTCGACCTGCTGCGCGACGGGCCCTTTGCACCCGTATGGCGGCCCGTACGCGACCCTGTTCGTAGGGTCGGCTGGATGCACTCACGCACGTCGTGAGCGCGCACTTGCGCAGGCCTGCACAGTGCGCAGTGCGCTGTGCAGAGCTCGACCATGAGGGCGACCACGTATGCGCAGCCCCCAACCACAGACCCGACCATGCAGGTCACAGCGTTGCGCAGCCGAGTGCGCATCGAATCGCGCAGCCTGCTCCCGCGGGAGGCCGACGGCGTCGCGACCGGTCCCCTGCTTCCGGTCGCGACCTTGCTGGGGGTGCGCAACACTCACCGCCGGCAATGAGCACGGCGGTAGGCAGTCCCGCAGGCGTGGGCGCGGCTCCGCCCGCGCGGCGCGGATGCGGTCACGGGATCAGGGTGTCGCTGTCGATGCCGCTGTTGTGCAGGAGTACGAGCGACATGCCCCACATCGCGGCCTCGAACACGACGGCCAGGAGCACGGCGCTCCAGCACAGGACGCGGGCCCAGCGCGGGAGGCGGGACCGTTCCCGGCGGGGGTCGGGAGCAGTGCGTGAGAGCCACAGCCACCGGATGGCGGCGGCACGGACGCCGGCCGCTGCCACGGTCAGTACCCACTGGAAGGCGTGGTTGTCGATCGCCAGGGCCAGCAGTGCCGCCAGCCAGTTGGGCACCACCAGCCAGGTGACCGCGGTCCACTTCTGATTGCGGCTCCACCACGGCGACAGACACATGGCCAGGATTGCGCCGCCCGTCAGGACGAGAACGGGGAAGGTGAGGGCATCGTGCACTTCGGCGGATGCCAGGAGACGGTTCAGCAGGCCCAGCAGGCTGCCGGCCGCCAGAAGCCATATGACGCGCTGCGGGCTGCTCCAGGCGGAGGGAGCCTTCGTTGCGTGCAGCCCGTGTATGGCGGCGGTCTCGGCCGGTTCGTGGTCTGTACGGCGCATGGAAGTTCTCCTTGGGCAGGCTGGAACGACGAGGTGAGGGCAGCACGGATCACCGCAGGTCAGAGCATCGAATTCACGGACGTGGCGAGGCGCGTGGAGAACCTGCGGGAAGGCGGATGGGGGGCACCTGGCAGGCGACGGTGAGCCGGGGCGCGTGCCGCACGGTGGTGGGTGCGGGTACAGCGACCGCGGGCGTCGGCAGGGATCGTGCCGGCGGACCCGGCCCGTGAAGGCCGTACCGGGTCCGCCCGTTGGGGCACGGGAGGCGGCGCGGTGCTGGGCGCCGTCGGCAGTTACGCGGTGCGGCGGCGCAGAACGCGCAGGGCCGCGACGGCGAGCAGGACGGCGAGCGCCAGGACGAGGAGGCCTGAGGCGATCTGGTAGCCCCAGTAGTCGCCGGAATCGAGGGAGTTGACGAGGTAGGAGTCCTGCGGGAGCAGGTCGTCGAACTGCAGGCCGAGCACGCCGCCCGGGTGGAAGCCGTGGACCTTGGACCAGAGCGGGAAGTCGGCGAGCAGGACGAGGCGGGAGCGAACCAGTACGGCGGCGAGCAGCCAGGTCAGGGCCGGCGCCGCGAGGACGGCGAGCCAGGAGCGGCGCAGTAGCGTCCCGGTGAACGCGCCTGCGGCGACGCCGAGGACGACGTAGGCGAGGGTGACCGGGCCGACGGTGAAGTATGCGGTCTGCTGGTCGGCGCCGTGTACCAACAGGTCGAGCCGGTAGGCGTGCGTCGCGCTGCGCTGGTAGAGGACCACGAGCGGCACAGTGAGGAGCGTGCAGAGCGCGGCGAGGGTGGCCCAGCGGGCCGTGAACCAGCGCTGGGGGGTGAGGGACTGGGTCAGGGCCAGGGTGACGCGGCGGCTCTCCCACTCACGCGCGGTCAGCAGTCCGGTGAGTGCGGCGGCGTACAGGGCGGGCCGGAAGACGACGGAAGCGTTGTCGGAGATCAGCTTCGCGGTCTTGTTGTGGGCGTCGTCCGCGTAGCGGCCGAAGTGGTAGGCGTGCGAACCGACGTGGGCGCGCAGCGCGACGGCGTCGGCCCAGCCTCCGTAGTGGTACGCCACCACAGCCGCGGTCTGCGCGAGCACGGCCGCCAGAATCGCCAGCGGTATCCAGTACTGGCGCAGCGCGATCCGTACGAGCGGCAGGCGGCCGCCGGGACGGGGGGCTGTCGGCCCGGTGCCTTCGGGAATGCCGGAGGCGGTGGGGGCGGTGGGGCTCATGCGGCGGGTTCCTTGATCAGTGGTATGGGGGTGTCCGGGGCGCCGAGGTGGGCCAGTACGAGCTCGTCCAGCGAGGGTGTGCGTACCTCCCAGTCGGCCGGCAGCGGCGCTGCGGACGGGCGGATGAGCGCGCTGGTGCCGCGGCCGGCGGGGCGGGACTCGATCACGGTGTGGTCGGCGAGGCGCTCGGGGTCTCCCGCGAGGGTGACCACGGCGTGGGAGGCGGTGAGGTCGTCGATGTCGCCGCACAGGCGGGTGCTGCCCGCGTCGAGCAGGAGCAGGTGGTCGCAGGTGTCGGCGAGCTCGCTGATGATGTGCGAGGACATCACGACGGTGGTGCCGGTGTCGGCGACGTGGGCCATGAGCAGGCCCATCAGTTCCTGGCGGGCCAGGACGTCGAGGTCGGCCATGGGTTCGTCGAGGAGCAGCAGGTCGGCCCGTTTTCCCAGGGCGAGGGCCAGACCGATGCGGGTGCGCTCGCCGCCGGACAGGTCGCCGATGCGGTCCTTCTTGTGGAAGCGGTCCGGGTCGGCGATCCGCTCGGCGAGGTCGGCGTCCCAGTTGCCGGGGTTGAGGCGGGCGCCCAGGCGCAGCGTCTCGGCGATGGTGAACCGGTTGAACAGCGGCCGGTGCTGGGCGAGGTAGGCCACCTTGGGGTGGCCGGCGTGCGGCGGACCGCCGAGGACCGTGACGCTTCCGGAAGTGGGCCGTTGCAGGCCGGCGGCCAGTTCCAGCAGCGTGGACTTGCCCGCGCCGTTGGGGCCGACGAGAGCGCACACCACCCCGGCCGGCACGGTGAAGCCGCAGCCGTCGAGTACGTCCGGACCCCCGCGCCGGTATCTCTTGCTGACGCCGTCGGCCGTCAGGGCCGCGTCAGGACTGGTGAGGTACGACATCGGGTTCCTTCGAGGGGTAGAAATCTTCCAGTACATCGGCGAAGAGGGCGGCGAGGTCGTCGCGCTCCAGTCCTGCCGCACGGGCACGTCCCGCGACGTCCGCGAGCTCGGCCCGCCAGGGCGAGTCGGCCGAGGAACGGCCGAGCGTGCCGGTCACGAAGGTCCCGTGCCTGCGCCGGGTCTCGACCAGGCCCCGGGACTCAAGCTCGCGATACGCCTTGAGCACGGTGTTGGGGTTCAGCGCGGTCGCCTCCACGACCGCGCGGGCCGTGGGCAGCCGGTCGCCCGGCTGCAACAGCCCCAGCCGCAGAGCCTGCTGGACCTGCTGGACGATCTGCACGTAAGCGGGGATGCCTCCGCGCCGATCGATCCGGAAGTCGAAGCCCACGACCGAACCCCCAATGCACCAATGAACTACTTGAATAGTGCATTGAATCGTTCCCGCACGTCAAGCCACGCCTGCAAGCCCAGACAGCGCCAGGCCGCCGACGCTGCCGCGTACCTCGCTGCAGGCGGCGACACCCTCGGCCAAGCCCTCACCGCTCAGCGGGCCCCGCACCATGACCGGTTTCGGAGCACAGCCGCCGCGCAACGCCGGACTGCCGCCCCGAGCACCATGCGCGGGGCGCCGGTCCGGGCACCATTAGGAGCCCGCCCACGACAGACCCGAGACGCGACTTCGACCCGCCGTGCAAGCAGAGCCAGGCGGACGCCTGGGAGAAGTCGGACACCAGGACTTGACCACCGGAAAGGCCGGCGGAAACCTCGGGCTCGGAGTTCCCACAACCTGTCAAATTTATTGATGGATCTGGGCTGCGGTGGGTCGCATGACCGTATCCACCGAGAACTCCCCCGAACTGATCGCCGGGGACCTCGCCGTCGCCATCCATCAGGGGTCCATCCGCGACGGGGAGCGGCTGCCGTCGCAGGCGAAGCCGGCGCGGTCCTACGGGGTGTCGTCGGGCACCGCGGCCGCGGCGCTGGCCAAGCTCGCTGCGGCCGGCCTGATCCGGACCGCCCCGGGCAGCGGCACGTACGCCACGGCCCGCCCGGGCCCGCTCGAGCCGAATCCGGTCCTCGATGTCATGGCGGCGGCCTCCGTCTGCCGCACGCTCGCCGGCCCGCAGTCCGGCCCGGGCGAGCCCGACCCGCAGGCCCTTGCCGTCGGCGGGAGTCCGCGCTGGGGGACGGTGCGGGAGGACGAGGAGACGATGCCGCCCCGCCGTCTGGACGTCGGCGTCCTGGCAGGGCCCGACCGGCACGTCCTGCGGTGGATGAGCGAGGCGTTCGTGTCGGCCGCCCGCGCTCTGGTGGCGCACGGTGTGAGCGACGCCGACCGGCACCTGCTCGAGTCGGCCCGCGCGGTCCTGCGGGACGGTGGCCGCCGTCCCAAGGACCAGCCCGCCATCGCGTGGGCGGGCGGTCCGCAGTCGGCCGACGAAGACGTCGTCCTGCGGATCTGGCCCGAACGTGGCGAGCCGCGCGACCCAGGCGGCCCGCCGTTCTAGGCCCGCCCTTCCCGCACTTGCACTGAGCATGACCGGGCGGCCGTCCACTGCCAGGCGCACGGCCGCCCGCCCCCAGTCACCAGAGCAGTCCATTGACCAGGAGGACCACCATCGTGACCCTCACTCTTCGCCCCCATCAAGTCGAGGCAGTCGACGCGGTGCTGCACCGTCTCTCCGAACAGCCCGGGAAGGGCATCCCGCCCGAGGGGCTGCGCACCCAGGTCATCGCCGCCACCGGGTCGGGCAAGACCCTGATCGGGGTGGAGTCGGCGATCCGGCTGTCCGCGCGGCGGGTGCTGGTCCTGGTGCCGACGCTGGATCTGCTGTTGCAGATGGCCGCCGCGTGGCGGGCCGGCGGCCGTCGCGGCGCGATGATCGGCGTGTGCTCGCTGCGCGGCGCGGACAGCCAGGGTCTGCCGTGCACGACCGACCCGGACGAACTGATCGCGTGGACGGCCGGCCCTGAGGCGGTGACGGTGTTCACGACGTACGCGTCGGTCGGGATGGGCACGCCGCAGCGGGCGCACGCCGCGGGTCTGCCGGTGTGGGACCTGATGGTCGTGGACGAGGCACACCGGGTAAGTGGTGACGGGTTGAAGCCGTGGGCGGCCGTGCACGACCAGATGCAGATCCCGGCCGTACGGCGGCTGTACATGACCGCCACGGCACGGGTGTGGGAAGCCGACGGAGACGGGGAGCGCCCGCGGCTGGTGGCGTCCATGGACTAGGACTCCCCCGTCTTCGGCCCCATGGCGTACAAGCTGAAGCTGTCCGAGGCGATCCGGTTGGGGCTGGTGGCGCCGTACCAGGTGCTGTGCCTGGACATCCGCGACCCGCACCTGCATGCGGCGATGACCACCGAGGCGACCGGCTCCGACGCCGTACGCGGGGCCCGTCTCGCGGCTGTGCAGACAGGCCTCATGCGGGCGGCCGCCCAGGAGTGGTTCCGCCGGGTGCTGTCGTTCCACAGCCGGGTCGGCGAGGCGGAGGCCATGGCGGCCGCCGTGCCGGTGACGGCGGCCCGGCTCGCAGAGGACGACCCCGACACCTTCCCGCCGGCCGCGCAGGTGTGGTCGGCGTGGCTGTACGGCGAGCACGCCCCCGCACACCGCCGCCGCGTCCTGGACGAGTTCGCCTCCCACTACCTCGCAGGCCCCGGCCTGGACGGCACGGACGTACGCGCGGAGCTCCGCGTGCTGTCCTCGGTCCGGGTGCTGGGCGAGGGCGTCGACACCGCCGAATGCGACGCGGTCCTGTTCGCCGACGCCCGCGGCTCCATGGTCGACATCGTGCAGATGGTCGGGCGCGCCCTGCGGACGCGGCCCGGGACCGGGAAACTGGCCACGCTGATCGTCCCGGTGTTCCTCGGCGAGGACGAGGACACGAACGAATCCCTCACCTCGGACGCATACGGCACCCTCGCCAAGCTCCTCGGAGCGCTCCGGGCCCACGACACGGACACGATCGAAGCACTCGCCGACCCCCGCGTCCGCAACGCCCACCCTCAGCCGGACAACGACCACGACGGCCAGGAGCAGGAGCAGCACGGCGAGGGCGGGCGTGGGGGCCGGGTCGTGGTCGTGGTGTACCGGGTCCGCTGGTCTGCTCACGTCCGGCGCAGGCATCCGGACGGCACCTGGCCTGCGCGCACGATGCGCCACCGGCTCCCGCCGCCGCACTCGCGGTACTGCGAGGAGTTCCGGCCGACGGCGACGAGGCACGACGTCACCCGCTCGCCCCGGTGCAGGTACCGCCCGATCGGCGACCGCGTCGTCGCGACCGGTCCCTCGTTCCACGCCTGCATGCGCACGGCCACCCTCTGGACGGCCTGCCATGCCGACGTGCACGGTGCGGCAGCAGCGGCAGTGGTCGGCGGAGCGGCGGACAGGGCAGTCGCGAGGACGGCGGCGACGACGAGCGCCGTGGTGAGCAGACGTCGGGTCAGGCGCATACGCGATCAACTCCGCCGCCCACCCACCCGGTCACAACCCCTGCCCAAGACCACCCGCCAGGAGGTGGCCGGGCTGTTTGTCGGCCCGGCCCGCGCGCGGCCTCGCCGACGCGCGAGCAGGGCAGCGTCTGCGCATGCCGCGGCGACGTGCGCTGCCGCGATCGGGATTGCCCCGGATGACGGGGCGCGCAGATGCCAGAAAGTATGCGCCGGAGCACGAAACGGGTCCGGTTCGCGCTTCAGCAGGCCCCGCCCCAGCCGGGTGAGGAGGCTTCACGGACAGCGCTGCCGGTGGAAGGGATGCATATGCCAGATGTGGTTCCTTCTGGCGCTTGCCGGACACCGCCCCTCCAAGTAGGCACATGGTCGGCATAACCGTGTCCCTGCGCAGGGGGCTGCCTGACAGCCACGCTCCAAGAACTGGGGGACGGCTTATGCGCGACGGCCCCTTCCGTGGGGTCTTTGTCCATGTACACCACGTCCCCTGAACACACCGTCCCCTCTGCAGGAACAGTCCCCTCGTGCGCCCGGTGATGCGTGCGCACGGTCAGGAGCACGGTTATGCGAAGACGCGCGCCGCATGCCCGCGTGCGGCCATCTCCCAGCGATACCGCGGTGCCCCGTGTCGTCGCGCTGATCCCCGCGTACAACGAGGCCGACCGCATCGGCGCGGCCATCGCGGCCCTTCGCGAGCAGAGCCGACAGCCGGAACGGATCGTGGTGGCAGTCGACAACTGCACTGACGCCACCGCCGACGTCGCCCGCCGGGCCGGGGCGATGGTGGTGGAGTCGGTGAACAACCGTCATAAGAAGGCCGGGGCGCTCAACCAGGCCCTGGAGCGGGTTCTGCACGGGCTGGCCCCCGAGGACCTCGTCCTGGTCCAGGACGCCGACACCACCCTCGTCCCGTCGTTCGTGGCCAACGCCGCCGAGGCGATGGGCCCGGATGTGGGGGCGGTCGGCGGGATCTTCTACGGCGAGCCGGGCGGCGGACTGCTCGGCGTCCTGCAGCGCATCGAGTTCCAGCGCTACGCCCGCGAGATCGCTCGGCGCGGCTACCGGGCCGATGTGCTCACCGGGACCGCGACCGTCTTCCGGGTCTCCACGCTGCGGCAGATCAGGCAGGCGCGCATGGACGGTCTCATCGGCGGCGGCACGTCGTACTACTCACTGGCCTCGCTGACCGAGGACGACGAGATCACCAAGGCCGTGCGCACCCTGGGCTACCGCACCGTCTCACCCGCCGGCTGCCGGGTGGTCACCGAGGTGATGACCACCGTGCCGAAGCTGTGGTACCAGCGGATGCGCTGGCAACGTGGGGCGTTGGAGAACCTGCGGGACTACGGCTGGACGAAGGTCACGGCCCCCTACTTCGTGCGCCAAGCGCTCATGGGGCTGTCCGTGCTGGCCCTGGCCATGTACCTGTTCTTCACCGGGTGGATGCTGGCCCGCGGCCGTCCCGAGTTCTCACCCTTCTGGGTCGCCATCGGCCTCGTCTTCGTCGCGGAGAAGGTCGTCACCGCCCGCGGCGCGGGCCTCAGGTCCCAGGTGCTGGCGGGCACGCTCGCCGTCGAGCTGGTTTACGACCTGTTCCAGCACGCGGTGTACGTCCGCTCCCTGTGGGACATGGCCCGGCGGCGCGAGGAGCGCTGGTGCACGACCTGACAGGACCTGCAGTGCCCACAACGCCCTTCCGCATAGCCGCCGCACCAATGGCGACGTGCGGGGATGACGGGCAGAAGACGAGACGGGAGATCCGTGTACGCAGGCGTGCCACTGGCCAGCTCCCTGGGAGCCGGCGGAGCGTCCGCGCTCGCCTCCCGGCGGCGCTCCGGCTTCGACACCCTCGCCACCGTGGTCGCGGCCACCACACTGCTCATGGCCGGGGTGTCGGTGTGCAAGCTGCTGCCGCGCCGCCCGATGAACACGGCCCCCGCCAACTCCTCAGTCCCGTTCGCGCCGCAGCGGCCGGCTTTCCGGCTGCCGGGAGAGCGGAATCCGGCCGGCGCCCGGGTGGAGGTTCCCTGACCCCGGTCTCCCCGGCCGCCGCCCTCCGGGCGCCTCGCGCAGAGGCGTCCCCTTTTCCACTCCGCGCCACACACAGCCGAGCGCGGTCGTAAAGGCCCGGGGCACGCCCGTACCGGACCACCGGCCGGTGCCGTGCCCCGCACCACAACAGGAGGAACAACGATGACCACCAGCTCCCCAGCCACAGCGACCTTCCCCGACGGGACGATCATCACGGCGGCAGGCAATGGCGAAGCGGGATTCGTCGTGGACGGCGGCCCCGCTGTCGGCACGAAGCTCTACAACCCCCGTGGCGTGGCGGTGGACGGGGCGGGAAACCTCTACATCGCCGACTACTCCAACCACCGGGTGCGCAAGGTGACACCCGACGGGATCATCACCACGGTCGCCGGCAACGGCCAGGCCGGATTCGTCTCCGACGGCGGCCCCGCCGTCGCCACCAAACTCCACTGCCCGATCTCCGTGGCGGTGGACGGGGCGGGGAACCTCTACATCGCCGACTACTCCAACCACCGGGTGCGCAAGGTGACACCCGACGGGATCATCACCACGGTCGCCGGCAACGGCCAGGCCGGGTTCGTCTCCGACGGCGGCCCCGCCGTCGCCACCAAACTCCACTACCCCTGGGGAGTGGCGGTCGACCAGGACGGGAACCTCTACATCGGCGACCGCCACAACCACCGGGTGCGCAAGGTGACACCGGGCGGGATCATCACCACGGTCGCCGGAAACGGCGTCGCCGGGTACATCGCCGACGGAGGCCCGGCCGCTGCCACGTCCTTGCACTACCCCTCGGCCGTGGCGGTGGACGGCGCGGGGAACCTCTACATCGGCGACGGCCACAACCACCGGGTGCGCAAGGTGACACCGGGCGGGATCATCACCACGGTCGCCGGAAACGGCGTCGCCGGGTACATCGCCGACGGAGGCCCG
>NZ_JBVJMD010000091.1:13637-18907 GCF_055584385.1 Streptomyces sp. NPDC104096
CGGCGGTGGGCCAGCAGCTCTACTACCCCTACGGCGTGGCCGTGGCCCCCTCCGGCGACCTGTACATCGCCGACAACTCCAACCACCGCGTGCGCAAGGTGTTCGGAGCGGCGACGATGACCCCGCCGCCCCCGCCCGTCGCCGACCTGTACGGCGAGCTCGTCCTGCCCGTCATGGTCCCCCGCCGCCAGGAGTTCGACCTGGGTGCCCGGGTCCACAACCGCGGCCCCGCCATCGCCAGCGGAGAGCACATCACGGTCGTGCTCACCCTGGCCGACGGCCTCGAAAGCGCCCGCGAGAACAACGGCCGACGCCTGACCCGCACCTTCCCCGGCACCGACCTGGCCCCCGGCAAGGGCTCGCTCGACGGTGTGTTCCGCGTCCGCGCCGTCGACACCGCAAAACCGGGCACGTACGAGTCCACGCTGGAGATCCAGTACGGCGGCGACCTCAACCTCAAGGACAACAGCTTCACCCTGCCCGTCACCGTCGTCGTCCCCGAACCGGTCGCCGATGAGCGAGCCCTGACCGTCTACCAGGAGAACATCCCCGAGGCCGCACCCGGCCAGTCGGCCCGCCTCCTGCTGCGCTTCGTCTCACCCGTCGGCCAGCCGGTCAACCCCGGCATCATCACCCAGCGCTTCACCGCTCCCACCGGCTTCGCCTTCACCGGTCGGCCCACCTACACCTACCCCGACACCGTCCAGGGCGCGATCACCGGCGAACTGGAGCACGAGATCTACGACGCCGGCCGCACCCTGGTCATCCGCGACAACCCGCACCTGAACACCGCCGACACCGACGCCGGCACCCTCGTCTACAGCCTCGGCCTGCGCGCCCAGTCCGACGCCACACCCGGCCTGGCAAGTGACGGCTCGGCCAGCATCGGCCGACGCTCCCCCGTGCAGATCCTGGCCAAGATCACCGGCGCCGCGGCCGAGCACACCGTCCGCATCGTCCAGAGCCGTCTCGACCAAGCACGGGTGCGGCCCGGCCAGCAGTGGGCCTACCCCGTCGTGATGACCCTCACCAACACCGGGCAGACCCGGATCGGCCCTGCGGACATCGTCTTCACCGCTCCTGAGGGCCTGTGGTTCACCGAGAACCGGGTGATGATGTCCAGCGAAGGACGTACCGGTGAGACCGAACTGACCGGGCAGCGCTCCAGCGGCAACCGGACCCTGACACTCCGGGGCGCCGCCCTCGACCTGGACCCCGGCAAGTGGGCCCTCCTCTACCCCGAGATGGAAGTCGAATCCGACGCCGCGACCGGCGCCGTACGCGTCGGCATCCGGATCGGAACCCCGCCCTTCGCCACCGGCAACGCCACCGTCACCATCAAGGCATAACACCACGGCCCACCCGGTCTGACCCGGCCCTGCCCCGGACTGGGCCCTGGACTGGACCGGGCCCCTTCGACAGGGCACTTTCCGCATCGCCGGCCGGCGGCCATCGCCGACGGCCGCCCCGCGGCCCCGATGACGGGCTCGTCACCAGAGCCGCCTGCAACAACCGAAGACACCGCCCCACGGCAGACGGGCCGCCGTCCGCACCGATGACCGCGCCGGTAGCACAGCGCGAGGAACCCCGCCTCGTGAGAATCCCTCCCCCATGCCGTCCGTCCCTCGCACGCCCGACAGGAAGCAGAGAGCACCCATGAGCAGTCCGGCGACACCCCCTAGCTGCACGCCGCTCGACCCCGAAGGCACCAGCATCCGCACCCTCGGCCACGCCAACCGTTTCGCCGTGTGGGACAGCGAATTCCGCTACGACGGCCGCATCCGGGTCCCCGTCGGGGTGAAGATCAAAGAGATCAAGTACTCCTACACCGGCAACGGACAGGCCGACCTCGCCGCAACCGAGGTCAAGCGGGGCCGCGGCGGCATCGACCAGGAGTACGAGATCATCGACCTCACCTTCCTCGACGACGCCGACCTGATCACCTTCACCCTGCGCGGCGACCTCAACGTCGACGCCGACCCCCGCCCCGCCTACAGCCGCAAGTACCAGATCCGCGTCGACGTCACGCTCGACACCGGCGAGGTCCGCACGGCCACCCCGGAAATCGAGGTGCTCGCCGCAGCCTGGCAGCGCAGCGACCCGGAAATGGTCGGCCGGCCCTTCGTCCGGCTGCCCTACGACACCGTCTGGGGCGGCGAACCCAACAGCCAGGCCGGCTTCGGCTACGTCACCGACAGCGGCCGCATCCCGGGGGACAAGTTCGTCATCGACCTGGTCAACCTGCGCCAGGACGAGCAGGGCGTGCCGGGCAGCCACAGCGATCACGTCTACTACCAGCTCGTCCACGAGGACGGAACGCCTTCGCACTACACCCCCACCCCGCAACTGCACAAAGCCACGGGGCACAAGGACAGCGGCACCGGCCGCAAGGTCACCCTGCCGGGAATCGACCTGCGGCAGCTGGGCGACAAGCCGGGCTACTACCGCTTCCTCGTCTGGCCGCAGTCCGCCGACCCCGACGGCTCGCCCAGCAGCCTGCGCTGGGACCAAGCCAAACCGGAGGACGCCTTCCAGATCGGCAGCATCTACTACCGCTACAAAGCACCGGCCCGCATCGACACCGGACTGCGCGCCACCGTCAAGACACAGACCCTGACTGCGACCGCGGGCCAGGACCTCTGGCTCTACCCGGCCTTCGTCATCCGCAACACCGGCCAGCGCACCATCACCACCACCAAGGTCGTCTTCACCGCCCCCGAAGGCCTACGGTTCACCGAAGACCAGGTGGCCTTCACCCGCTGGGACGACGAAAGCCACGAGGCCGTCGCGCTGGGAGTGCTCTCGGCCGACCACCGCACCCTCACCTGCCCCGCCGTGCCCCTGGACCTAATCCCCAGCGGCCCCGGCAACGACGCCTGGGTATCCATCTACCCGGCCGTGCACGCCGAGGCCACAGCCCCGCACGGACGAGCCCTCGTCGGCATCCAGCTGGGCCAGCCCGTCTTCGCCACCGCCCAGGACACCATCACCATCACCCCCACGAACTGACCATCCAAGACGCCAGAAAGGGGGCGGTGCCCCCGCGTACCGCCCCCGTCCGCCGTCACGACCGCCGGCTCGGCCGGCTGCGCGCCCGCGGTCCGTGGACCCCTGACTGCAGGGCAAAGCCAGAGCATCACCCCGCTCTACAGTGCTGTGACCTGCGAAAAGAAGACGTGGCACAAGTTCTGAGCTGGTTGTGCACGTCTGCCGGCCCAGGGTGCGCGAGCACCTGGCCCGGCCGCCCTCGCGCAACGCCGCCGGGTCAGTAGAACCACTGCTCCGCGACCGCCTCGCCGCGCCCCAGAAGCGCCGTGCGGGCCTTCAGCCTGCCGCCGGCCATTGCCATGGCAGTGGCCCGTACATGGCCTTCCAGGACGACGAGCCGCGTGCCGGGACCGGAATCGACCAGAATGATCTCAGGAACCGATGCGTCGGCCACGAAAGCATCCCGCAACGCGGTGTAGAACGCGTCAGCCTCATCCAGGCCGGCCGGCTTTCCCGACGCGAACGTGGCCGCCAGACGGGTCCCGCCGGTGACGTCCACCCAGTAGTCCCAGTTGATGTAGTGCACACGGGCCACATCAGCCGCGTCGATACGCACCCGCCACCAACCCAGGTGCCGTACAGGCAGCCCTCCGACATAGGACTCGAAGGAAGTGTCCGCCTGGTCGAATCCGCGGTACTCGCGCAGCAGACCCAGCCGAGCGGCATTCGCCTGCCCATCGGTGAGATCCGGGTCCGTCACCAGCGCCGCAGGCAGACCATCGCGCCGCAGCAGACTGCCCACAAGGGCGCCGAACCGATCGGAGCGAACCTCAGCACCAAGCCAGACAGCGACCACTTCATCGAGGGTGACGGGCAGAAGAAGTTCCATCCAGGCCTCGGAGCTAGAGCATCTGACATCTGCCAGAGTAGGGCCGGACCCAGGCAGCCGCCTGCCCTTCAACCCAGCCCTCAGACCTGGTGAGGCTCCCGTGCCCGGAAGGGTTGCGTCCAGAGAAGTGGCGTACGGGTTCGACCTGATCCGGGGGCTTGCTCCCGCGTCGGGGTGACGCCCGCATCGATGAACGGCCGCCGAAGCGAGCAGGCGTCGGGTCAGGCGCATACGCGATCAACCCCGCCGCCCACCCACCCGGTCACGCTCCCCACCCAAGATCACCCGCCAGGGGGTGGCCGGGCAGTTTGCCGGCCCGCCCGCGCCCAGCTCGCGCGCGGGCCGCCGACGCGCGAGCGGAGCACAGGGCCGCCCGATCCCCCGTAGCGCACCCCGGCCTCTGTCTCGTTCCCGGCCTCTTCTTCCTGTTGTGGCGGTGGCGGGGTCTTCGTGGGGGATGTCGGGCTCCTGGCCTCGTCCATTCCAAATGGGTTCTGGCACACATTCCGTGAGAACGATCTACAAGGTTTCGCCACGGTGATGCCACATCATCTGGGACCGTGGTGCGGTGTCATGACCTCGTCGGTGACCTGTTTCCGTATGTCAGAGCGTTGCTGTTGGAGCGCGTGTTCTTCGAGTGCGGGGTGGTCCGCCTGGTCGCGAGAACCCAGCCGATCGAGGTCGCTTGCCCTGGGTGTGCGACGGTGTCCAATCGAGTCCACAGCGTGTACGCAAGGCGCCTTGAGGACAGGCCAGTCGGTGATCGGCCAGTCGTGACCGAACCGACGGTGCGACGTCTGTACTGCGAGAACCCTGCTTGCACACGCCGTACGTTCGCTGAACAGGTCGACGGGCCGACCATTCGCCATGGACGTCGAACACCCTCCTCCCGACATCTCTTGGAGGCGGTTGCCGTCGCGCTCGCCGGCCGCGCCGGTGCCCGCCTGGCAGCCGCCCTGCATATCAGGGTGAGCCGGACAACGCTCCTGCGGGCGATCATGGCTCTGCCCGATCCCGCCTGGGCCGTCCCGAAAGTGCCGGGGGTCGATGACTTCGCCACCCGCCGGGGGCATCACTATGGGACCGTCCTCGTTGACTGCGAGACCGGCCAGCCTCCAGAGCCGCTCCGGCCGGCACCTCAAGGACTGGATCACCGCCACCCGAGCCGCGGACCTGCCCCGGCTGCACGCCTTCGCCATCGGCCCGGAGAAGGACTGGGACGCCGTTGTCCAGGGCCTGAGCACCCACCGCAACTCCGGCCCCGTCGAGGGCCGCGTCAACCACATCAAGATGATCAAGCGCCAGATGTTCGGACGAGCCAAGCTCCCCCTGCTCCGCAAACGCGTCCTCCTCACCGCGGCACAAGGCGGCCACCGTCACCCGCTCTGCCCTT
>NZ_JBVJMD010000092.1:0-17782 GCF_055584385.1 Streptomyces sp. NPDC104096
GCTCGCCGGGGACCGTGTGGTGCTGGTCGGTCCTGGCATGCGGAGGCACCGTGACCCGGTGGGGGCCGTGGTGCCTGGCGACGTCCTCAAGACAAGCAGGCCGAAGAAGCGTCCGCAATGACCCCATTTACTAGTTGCCGTCGCATTGGGGTGTTTGTCGGTTCGTGTGAGCCGGCTCTCGATCCGCAGCTCAGGGGTGGTGGTCGCGCGGGCAGGTTCCTCTTTTGATCTCCTATCGCGGGTAGTGGGTGACGTGGGTCATGTGGGGTGCTTCACCGGTCCCGCAACACTGCGTGCATCGGGGTTCACGGTGGGGGACAGAGAAGCCCGCCTGTCCGCGAAGGGTCACCGATACGGCGCGGGCGGGAAGGCTCGTGTCGCCTCCCGCCCCGCAGCCGCCCGTACGACGGACCGGAACTCCTCCTGACCTCGGCTGATCCGCGGCGTCACCTGACGTACGCCATGCGGTCGACCCACTGGGACAGGGTGAGGGAAGTGGACCAGGCCCTGGCGGCGGCACCCCGACCGTGGCGCTGGCGCGGGGCGGCCCGGTGGGGACCGGACGGGTGCGAGCGCGGCTGCGGGCAGAGCCGGGGGGCCAGGGCCTCGCGGAGCGAGGAGAGGTGTGCGGCGACCGCGGCGAGGCAGTGGTACTCGTCCCGGCACGCGGTGCAGACGTCCAGGTGGGCGACGACGGTGCCGGCCTGCTCGGGCGGAAGGAGCTGGAGCGCGTGCTCGGCGAGAAGGTCGTGGACTGCGCGACATGCGTCGTGGTTGGTGGCCATGTCGGATCCTCTCCGTACTGCGACGCCCGACCGCCCGGGCATTCCACAAGGTCCAGCAGGTTCAGGCGGCCGTGCAAAGCATGGATTCAGCCCTTGTGGCGCATTCCAAGACTGGCCGACGACGGTCCCTGTGCGCGTCGTCCCCCCGCAGTGATTGCCGGGTACTGCGGACGCAGTACCCGGCAGGTCGGACTGCTCCGCCCGCGCAGGCGGGGGTGCTCGGCCGGTCCTTCGTCATACGGAGAGGGGAGACGGACCGCGATCAGCCGTCGCGTTGACCAGGCCGCACTGATACGCGATGACGACCAGCTGGGCCCGGTCGCGGACCGCGAGCTTGCTCATGGCGCGGTTGACGTGCGTCTTCACGGTCAACGGGCTGACGAACAGACGTTCGGAAATCTCGTCGTTCGACAGGCCGAGCGCGACGAGGCTCATCACGTCGCGTTCCCGGGGCGTGAGGCAGGCCAGCTGCTGGTGGACCGCGCCCGCACAGGGTTCGGGCTGCGCCAGGAAGCAGGTGATCAGGGCGCGCGTGGCCGCCGGGGACAGCAGCGCCTCACCGGAGGCAACGGTGCGGACGGCGTCGAGGAGCTCGTCCGGTTGTGCCCCCTTGCCGAGGAAGCCGCTCGCACCGCGCCGCAGGGCCTCGGCGACGTACTCGTCGTTCTCGAAGGTGGTCAGGATGAGCACCTTCACCGCCGCCAGATCTTCGGCCTCGCTGATGGCACGGGTGGCGTCCAGGCCGTCCATCCCGGGCATCCGGATGTCCATCAGCACCACATCGGGGTGCCGGGTGCGCGCCAGTTCCACGGCTTCGTGGCCGTCCGACGCCTCGCCCACGACCTCCATGTCCTCCGTGGAATCAAAGAGGATCTTGAAGGTGCCACGTAGCAGCGCCTGGTCGTCGGCGAGCAGAACGCGGATCGTCATGTCCGGACCTCCGGTAGTGCGTGTGGTGCCCCGCCGCCCGCTGTCGTGGCGGCGCGCAGGGGTAGTTCGGCGATCACGGCGAATCCGCCCTCGGGCCGTTCCTGTGCGGTGAGCGTCCCGCCCACGCTGGCTGCCCGCTCCCGCATGCCGATCAGCCCGTGGCCGGTGCCCTGGCGCGGTTCCTGCGAGAGCGTCCGGCCGTCGTCCTCGACGGTGACGGTCAGCCACCGGGGGGTGTAGCTCAGGCGCAGCCGGGCCTTGTCCGCGCTGCCGTGCTTGCGCACATTGGTCAGGGCCTCCTGGATGATGCGGTAGGCGGCCAGATCGGCCGCGGGGGCCAGCGGCTGGGTCGTACCGTGACAGGTGTACAGGACATTGAGCCCGACCCGTTCGAGCGAGGCGAGCAGAGCGGGAATCTGTTCCAGACCCGGAATGGGGCCGCGCGGTGCCTCGCAGTCGCCGGACTGCCGCAGCAGGCCCACCGTGACACGCAGCTCGTCCAGTGCCGACCGGCTGGTCTCCTGGATGTCCTTGAGGGCGGCGACGACCTGATCCGGTCGCTGGTGTCCCACGTGGGCCGCCACACCGGCCTGCGCATTGATCAGGGCGATGTGATGGGCGACGACGTCGTGCAGCTCACGCGCGATCCGGACCCGTTCGGCCGCCACCCGCTGCTGAGCCTCCTGCTCACGGGTCCGCTCCGCGTGCTCCGCCCGTTCCTCCACGGCCGTGACATAGGCCCGGCGCGAGCGCACTCCGTCCCCGACCGCCGCCGGCAGGGCCGTCCAGGCCAGCATTCCGACGTTGTCCGGTTGCAGCCCGGAACCCGGGTCGTGGAACAACGCCGCTCCGATCAGCACGGTGGCCGAGGCCGAGGCCACGCTCAGGGCCGTGCGGCGGTCCGTCAGCGTGGCCACCGAATACACGGACACGATGACCGGACTGGTCACCACCGGACTCTCCCGGAACCCCAGCAACTGGAACGCCACCCCGCAGCAGACCGCGCAGGCCATCACGGCGAAGGGGAAGCGGCGACGCCACAGCAGCGCGAAGCAGCCGATGCCGGCCAGCAGGACGGCGGACCACCGCACGACGAACCGGTGCTCGTGCGGGAGGAACGAGGCACCGATGACGGACAGCACGAACAGCACCGACACACCCAGCACGGCACGAACCGCGCTCCGGGGTCCACGCTCGCGCGCATTGCTCACTGCCATGGCATCACCGTAAGGACGCCGGTTGCGCGCCGCCGGGCCGAAGGACGACGTCCACACCTGAATTCCCGGCCCCAGCAGGCCGGTCGGGCGATCGGCGCAACTGGCCTCTTCGAGTGACAGGCCGGGGGCTGACGGCCTCGTACCGCCGGACAGTGGATGGTCTGTGGGCGTCGGGTGCTCACGCCGAGCGGGACCCGGCGTCCGTCGGGATGACGGCTGCCGCCGCCGCGATCCCGCCCGGGCGGCGGTGACCGCGGCCGACCGGACGAGAACCGCAGGACAGGCCTGACGCTCCGGATCCGGCCCTCGGGACAGGAAGAACCAGACGGAGGACGCGAGCGCCACCGCCATGCCCGCGCCGTCCACGGCCATGCCCGCGCCGGCGATGGCCATCGTGACGCCGGGCGGCAGTGTGTCGCAGGCGTCGCCGCCGTACGCGTTGTAGAAGCCGACCCCGACCGCACAGGCGATGACGATCAGCAGGCTGCCGGTGGCGATCCGCTGCACGACCGGGGTGTGGTCCGGGGCCGTGTAGTCCCCACCCGTCGGCGTGATGATCTGCCCGTCCCGGTTCCGGGTCACTCCGCGTCCGCCGAGAGGACGATCGAATAGAACATCAGGATGGTGGACACCGAAGCGGCCAGGGCGCACACCAGTTCCTCGGTGGTGGCGCGGCCGGCATTGCCGGCGTCTGTCCGGCTGAGCGGACGTCGAGTGAGCGCGACACCGAGATGACGACGGCCGTGAACGAGAACCCCGTCAGTACGCCGATGAGTTGAGAGAGCAACGCCGTGGTCGCGCCCATGTCGAAGGAGATGCGGCAATCCATTCGTCCCCCAGCAATGGATCTCAGCGCTGATCTGCCGGGACCGTCCCCCCGTGACAGGAGGGGCGCCTCCTCGGCGTGTTGTCCGCGTCAGCCGACGCTGCCGTACTCCACGGGGAAGTCCGGGGGCCGGGGTCGGCTGAGTCCGTCGACCGCGAGGGCGTCGCTGCGCAGCATCAGCTGCCGATGTGACGGCGAGAAACCGACCACGCGGTGGCGCTGTTGTCGTCCGGCTCGGAACCTCGATTGCCGGGCATCGCCGCCCGCCCCCTTATGATCATCTGGCACCAAATGAACCATGGGGAGACGTATGTCGTACAACCAGCCGCCGTTTTCGGAGAAGTCGGCCGGCCGGCCCAAGTGGGCCCGCAAGCGCGTCGCGGTCCCGGCCGCGCTGCTCATCTTCTTCGTCGGTGTCGGTATCGGGTCCTCCGGCAGCGACCAGGACAGGACCGGCGCCGACGCGAAGGCCGGGCCTCGGCCGACGGTCACCGTCACACAGACCGCGGCCCGGGCCGCCGAGGCCGAGGACACGGTGAAGAAGGCCGAGGACACGGTGAAGGGCGCCGATCCGGCCACCGACGGCGACGCGAAGGCCGCCGTGCCGAAGTTCGTCGGCATGGGCCTCCAGTCGGCGCAGGACAAGGCGCAGGCGGCGGGCTTCTACACGCTCACGTCCCACGACGCTCTCGGGCGTGCCCGTATGCAGGTCCTCGACCGCAACTGGAAGGTCTGTTCGCAGAGCACCGCCGCCGGGAAGACCGTGTCGACCGGCACCGAGCTGGACTTCGGCGCCGTGAAGCTGGAGGAGGACTGCCCGGCCCAGGACCGGAGCGAACCGGCGAAGGCCGGCAGCAGGATGCCGGACTTCGCCGGGAAGTCGGTGAAGGCCGCCCGTGCGGCGCTCGACAGCGGCACGTCGATCACCGTCACGGACGCCTCCAGCGACGACCGATTCGTCCTCCTCGAGTCGAACTGGCGCGTCTGCACGCAGAAGCCCGCCGCCGGCGCCTCGCTGTCCGGTCGGCCTGTCGAGTTCACGGCGGTCAAGTTCGGCGAGTCCTGCCCGTAGCCGGGACCGGCGCCCCGGTCACCGGCCGGGACCGGCGCCCCGGTCACCGGCCGCGGCCCGCGCGGTCGCTGACCGGCCGGGTCAGTCCCACTGTTCGTCCGCGAGGGAGCTGACCGGCTGCGGTTTGCCGATGACGGCCAGGGCGATGAAGAAGCCGATCTGCCCGATCGCGATCGTGAGGGTGGCCAGTGCCTTCTGGTCGTAGTGCCGGGCCACCTCGGCGTACAGCGCGTCGGAGACGCGTTCCCGGCCGTGCGGGGCGGGTTGCAGGGTGGCCTCCACCAAGGCGAGGGCGGCCCGCTCGGCGTCGGTGAAGTAGGGGGCGTCCTGCCACGAGGAGACAGCGGTGATGCGTTCCTCCGACTCTCCGGCCTTGCGCAGGAAACCGGTGTTGAGGACCGTCAGGTAGGTGTTGCCGACGATCTGACCGGCGCGCAGATGGACGAGGTTCATCGTGGTCCGCGGTACCGAGTGGTTGCCCGTGGCCCGGAAGAGGGCGGCGCTGATGTCGTTCAACTCGGGTACGAACTCGGCCGGGTTCGGCATCCGGGAGATCGAGGCGTTCGGCATGACTGCACTCCTTGGTGTCCGTCAGGTCGGTGACTTCACCGACCTGACGGACCGGCTCCCCGAGATGTGACAGCCATGACCCGTCCCCAGATTCATAACAAAAATGTCGGCTAGATCGCTGTGCATATTGTTAACAATCTTGTAGCGTGCGTGACGCCTTCGCTCGACGCATCTGCGAAGCACTCGGCTCTCAACGAGGGGAGACCCCATGTGGCGGCTCTCGGCGTCCCCCGGACGCTGCGCACGTTCACACACCTCACCGGTATCGAGGAAGGACGCCCTGTGACCCGGAAGCGGCTGCTGAGAAGCGTGGCGATCGCGGGCTCCCTCGCCCTCACGGCCGTCGTGATCCCGGCCTCCTTCGCGGAGGCTTCCGGGGCGGCCCCGGCGCACATCCGCGGCCAGGCCGCGGATCCGGAGGACGCCGCGCTGGCCTTCGACTCCGCCGCCTATACGACGATCACGGTCACCGTCGACGGGCGGCCGATGAACGTACGCTGGTACAAGGAGATCTGCTACGTCGCGAAGCCGGTCGCGGCGGCGGCACAGCAGTCCGGTGGCCCCGGCGGCGGCAGCACCACGATCGAGAACACCGCCTGCGGCTACCAGAGCATGAACGTGTTCGTCCCCGAGAGCGCCTTCGACGACCAGCAGGCGCCGATCTACTTCGCGGTGAACAACGCGGGCTGGATGGCCAGTTACATCAGGGCGAGCGTGACCGGCGGCGCGTCCTACAACAGTTCCACGAGCAACGTCGGCGCCGCGCTGAAGGCCGGATACGTCTTCGTCGATGTGGCCGACCGAAGCCGTGGACTGGTCGGCGCCGACGGCGCGGCCCCCGGCAAGGCCCCCGCCGCGGCGGTCGACGCCAAGGCCGCCGTCCGCTACCTGCGCCTCAACGACGCCGCGATGCCCGGCAGCGCCGAGCGGATCGTCATCAACGGGACCAGCGGTGGCGGCGCGCTGGTGTCGATCCTGGGTGCGTCCGGCAACAGCAGGGAGTACGACCCCTACCTCGCCCAGATCGGTGCCGCGGGCATCGACGAGAAGGGCCGCAGCACCCTGCGCGACGACGTCTTCGCGGTCAACGCGTACTGCCCGATCACCGACCTCGGCAACGCGGACAAAGCGTACGAGTGGCTGTACGGCATCCTAGGCACCCGTGACACCACCGGCGAGAACCCCTCGCCCGAGGACGCCGCCGCGATCGCCGCCCAGTTCCCCGCCTACGAGAGGAGCCTGGGGCTGCGCAACTCCGACGGTTCCAAGCTCACCGCCGCGAACATGCTCGACGCCGTCGAGCAAGAGGTCGTCCGCTCCGCGGAGACCTATATGAAGGCCGACCCCGCCCACACGATCCCGCAGCTCGGCGAGGACTTCGTCATCACGTCCGGTGGCTTCGGCGGTCCGCCCACCACCAAGTCGTACGTCAACGACTGGATCGACGTCGACAACGCCACCGACGAGGTGCTCTCGGTCGACATGACGAAGTACCTCGCCTTCGTCGCCACCCAGGCCACGCTCAAGACGACGCCCGCCTTCGACGCCGTGGGCGTCGACGGGAACACCACCAGCGGCACCGAGACCAACCTCTTCGGGCCCCCGACCCAGAAGTACATGAACTACACCCAGTACAGCTGGGACCACAACAACGTCGCGGGCGACGGCAGCGGGATCGACGACACCGGCCTGACCTGGGCCCAGTACACCCGAAAGGCGAGCACCACCGTCGACGACCAGATCCATCTGATCGACCCGATGGACTTCATCGGCACCGGCGCCGACACCGCGCCGAACTGGTACGTCCGCAACGGCACCCGGGACCGCGACACCTCGTTCATCGTCTCGGTCAACCTCGACCGGGCACTCGAGGCGGACCCGCAGGTCAAGGACGTCGACTACCAGCTCGCCTGGAACCAGCCGCACGCCGGCAACTACGACGTGCCCGAGGCCATGGCCTGGATCGCCGAGGTCGTCCGCAAGGCCGGAAACCCCCTCGCGCCCGGCCGTCACGGCTAGGCGGTCCACTCGCCCGGCCCGAAATTCCAGTACCTCGGACTTGCCTCCGCGGCCCGGGTGCTGATCGATATCGAACCCGTGAGGGCCCGCCGTCCGGCGGGCCCTCACGGCACGGAGCCGGTCAGGTGTCGTCGCGCAGTGCTGTGTCGATCCGGCCCAGAGCGGCCGTCAGGCGCTGGTAGTCGTCGGCCGTCAGTGGCTCGACGAAGTGCTTCTCGACCACCTCGGCGTGCACGGCCGCGGCGCGCAGGAAGACCGTACGTCCGTGGAGGGTCGTCTCCACCAGCGTGACCCTGCGGTCCGAGGGCGAGGGGACGCGGTCGACGAGGCCCGCCTCCTCCATGCGGTCGATCAGCCGGGTGGTGCCGCTGCTGGTCAAGGTGAGGTCGTCGGCGAGGTCCCGCTGCGACACCTCCTCGCCGGGCCGGCGGCAGAGCCGTATCAGGACCTCGAGCATGGTGTGGCTGATCCCGCACGTGTGTCGCAGCTCGCTGTCGATCCGCTGTTCCAGGCGGGTGGCGGACTTGATCAGCAGGCCGAAATCCCGGACCACTCGGCTGTTGGCGGCCTGGGCGGCGGCTTCGTCGCCGGGCCGGGGGGTGGCGTTCATCGTCGGCAGTTTACTGCTGTCTCATCTACTGACCACGCAATCACCGATCCCTCGATCGCTGAACAGTCAACTGCCGATCCCTCGATCACTGATCAGTCAATCACTGACCAATCGATTGCTGAGTAGTCAACTAATACCTACGATGGGAGGGCACCCGCGAGAGAGGGAGATCAGTCGTGGACCTACAGCACTGGCTCGGCCGCGCCACCGAGGCGGTACAGGACTGGGCCGACACCTTCGGCACCTTCGAGCCCCACGCCGCACTGGCGGTGGACGACGACCGCTTCGCGGCCGTCTTCGGGGAGTTCACCGGGAGGTTGAGGGACAACTATCCGTTCTTCCACCCGCACTACGCGGGCCAGATGCTCAAGCCCCCGCACCCCGCCGCCGTGGTGGGCTACCTCACCGCGATGCTCATCAACCCCAACAACCACGCGCTGGACGGAGGCCCCGCAACCGCCGCGATGGAACGCGAGGTGGTCGCCCGCCTGGCCGGGATGTTCGGCTACGGCACCCACCTCGGGCACCTCACCACCAGCGGCACGATCGCCAACCTCGAGGCCCTCTTCATCGCCCGCGAGCTCCACCCGGGGCGGGGGATCGCCCACAGCGCCGACGCCCACTACACCCACGGCCGCATGTGCCACGTCCTGGGAGTGGCGAGCCATGCCGTGCGCACGAACGCCCGGGGCCGGATGGACCCGGAGGATCTGGAACGGGTGCTGCGCACCGGGGAGGTCGGCACGGTCGTACTCACCGCGGGCACCACCGGCCTCGGCGCCGTCGACCCCGTCGACGACGTGCTGCCCCTCGCCCGGCGGTACGGCGTGCGGATCCACATCGACGCCGCCTACGGGGGATTCTTCACGCTGCTCGCCGGGGCCGACGGCCCGGAAGGCCTGTACGCCGGACCCTGGCGCGCCATTGCCGAGTGCGACTCGATCGTGGTCGACCCGCACAAGCACGGTCTCCAGCCCTACGGCTGCGGTGCCGTCCTGTTCCGTGACCCCGAGGTGGGCCGCTTCTACCTGCACGACTCGCCCTACACGTACTTCACCTCCGCCGAACTGCATCTGGGGGAGATCAGCCTGGAGTGTTCCCGCGCCGGCGCCTCCGCGGCCGCCCTCTGGCTCACCTTCCAGCTCCTGCCGCCCACGCCCGAGGGCCTCGGCCGGGTCCTGGCGGCGGGCCGACGCGCCGCGCTGAAGTGGGCCGACCTGATCACGGCGTCCGACCTGCTGGAGCTCTACCAGCCGCCCGAACTGGACATCGTCGGCTACTTCCCCCGTGTCGTCCCCGCCTCCCTCAGCGGCGTCGACGCGGCCTCCGGACGGGTCCTCGCCGAGGGCATGACCGGCTCGGAGCCCGTCTTCCTGAGCACACTCAAGGCCGATCGCAAGGCGTTCACCGCCCGTCATCCCGGGATCGCCGCGGATGCCGACGGCGCCCGGATCCTGCGCAGCGTCCTGATGAAGCCGGAGTCCGAGCACCACGTCGACCATCTGCACGCACGCGTCGAACAGCTCGTGCGCGCCCGCTGACCACGTCGGGCGACACACTCGGTCCCTCTCGCGGCGCTCGGGCGTACGCGGTTCAGGCCACGAGCAGCCGGAGACCGAGCTCCGCCGCGTCGAGGGCGACGAGATCGCGGTTGCGCTCGGCCCACCGGCCCGAGGCGAGGTCCTCACGGAGGCTGTCCACCGCCCGCCGCTCGGCCTGCGGACCGACCCTGGTCCACACGGACACCGCGCGACGCACCTGTTCGTCCAGGTACGCCTCGGGCCGGCGCCAGTAGGCCTCGAAGAAACCGTCGGCGCAGTCCCAGGGAATCAGCACCGGCTCCGCGCGGCCCCCGATCGCGCGGGTCAGGTCGGCCAGTGAAGGCCAGTCGACCAGAAGTTCGGCGAACTCGGGCAGGTAGTCGCGGCTGAGCCAGAACCGCTCACGCCGCTCGGTGTCACCGGCGTCGTAGGTGACCACCACCACCCGGCGGGCCACACGCCGCATCTCGCGCAGCCCGGCGATCGGGTCCCGCCAGTGGTGAACGGTGCTGAAGGCCATCGCCGCGTCGAAGGACTGATCCTCGAACGGGAGGCTCTCCGCGGCGGCGGCCACGCACGGAGCCGCGCCCGCGGGCCGCTGGGCCCGCATGACCGCCGACGGCTCCACCGCGGTCACGTCGCGGTCCGATGGCTCGTAGGAGCCGGTGCCTGCGCCGACGTTCAGTACCGTCCGCGCGTCCCCGAGGGCCTCCCAGACCCTCGCGGCGATGCGCGGCTCGGTGCGGCGCGTCGCCGGGTAGTCGGATCCGATGGTGTCGTACAACTGCGAACCGAGCGCCTTCAGTTGTTCCTCCGGTGTCGTTCTGATCCCCATGGCGCGTGCCTCCAGTTCCCGGTCGATGGCCGTCACCGTCGCGGCGGCGCGGTCGCGCTGCTCCATGAGCAGGCCGCGCAGCCGGCGCAGGTGCGCGACCGCGTCGGTGTCAGGGTCGTCGACCAGATCCGCGATCTCCCGCAGTCCGAAGCCGAGTCGCCGATAGGCGAGCACCTCCCGCAGCCGCTCCACGTCGTCCGCCGCGTAGGCCCGGTATCCGGCCGCGGTCCGCGCGGACGGCCGTACGAGGCCGATGGCGTCGTAGTGATGCAGCGTGCGGACGCTCACGCCGGCCAACTCCGCCACACGTCCCACGGTCAGGTGCTCTTCCATGCCCCCGACAATGCGGCATGACGCCGCGTGAGGGTCAAGCGGCCCGTCCTGGCGGCGCGTTGGTCCCCGTCACACCACCGTCGCGCGCCATCTCCCGCGATAGCCTCCACCGCGTGATCAACTCCCATGCAGGCCTCGACGATTCCGCGGTCGCGCTGGCCGCCGCCCGTGCCGGAGCGGACGTGGTGCGCACGCTGTACGGCCGACAGCTCACCCGCATCGACAAGGGCGGCGGAGACTTCGCCACCGCCGCCGACGTGGAGGCCGAGAAGGCGATCCTCGCCGTCATCCGTGCCGCCCGGCCCGATGACGCCGTGCTCGGCGAGGAGGGCGGGCAGCAGGGCGCCGCGCAGGCCGCGCGCCAGTGGCTGGTGGATCCCCTGTGCGGCACGCTGAACTACGCCGTCGGCAACATGCTGGTGGCCGTGAACGTGGCCCTGCGCGGCGGTGCGGCGGCGGTGGCCGACCCGTTCAGCGGCGAGGTCTTCTGCACCGACGGCGAGCGCGCCTGGGTGCGGCACGACGGTGCCGACGCCCCACTCGCGCCCACGCCCGCCACCCGGCTCGTGGACGTCAACCTGGACCCGCCCTTCCCCGGCGCGCCCGGCTTCCGGGCTGTCGACCTGCTGGCGGAGCCCGGCTTCGTGGCACGCTTCCGACCCCGCGTCGTGTCCACGACACTGGCATTGGCCTGGGTCGCCGCCGGCAAACGCGCCGCCTACGTCACCGACGGCCGTGACCTGTCCGGGAGCGTGCACTTCGCCGCCGGTATAGCCCTGTGCGAGGCCGCCGGCTGCGTGGTCACCGGGGTCGACGGCGCCCCGGTCGGGCCGGCCTGCCGTGGACTGGTCGCCGCGAGCGACCACGAGACCCACCGGCTGCTGATGACGATGATCCGCGATTGCGGCACCTGAGACCGCGACGGTCCGGCCTACTGGATGCTCCAGCGGTGCGGGTGGGCGGGATCGCCGGGACAGGCGAAGACGTTGAGTTCACCCCAGCGTCCCACGGTGACTTCGGTCGGACTCGCGTGCGGGTGCGGCGGCAGGCCTTGCTCCTCCAGCGGTCTCCAGCTGCCGCTGCCGCCGTCCCACTCCGAACTGTCGACGGTCAGCAGCAGCCGCATCGGCTGCGCGCAGGTGCGGCAGTCCATGGGGGCCGGGTCGGTGGTGTGCCAGGAGGCGTAGCCGCCGGCGCGCCAGCCCGGGGGGATCGACAGGTCGTACTGGTATCCGACCGGCTCGGTGTCCTCCTCGTCGGCCGCGTCCCCGGCCTCCTCCAGGGCTTCCTCCAAGGCCTCCTCCCAGGCGTCGATCCGGGCGCACAGGTCCTCCGGGAGGAGGCCTGCGAACGGGTAGGTGACCACCTGCTCCGGATGCAGCACGCACGGCTCCGGTACGTACCCGTCGTAGCCGACGACCTGTGGCTGCGGCGGTGCGGTCAGTATCTCGGCGACCTCCCAGGACCGGCGCCAGCGAAGGTCGAGCAGCATCCCGTGGCCGCTCGGGCCGTGCGCGTCGAAGGGGCACCAGAACACCTGGAGCAGATCGCAGTCGTCCGGCCCGGCCGGCAGGTCGGGAATCTCCCGCCGGTACAGCTGCGCGAGGCCGATCAGCGGCAGCGGATCCGTCGCGACGGCCCCCTCGACGTCGTGCTGCCGGTCGAGTTCGTCGAGCAGCCGGCGCTCCTCGTCGGTGGGGCCGGGGTTCGCTTCACGGCGCCGCGCGGAGGCAAGGATCTGCCGTTCCTGGTGGATGTCGGCCGGCCGGCGGCCGCGCGCGTGGCCGTGCGGCTCGGTGCACACCGGCCAGGGCTCGTCCGCCGGCCACAGCAGCGGACCGCCGACGGAACTCGTCGTGGCGTCCGGCCGCCCCGGGCGCGGATGGAGCCGGGTGGTGGTGCCTCGGTGGGCCGACAGCTCCGGGAAGAGCGCTTCGACGTCCAGCGGGCGCGGCGGTGTGGTTCTCGACATGCGGTCGACCTTAGACAACTGCCGCCCACTGTCCTCCGGCGCCTCGCCCCGCTCAGGAAGTCGCGCTCGCGCAGCCTTCGGTGTCTCCCCGCCACCCGGTCCCGTGCCGCTCTGCTCACATGGGAGTGCCGGAGTCTCCGGGACGGATGCGGCCGCGCCAGCCGGGGATGTCGCCGCCGCCTTCGACGTAGTCCTTGAAGCGGTGCAGATCTCCCTTGACCCGCCGGTCGATCAGGCCCAGCGCACTGGCACCCTTCTCGGCCGCGCCGGTGGGCTCCACCTCCAACGTGAGCTCCACCCGGGTGTGCAGGTCGTCCAGCCGCTCGAACCGGACCGACCCCCGCTGCCGGGTGTCGCCGCCGACGGTGCGCCAGGTGATCCGGTCGTCCGGCAGCTGGTCGACGATCTCCGTGTCGAACTCCCGACGCATCCCGCCGATGCTGGTGGTCCAGTGGTTGTGCCGGTCGTCGAGCTGCGTGACCTCGTCGACGCCCTCCATGAACCGCGGGAACTCCTCGAACTGGGTCCAATGGTCGTACGCCGTGCGCAGCGGCACCTCCACGTCGACCGCTTCCTTGACGGTGCTCATGAAATTCTCCTTGCCGACTTGCCGACTTGCCGACTTGCCGACTCGTCGGCGGCTGGTTGTTGTCATGACCGGCCGCACCACGCGTACCGGCCGTCTCGGATGTGCACGGCACCGAGTACCCGGCAGAGCAGCGTGAACCCAGATATCCGCCCACATTGCGAAGGGCCGGCCTGGGCACGAATCCGCCGGGTCGGAATCACGTGCCGGCGGACAGCAGCCGTGCGGGACCACGCCTGCGGGCCGGGGCGAACGCGGCGACGGCCGCGTTACGGCGTGCCGACTCGACCGTGGCGGCCTGCCGCCGGGCCCGTTCCAGCAGTGCCTTCAGCCTGGTCCCGTCCAGTGCCTTCGTCGGGGCGAACTGCAGGAGGGTCTGCCACAGCAGCGTCTTTCCCTCGATCCCCAGGCGAAGGGTCTCCAGCTCGGTGACGGTGCTCAACGCGGACCGCCCCCGCAGTCGCCCGTCGAGTTTGAGCAGGCGTGCCTTCTCGGCGACCCGTCCGGCGTACGCCTTGTGGCGCCGTTCCGGGACGCCGAGGTCGTCCATGAGTTCCAGCAGCGTCTGCCGGTCCTCCGCGATCTCGTGTGCCACGCGGCGCAGTTCACCTCCGTACGGTGAGTGACGCAGGTGCTCGGCGAGGTGACGGGACACGTGCTGTCCGGTGGTGGCGCCGGCCAGATGGTCGTTGAGGTAGATCCCCAGCAATTTGCGGTGCATGGCGGTCTCCAGGGCGTTCAGACCTGCGCGAGACGGACGTCGACGGCCCCGTCGGGGCTGATCCGGCAGATGAACGGCGGCTGGGGCGCGGTCGCCGGGCCCTGGACGTTCGCTCCGTCGGACAGGCGGAACCTGCTTCCGTGCCAGGGGCATTCGAGACAGCCCTCGACGACCTTGCCGTCGTGCAACGGCCCGTCCATGTGACTGCACCGGTCGGCCAGCGCGCTCAGACCGCCGTCCTCCGTACGCACCACGACCAGCGGCACCTCGTCGGCCGTACGCCGCACCAACTTGCCCACCGGGAAATCGTCCAGAGTCCCGATCCGGTGCCAGGCCGGTTCGACCAGCACCGGCACCGCCTCGGCGTGGTTGACCCCCGCGGCCTGCCGGTAGGCGAGATGGCCGCCGAGCACACCACCGACCGTGGCGATCGACAGGCCCGCGAAACCGAGCACCCGGCCCAGCGATCGCCTGCCGCCGACCCGCGCCAGCAGCGATCCGCCGTACAGGGCCACGGCCGTGATGTTCGCCGCGGCGTGGACCAGACCGACCCGGGCCTGCCGCGGGCGTTGTTCCGCCCAGTCCACCCAGCCGGCCAGCGCGGCCGGCCCCGCCGAGGCCAGGCCGACGGCCACGAGCCGGTCGGCGGCCCGCCGTTCCCCGGGGAACAGGTCGAGGAGAGCGGCCGAGCTCCAGGCCCCGATGGGCAGTTGGACCAGGACCGGGTGCAGGGGATGCCCGAGCCACAGACCGCGCAGTACGTCGCGGCCGCCGCCCAGCGGCAGCGCGCGCACCACTCGGCGGACGGCTGCCGCGGGCCTGTCCAGGGCCGCTTGGCGTTCCAACGCGTCCATGACCTTCGGCAGCGGGCTTCGCTGCGAGGCCGTCGTCTCACTCGCTTGTTGCGTCAGTCTCATGGGAACCGTCTTTCTTGTCCGGCCGCGGGCGGATCAGGAAGGTCCTCTTCACGCGAAGGCGTTGCGCAACGTTCACGCGAAGGCGTTGCGCAACGCCGGCAGCAGCGTCCGGTCCGACCACTCCAGGAACGCGGGCTGGCTCTCGCCACCGATCTGGACGAGGGCGATCTCGGTGAACCCGGCATCCGCGTAGGGCCGTACCGCCTCCACGAACGCGTCGGGATCGTCACCGCAGGGTACGGACGCGGCGACGTCGTCACGGGTGACGAACTCGGTTGCCGCGGCGAAGGAGTCCGGGTGGGGAAGTTCGGCGTTCACCTTCCAGCCACCGCCGAACCAGCGGAACTCGTCATGGGCGCGTGCGATCGCCGCGTCACGGTCGGGGTCGTAGCAGACCGGCAGCTGTCCGACGCGCGGCTTGCCGGTGCCGCCGTGCCGGTCGAACGCCTCCAGCAGTCCCGCGTCCGGCTCCGTGGCGATGACGAGGTCGGCGTATCGGCCGGCGAGTTCGCACGACCGGTCGCCGGACACGGCGATCCCGAGCGGTGGCGGCGTGGGCGGCAGATCCCACAGCCGGGCGGAGTCCACGGCGAAGTGGGGCCCTCTTCTGCTCACATGGCCGCCTGCGAACAGATCCCTGATGATGCCGACGGCCTCCTCGAACATCTCGTGACGCACCTCCACCGAGGGCCAGCCCCGGCCCACGACGTGCTCGTTGAGGTTCTCGCCGGAGCCGAGCCCGAGCCGGAAACGCCCCTGGGAGAGCAGTTGCAGCGTCGCGGCCTTCTGCGCGACGACCGCCGGGTGGTAGCGAAAGATCGGGCAGGTCACATACGTCATCAACGGAATGCGGTCGGTGGCCTGGGCGGCGGCTCCCAGGACCGTCCAGGCGTAGGGGGAGTGCCCCTGCGAACGCAGCCACGGAAAGTAGTGGTCGCTCGTCACCGAGAAGTCGAAGCCGGCCCGCTCCGCGCCCACGACGTGATCGACCAGTTCGCGGGGGCCTGCCTGCTCCGTCATCATCGTGTATCCGAATTGCACCATGGCCTCCGCGTCCCCGAATCGCCCGAGGCAAAACGAGCGGGTGGCGGCGCACCGCGGGACGTGTGCCCCGACTGCCGTAGGTGTCGACTTCTCCTCCCAGGGTAGTCGGGGTACCCCGGACCCGTGCGGTCCGGCGTGGGGCGGGACGGCACGGGCAGGAGGGTGGCAGCTGGTGCGCACTGTGGGAGTGGAGGAGGAGCTCCTTCTCGTGGATCCGGACAGCGGGGAACCGCAGGCCGTGTCGGCCGCGGTGCTCGCCCGGGCCAGCCAGGACGATCCCGGGCAGGAGGTGTTCGAGAAGGAGCTGTACGGGCAGATGCTGGAGTTCGCCACGCACCCGCAGTCGCAGATGGCGGACCTCGGCGCCGAGATCGTTCGCTGCCGCAAGGAGGCGGCGCGGTACGCGGGCGGGATCGGGTGCGCGGTCGCCGCGCTCGCCACGTCCCCGCTGCCGGTCAGCCCGTCGTTCACCATCAACGAGCGGTACCAGTGGATGGCCGAGCAGTACGCGATGGCCGCCCAGGAACAGCTCGTGTGCGGCTGCCATGTGCATGTCTCGGTGGAGTCCGACGAGGAGGCCGTGGCCGTGGTCGACCGGCTGCGGCCCTGGCTCGCGGTGCTGGGCGCGCTCAGCGCCAATTCGCCCTTCTGGCAGGGCCGGGACACCGGCTACGCCGCCTACCGCACCCGGGTGTGGCAGCGCTGGCCGTCTGCGGGGCCTACGGAGCCGTTCGGGTCGGCCGAGCGGTATCACCAGAGGGTGGCGGACATGGTGGCCAGCGGGGTCATCCTCGACGAGGGAATGGTCTACTTCGACGCCCGCCTGTCCGCGGCCTACCCGACGGTGGAGATCCGGGTGGCGGACGTGTGTCTGCGCGCGGAGACCGCCGTGCTGGTCGCCGCGCTGGCCCGAGGTCTGGTCGAGACGGCGTCCCGCGACTGGCGGGCGGGCAGACCCCCGCCCGACCACGGCGTCAGTCTGCTGCGGCTGGCCGCCTGGCAGGCGGCCAAGTCGGGCCTGGACCGGGATCTGCTCGACCCCGTGACCATGCGGCCCCGACCCGCCGTGGAGGTGGTGCGTTCGCTGGTGGAACACGTCGGGGACGCGTTGGACGCGAGCGGCGACGCGGCCCTGGTCGAAGCGGCTCTCGCCGGGCTGCTGCGCCGGGGAACCGGCGCGCGGGAGCAGAGGCTGTGCCTGGAGCGCACGGGCAGTCTGCGGGAACTCGTCGTCGAGTGCGTCGGGCACACCCAGGGCGACTGACGTGAGGCGCACGCCGTAGCGGGTCGGCGACCCTCCGCTACCGCGCCGGGACGAAGGGCCCGGTCGGCGGAACCGGGCCCTCGGCGTCGTCCGCCGTCGACTTCTTGCCGAAGTAGAACCAGACGAGGGCGGCGAAGAGCGAGCCGTTGAGCAGGAAGAGCACCCACAGCACCTTCGGTGCGAAGCGGACCCGGTCCGCGGGGGTGCGGACACAGTCGATCAGTGGCCACAGCGAGATCGCGGCGGCGAGGGCGATCAGCGCGAGGGCGGGCAGGTCCATCATGTGCAGCATCCGTCTTCCCCTTGCTCGGACTCGGGCGCCGACTCGGCAGCGGCGTTCACTCCCTCATCGGATGAGCCCCACCGATCGGTTCACGAACGAGCACGAGGGACGCGCCAGGGCTTCCGGGCCGGTCGAGGTGGAAGCCGGCCCGCGCCTTCGGGTACGACAAGGCCGCTGCTTCGTGTGAAGCAGCGGTCGGTGTCGCGTGTGATGCCCTGTTGCGGGGGCGGCTGGGTGTGCCCGGTACTGGTGGGTTT
>NZ_JBVJMD010000093.1:0-17639 GCF_055584385.1 Streptomyces sp. NPDC104096
GTATCGGGGCGACCCTCCGCCTTGCGATCGCACGCACCAGACGCCGCCGGGCCCGCCCTTCGGGCGGACGACGCCACTTTCGAAACACGCCCTAGCGGGCCCGGCCCCGCCGTTCGGCCGGGCCCGGTCGTCAGCCGGTGCCGGACGGGCCCTGCGGGGAGATCAGACCGCTCTCGTAGGCGAGTACGACGGCCTGCACGCGGTCCCGCAGATCGAGCTTCGACAGGATGCGGCCGACATGCGTCTTGACCGTGGTCGGGCTGAGGAAGAGACGGTCCGCGAGCTCGGCGTTGCTGAGGCCGGTCGCCAGCAGACGGAGCACCTCCAGTTCGCGCGGGGTCAGCCCGGACAGGTCGCGGTGCAGGGCCGTCCGCGGGGACTCCTCCTGGTGCGCGAACCGCTCGATCAGCCTGCGGGTGATCGTCGGCGCGAGCAGCGCGTCACCGGAGCGCACCAGCCGCACGGCCGCCACGAGGTGCTCGGGGGTGACGTCCTTGAGCAGGAAGCCGCTCGCTCCGGCGGTGAGCGCCGCGTACACGTAGTGGTCGAGGTCGTACGTCGTGAGGATGATGACCCGGGTGCCGTCGGATCCGCTGCCGAGGATGCGCCGGGTGGCCTCGATGCCGTCCATCCGCGGCATCCGGATGTCCATGAGGACGACGTCGGGCCGGGTGCGCCGGACGGCGTCGACCGCCTCCGCCCCGTCCGCCGCCTCGGCCGTCACCTCGATGCCGTCGGCTGCGAGGATCATCCCGAAGCCGGTGCGGACCAGGGCCTGGTCGTCCGCGATGACCGCGCGCAGGGCGGGCCCGCTCACGGCGCCTCCCACGGGATGCGGGCCGCGACCCGGTAGCCGCCGGCGGGCGTCGGTCCGGCGGTGAGCTCGCCGCCGTAGAGCGCGAGCCGCTCGCGCAGCCCGATCAGGCCGCGGCCGTTGCCGTCCACCGGCGGCGAGTCCCGGACCGCTCCCGTGTCGGTGACCTCGATCTCCAGCCAGGAGCCGGCGAAGCCGATCGTCACCGTCGCGTCGGCGCCCGCCGCGTGCTTGATCGTGTTGGTGAGCGCCTCCTGGACGACGCGGTACGCCGTGAGCTCCACCCCCGGCGGCAGCGGCCCGGGCGGCAGCGACACCGTCAGGTCCACCGGTGTCCCGGCGGCCCGCACCCGTTCGGCGAGGGCGTCGAGCTGGCCGAGGCCGGGCTGCGGCTCCAGGCCGTCGGCGGGGGTGTCGGCGCCCGCCGCCGGGCCCGCGAGCAGGCCCATCACATGGCGGAGTTCGGCCATGGCGGCGCGGCCGCCGGCCTCCACCGCCAGCAGTGCCTGCTTGGACCGCTCGGGGGCCGCGTCCATCACCTTGCGCGCCGCGCCCGCCTGAATGACCATCACGCTCACATTGTGGGTGACGACGTCGTGGAGTTCGGCGGCTATCCGGGCGCGTTCCTCCTCGACGGCCCTGCGCGTGGCCTCTTCCTGGGCCTGCTGGAGGTCCGTGAAGCGTTTCCGGCTGGCCTCCAGCCGTCGGCGCCCCAGGCGCACGAGGCTGGCCAGCACCCCGACGACCAGGAGCACGACGGCGGGACTGGACCAGCCGGGGAGCACCGGGTCCGAGTCCCGGAACGCGATACCCGCCAGCACGGCGGTGACGACCAGCGCGGCCATCGCCCGCGTCCGGTAGCGGCTCAGCGCGACGGCTCCGTACGCAGCGATGCTGCACGTCAGCACGTTGATCCAGGAGACGCTGTCGCCTATCGCCAGCGCGGCGGCGGCGACCACCCCGAACGTGAGCAGCGGATACTTGCGCCGGGCCACGAGCGGCAGCGCCGACAGCACGACCAGCCCCCACGGCGGCGCCGCGGGCTCCGCCTCGTAGCCGGCCTCGGGACGGAACCCGGGGCCGGGGTCCGGGACGGCCGGTACGTACGGCAGCGCCGCCCGGCCCGCGTCGACGGCCCTGGAGCTGATCCGTACCGGCCCGTCGCCGGGATAGCGCGCGGCCGCGATCAGCGCCACGACGGTCAGCACGACGGCCAGCACCACGTCCAGGCGCACCGCCCGCCGGGACAGCGGAGCGGGCTCGCCCTCCGGGCCCATCGCGTCGCGGACGCGCGCCCACCAGGTACCGGGCCGCAGCAGGTCGCCGGCCCGCTCTCGCCAGCCGTTCGCCCACGGCGCGCCGCGCGGCCGCTCGTACGGGGCCTCCGTCTCCATCACCCGTACATTGTGCGGCCCGTGCCACAGGTCGGCGTCCGCCTGTGTGACCAGCGCTTCTGTCCGTCGGGCGTACTCCTCGAGGATGACCCCGCGGCCGGGTCCTCCGCGGGGAGGGCCGGATGTCGGTGCCACGGCCGACGCGCCGCCGGCACGTCCGCCCGTACGTTCACCGAGCCCGCACCGGGCATCGGCTTCCCGACCACGAAGGACGTGCACACCCATGACTCAGGTGATCGAACTGGAGGGCGTGGCCAAGCGGTACGGCGGCGCCGACACCGCGGCGCTCGGACCGGTCGACCTCGCCGTGGCCCAGGGCGAGGCCCTGGCCGTGACGGGGCCGTCCGGCAGCGGCAAGTCCACGCTGCTCAATCTCATCGCCGGTCTGGACCGGCCGACCGAGGGCACGGTGACCGTGGCCGGGCAGCGCGTCGACGGGCTCGGCGAGCACGCGCTGGCCCGCTTCCGCCGGGAGCGGATCGGCATGGTCTTCCAGTTCTTCAACCTGCTCGACGACCTCACCGTCGCCGACAACATCCAGCTTCCCGCCCAGCTCACCGGGACCACCCGGCGGGCGGCCGCGTCCCGGGCCGGGGAGCTGATGGAGGTGCTGGGGATCCAGAAGCACGCCCGCGCCTACCCGGGGCGGCTGTCCGGCGGCGAACGCCAACGGGTCGCGGTGGCACGGGCCCTGGTGAACAAGCCCGCCCTGCTGCTCGCCGACGAACCGACCGGCGCGCTGGACACCGCGTCGGGTCAGGACGTACGGGAGCTGCTGGTGGATCTGCACCGCGGCGGGCAGACCGTCGTCCTGGTCACCCACGACCTGGAGCTGGCCCGGACCTGCGCGCAGCGCACCATCCGTCTGGTCGACGGCCGGGTCGCCGCCGACACGCGCGCGGAGGCCGTCCGATGATCGGGTTCGGCAGCGGTGCCCTCGGGCGGGTCGTGCGCTCCGGGGTCGGCAGACGACGCGTCCAGACGCTGGTGATCGCCGTGGCCACGATGATGGCGGTCGCCTCGGCCGTGGTGGCCGGGTCCTTGCTGGTCGCGACGAACGCTCCCTTCGACCACGCCTTCGCGCGCCAGCACGGGGCGCACCTCACCGCGTCGCTCGACCCGGACCGGGTGAGCGCGGCACGGCTCGCGAGCACCCGTCGGCTGGCGGGGGTCACGGCGAGCGCGGGCCCGTTCCCGGCCACGACGGTCGCCCTGGTGGACCAGGACGGCGGGCACCTGCCCTCGCTGACGCTGGTCGGACGGTCCGGCCCGAAGAGCGACGTGGACGAAGTGGACCTGAAGTCGGGCCGGTGGGCGCGCACTTCGGGCGAGATCGTGCTGTCCGCCTCGTTCTCCGGTCCGTTCCTCAAGGTCGGTTCGACGCTGAGGAGTTCCGACGCCGCGGACGCGCGGACGCTGACCGTCGTCGGCTTCGCGCTGTCGGCGAGCGCCAGCGCCGATGTGTGGACGACGCCCGCTCAGGTCAGGGCGCTGGCGACCGGGGACGCCGTCCTCACCAGCCAGATGCTCTACCGCTTCGACTCGGCGGCGACCAAGGCGCAGATCACGGCGGACCGGAAGAAGCTCGCCGCCGCCCTGCCCGCCGGGGCACTGGTCGGCACCCAGTCGTGGCTGGACACCAAGCACGCCGCCAATCAGGGCGCGGCGGCGACGATCCCGTTCCTGTTCGCGTTCGGCGTGCTCGGCATCGTGATGTCGGTGATCATCGTCGGCAGTGTCATCAGCGGCGCCGTGGGCACGAGTCTGCGCCGGATCGGCATCCTCAAGGCCATCGGATTCACTCCGCGAGAGGTCGTACGGGCCTATGTGGCCCAGGCGTTGATCCCCGCCGCGGCCGGTATCACGCTGGGGGTCGTCCTCGGCAACCTGCTGGCCGTGCCGCTGCTGGAGGACACCGAGTCCGCGTACGGCACCGTGTCGCTGTCGGTGGCCTGGTGGGTGGATGTCGTGGTGCCGGCCGCCGCGCTGCTGGTGGTGGCCGTCGCGGCCCTGGTGCCCGCGCTGCGGGCGGGCCGGCTGCGTACGGTCGAGGCCATCGCCGTGGGCAGGGCGCCGCGCACCGCGCGCGGTCAGTGGGCGCACCGGATCGCGGGGCGGCTGCCGCTGCCGCGGCCGGTGACGTACGGCCTCGCGAGTCCCTTCGCGCATCCCGTGCGGGCGATCGCGATGGTGCTCGCGGTGACCTTCGGGACGGTGGCCGCGACGTTCGCGGTGGGGCTGACGCAGTCCCTCGACGCGGTGGCGAACGCGCAGGATCCCGAGGAGAGCGCCGATGTCACCGCCATCAGCGGCGTGTCCGCCCCGGGCCCCGGGCGGCACCGGGTGGAGAAGGCGCCCGCGGGCGGCCAGGGGAACGCGCCCGCCGCCTCGGGACCGAACCGGTCCCAGCCGTCGGCCGACCCTGCGGCGGTGCGCGCCGCGATCGCGGCGCAGCCCGGCACCGCCTCGTACTACGGCACGGCGACCGGCGACGCCACGGTGGCCGGGATCTCCGGCGCCGTCCGGGCGACCCTCTATCAGGGTGATTCCAGCTCCGGCGGCTACGAGATGATCGCGGGGCACTGGATCTCCGGCCGGGGCCAGGTCGTGGTGCCCACCGCCTTCCTGGAGCGGACCGGCGACCGGATCGGCGACACCGTCCGGGTGACCTTCGAGAAGGAGACGGTGAGCCTGCGGATCGTCGGCGAGGCCTTCGACACGTCGGACGACGGGCTGCGGCTCCACGCGGATCTCGACAGCTTCACCAAGGCGAAGCCGGGGGCCTTCCACATCGAGGTCAAGTCCGGGGTCTCCCCCGCCGACTACGCGCGGAAGCTCGCCGCGGTGGTCCAGCCGCTGGGCGGCGACGCCTTCGCCGAATCCGCCCAGGACGGGGGAGGCATGATCGTTCTGCTGGAGGCGATGGCCGCGCTGCTCACCCTGATGCTGGTGTCCGTGGCGGCCCTCGGGGTGCTCAACTCCGTCGTCCTCGACACCCGCGAACGCGTCCACGACCTGGGGGTGTGCAAGGCGCTCGGCATGTCCCCGCGGCAGACCGTGGGTCTCGTGCTCGCCTCGGTGGCCGGGATCGGTGTGGTCGGCGGACTGATCGGCGTCCCGACCGGGTTCGCGCTGCACGGGTATGTGCTGCCGGTCATGGGAGAGTCCGCGGGCACCCGACTGCCGCCGTCGGTCCTCGACGTGTACGACACCCCGCAACTGGTGCTGCTGGGCCTGGCCGGGGTGGCCGTCGCCCTGGTGGGCGCGACGGCTCCGGCGGGCTGGGCGGCCAGGGTCCGCACGGCCACGGCGTTGCGCACGGAGTGACCGGCCTACCGCCACCGGCGTCGTGCGCTGCCCGCCTGAACACGGCGGGGTCGGCCGTCCGGCGTCGGTGGCGGGGACCGACGCCGACGGTGTGCGGCCTGCTCCGGTGGGCGGCAGTCGGCGCGGACGGTGAGTGACCCTCGCCGAGGCGACGGAGCGACAACGAGCGCGCAACGGGTGGGCGGCAGGACCGCCGGCCGACACCGCTCGCCCCTACCATCCAGGGACAGGGGCCCTGCGCGCCCCTGAGCAGGGGGGCTCAGCATGTGGTCGGTGTTCTCGCGGCCGGTGATCCGGCGCCTCGCCGGTGCCGTCGCGGTCGGTCTGACCCTGGCCGCGACATCGGGATGCGGGGCCTCCGTCGATGCCGTCGCCGGTGTCTCCGTCACCGCCGACGGCCGTCTCCTCGGCGTGCTGATGGTCTGCGGGCATCACCTCGACGGCGCCGCCCTCTACGTGGACAGCGCCGACGCCGGCAAAACGGTGACGGTGGGCGAGTGGACCGCCGACCACCGCCTCACCGCCGGTCTGACCACCTGGCCCCTCGGCGCTCCAGCCCCGGACTGGACCGCGACGAAGCCCCTGACCCCGCTCGTCGCCAGGACCTCGTACACCTTCTACGGCTGGACCGAGGACAACACGTCGTCGTCGAGCAGCGTCTCCTTCACCCTGGCCGACCGGGACCGGCTCGCCCCGGGAGAGGTCCGCTACGAAGCCGTCTCGGACAGCGGCGACGAAGCCGCCGTGACCGTGCCCACGGCGGAGTTCAAGGCCAGGGCCTGCCAGGACATGTGACGCCGAGCCGCGTCAGGAACCGCTGTCGTCCGCGGTCGGCTCGGCCTTCGTGGAGAGGATGTCGCGGGCCTGCTCCGCGGCACGGGCGAGGCTCTCGGACACGAAGTCGAGGAAGCGGGCGACGTTCTCCAGCCGGACGGCGGCCGGGGTGCCCGGGCCGAGGACGCCCACGCCCTGGCGCGCCAGTTCGACCTGCTGGGTGAGGGAACGGACGCTGGCGATCATCGACTGGTACCAGAGGTCCTCGTCGACGACGTAACGCTCGCGGCGGCGTTCGTCGCGCTCCCTGCGCACGAGGGCCTGGCTCTCCAGGAAGGCGATCGACTTGGAGACGGACGCCGGGCTGACCTGAAGGCGCTGCACCAGTTCGGCCGCGGTCATGCTGCCGCTGTCCGCGGTCATGAGGCTGACCATCACCCGCGCCATCATCTTGGACAGGCCCGACTGCATCATGACGGTGGTGAACTGCTCCTCGTACTCGGCCACGGCCACGGGGTCGCGTCCGTGCGGCAGGGCCGCGGTCCGCTCCCCCCGGGCGGCGGCGGGCCTGCTCCGGTGGGTCCGGCGTTCGGTGGCGCGGTGGGCCAGGTCCGCGCGGTAGGCGGTGGGGCCGCCGTTGCGCATCACCTCACGCGTGATCGTCGAGGTCGGACGCTCCAGGCGGCGGGCGATCTCCGCGTAGGGAAGGTCGTCGGCCAGCCCGAGCGCGATCTGCTGACGGTCCTTCTGGGTGAGTCTGCCTCCCGGCATCGCCATCTCCTCCATGTTCCCGTGATGCCGTCAGCATAGCGTTCACGCTCAGTCCATTGCAACAACTGTCGTGGAGTGCTGTTGCGTTACGTTCAGGGTCGTTGCAACAAAATCGCTCCATCCACCAGCGATAACAGCGATTTGATGCAACGTCATGGTTGCCACATCATCGAACGCAACGTAGCTTTTCCATTGTCAGAAACAAGGACTCGCAAGGAGAGAACGATGCAGAAGTTCGACACCCCCGCCCCGATCTCCGCCGTCTTCGACATCCCCGCGGGCCGCATCCAGGTCATCGCCGCCGACCGGGCCGACACCGCGGTCGAGATCCGGCCCGCGAACGCCGCGAAGAGCCGCGACGTGAAGGCGGCCGAGCAGACCACGGTCGCCTTCGCCGACGGAGTCCTGCGGATCGAGGTCCCGACGGGGAACCAGCTCCTCGGCTCCTCCGGTGCCGTCGAGGCGACCGTCCAACTGCCCGCCGGCTCCCGCGTGGAGGCCAAGGCGGCCGCCACCGAGTTCCGGGTGGTGGGACGTCTCGGCGAGGTCGTCTTCGACGGCGCCTACCAGCAGATCAAGATCGACGAGGCCGCGAGCGTCGACCTCACCGCGACCGACGGCGACGTCGAGGTCGGCCGGCTGGGCGGCCCCGCCCGGATCACCACCATGCGGGGCGACATCCGGATCGCCGAGGCCGTCCGCGGCAAGGTCGAACTCCGCACCCAGCAGGGCGACATCTCGGTCGGCGCCGCCTCGGGGGTCTCGGCCGCCCTGGACGCCGGCACCTCGCACGGCCGCGTCAGCAACGACCTCAAGAACGACGGCACCACCGAGCTCCACATCCACGCGACCACCTCCCAGGGCGACATCACCGCCCGCAGCCTCTGACCCTCGACCCCTGACCCGCAGCCCCAGAAGGAGCACCCACTCATGACCGGCTTGGCCATCGCGGCACACGGGCTGCGCAAGGCTTACGGAGACAAGACCGTCCTCGACGGCATCGACCTGAACGTCCCCGAAGGAACGGTCTTCTCCCTGCTCGGCCCGAACGGCGCAGGCAAGACCACCACCGTCAACATCCTCTCCACCCTCGTCTCCCCCGGCCCCGGCTCCGGGGAGATCCGGGTCGGCGGCCACGACCTGGCCGCCGACCCGCAGGCCGTACGTGCCGCGATCGGCGTGACCGGACAGTTCTCCGCCGTCGACGGCCTGATCAGCGGCGAGGAGAACATGCTCCTCATGGCCGACCTGCACCACCTGTCCCGGCGCGAGGGACGGCGCGTCACGGCCGAACTCCTCGAACGCTTCGACCTGGTGGAGGCGGCCGGGAAGCCGGCCTCCACCTACTCCGGCGGCATGAAGCGCCGCCTCGACATCGCCATGACCCTGGTCGGCAGCCCGCGGATCATCTTCCTCGACGAGCCGACCACCGGCCTCGACCCGCGTGCCCGCCACAACATGTGGCAGATCATCCGCGAGCTGGTCAACGGTGGCATCACCGTCCTCCTCACCACCCAGTACCTGGAGGAGGCCGACGAACTCGCCGACCGCATAGCCGTTCTGAGCAACGGCAGGATCGCCGCCGAGGGCAGCGCCGACGAGCTGAAGCGGCTCGTCCCCGGCGGGCACGTCCGGCTCCGCTTCACCGACCCGGCCGTCTACCGGACGGCCGCCCACGCCCTGCGCGACGCCACCCGCGCCGACGAGGCCCTGGCGCTCCAGATCCCCAGCGACGGCAGCCAGCGCGAACTGCGCGCGATCCTCGACCGGTTGGACACCGCCGGCATCGAGGCCGACGAACTGACCGTGCACACCCCCGACCTCGACGACGTCTTCTTCGCCCTCACCGGCAACACCGGCGTGCCCACCCAGACCGACCAGTCGAAGGAGACTGTCCGATGAGCGCCCTCTCTCTCGCCGTGCGCGACTCCACCACCATGCTGCGCCGCAACCTCCTGCACGCCCGGCGCTATCCCTCGCTCACCCTGAACCTCCTGCTCACCCCGGTGATGCTGCTCCTGCTGTTCGTCTACATCTTCGGCAACACGATGAGCGCGGGCCTGGACGACGGCGGCTCGGGCCGCTCCGCCTACATCGCCTACGTCGTCCCCGGCATCCTGCTGATGACCATCGGCAGCACCGTCATCGGCGCCGCCGTGTCCGTCGCCACCGACATGTCCGAGGGGATCATCGCCCGCTTCCGCACCATGGCCATCCACCGCGGGTCCGTGCTCATCGGGCACGTCGTCGGCAGTGTCATGCAGTCGGTGGCCAGCGTCGTCCTCGTCGGCGCCGTCGCCGTGGCCATAGGCTTCCGCTCCACCGACGCCACCGTGCCGGAGTGGCTGGCGGCGTTCGGACTGCTCACGCTGTTCGCCCTGGCGCTCACCTGGATCGCCGTCGGCATGGGCATGGCCAGCCCCAACGCCGAGGCCGCCAGCAACAGCGCCATGCCGCTGATCCTGCTCCCCCTCATCTCCAGCGCCTTCACCCCGATCGACGCGATGCCCGGCTGGTTCCAGCCGATAGCCGAGTACCAGCCCTTCACCCCCGCCATCGAGACCCTCCGCGGTCTCCTGCTCGGCACCGAGATCGGCCACAACGGCTGGCTCGCCGTCGCCTGGTGCCTGGTGCTCGCGGCACTCGGCTACCGCTGGTCGACCGCCTCCTTCAGACGCGACCCGAAGTGACCGACCGCCACACGCGACACCCGCGACACCCGAGCCCGGACGGGCTCGGGTGTCGCGGCCTTTCGCCCCGGCTCACGCGGAGGCGATCCGCGCGCACCCAGGCGGGACCGGGACCGGTGCGCGGCCGACCCACCACGACGACGGTCGACGCGGTCGCCTGTCCCGCTACATCGCCTGCCACTCCTCGAGTTCCCGCCGGGCCGCGAGCGCCCTCGACAGCATCTTGGCCCGGTAGGGGTTCGCGGCGTCGAGGGCCGTCGCCACCGCCACCGCCTCGTCCAACAGCGCCAGCCGCCGCCGAGGCAGGTCCCGCACCTGCGCCGAGGCGCTGGCCTCCACCAGGACGTACGCCAGCTTCGACCCGTACGCCTCCGGCTCGACCTGGGTCAACAGGCGGTAGATCCACAGCCCTTCGGTGCCACGCACCACCCGCTGGTTGGCGCTGAGCAGTCGCACCCTCGCCCGCATGACCATGTCCTGATCCATCCGTCCCCCTTCGCTCCCTCACCCCCCGACCCGCACCCGTCACACGACGGGACAACACGACGAACGCGCCGACAGCCGAGAACGGTTGCCGACACGAACGTCGAGGAGTGGATGACGACGAGTCTGCGGGCAGGCCACCAGCTGCGACAAGCCCGGACGGACGTGCTCTCCGTCCTACCGCGAACGGCCTTCGAACAGGCATGATGGATCTGGCACTCACTCCGGCAGGAACTGCGGCTCCGTCAGACGGCGGGTGCGGGGACGTCGCGCAGGCGGCGGAGCGGGGAGAAGAACACGAACCAGCCGGCCGCCCACGAGCCGACCAGTGCCAGCCCGAGCGTGGGCCGCACGCCGATCTGCGTGCCGAGCACTCCGCCGAGAATGCCGCCGAGCGGCAGCGTGCCCCACACGACCCAGCGGACGGCCGCGTTCATCCGGCCCATCAGCTCGGGCGGCGTCACGGACTGCCGGTAGCTGAGCTGCGCGACGTTGTACACCATCCCGGCGAAGTACGCGATGCCCCAGCCCAGCGGGACCAACAGCACGCCCCAGCCGCGCCAGGCCGCCGCCGCGACGACCTGCGGCGCACTGAACACCAGCATGGACATCCAGATGATCCGCGCCGAGCCGATCTTCCTGGCGAGCCGGCCGGCGAGGGCACCCCCGACGATCCCGCCGACGGCCGTGCCCGCCGTGATCAGCCCGATCAGCGCGGGACTCACGTGCAGCTCCCGGACGAGGAAGATCATCTCCAGGGCCGTGCCCATGCCGCCGAACAGGTTCGCGGTGCCCGTGCACGCCACGACCTTGCGCAGCACCCTGTGCCCGGCGACGAAGCGCAGTCCCTCGGCGATCTGGCTCCGCAGCGTCTCGTCGGGCCGCCGCGCGGGCGGCGGCTCCTCGCGCTTCCTGATGCCGAGGACCGAGACGACGGAGACCGCGTACGAGATCGCGTCGGCGGTCATCGCCCCCGCCGCACCGAGCACCGCGACCAGTCCCGCGCCCACGCCGGGTCCCCCCAGCTGCGCGAACGCCTGGGTCGTCCCCATCTTGCCGTTGGCCTCCATCCGGTACTCGGCGCTGATCAGCGACGGCACGTAGCTCTGGTACGAGACGTCGAAGAACACCGTGCACACACCGGCCGCGGCGGCGACGACGTAGAGCTGAGTCATCGTCAGGGTGCCGAGAGCCGCCGTCACCGGGACCGAGCCGATGATCAGCAGCCGGAGGAGGTCGCAGACGATCATGATGGATCGCTTGGAGCCGCGGTCCACCAGCGCGCCCGCGGGCAGCGCGATCAGCGCGAACGCCGCCGTGGTGGCCGCGGTCAGCAGCCCGACCTGGAACGTGCTCGCCTGCAACGCGACGACCGCGACCAGCGGCAACGCCAGCTGGGTGACCGCCGAGCCCATCTCGCTGGCCGTCTGGCCGCCCCACAGCAGCATGAAATCCCGCTGCCGCCACAGGCTCGGTCTCTCGAACTCCGGCTCGGCATCATGAACTTCGTTCGCCACGTCTGTCACCGCGTCAGCCTAGAGCGTGCATGACATCGCAGGGCAGACGGGAATCGTCAGCCAGGCCCTACTGCCGGGTGGCGGGATCCCTCCGGCGCCGCAGGACCGCAGCGAGCACGATCCCGGCGAGGAGGAGAACCGTCCCCGCGGCCAGCCACGGCCACGGGTCGAACTCGTCCACGCAGGACTGGCCGGAGGCCGTCGTGGCGCACACGTTCCCCGGGCCGTCGCGATTGAGGAAGGCCACGTACAGAAGCGGTACGCCGAGCCCGGAGACCAGCCCCGGAAGCCCGGCCGACGAGCCTCGCCGCACCGCCAGGAGCGCAGCTGCGGCAACCGCGACGGGCAGCAGGAACGGACCGACGGTCAGGGCCGTCAGCAGACCGAGCGAGCCCAGCGCGCCCACGACGAACCAGACGCAGAACCACGCCCGGACAGCGACTCTCATGCGGCCTCCCCGGCGTACGGTGCCCATGCGGCGGACCGTCGGATCATGAACTGGACAGGTAGGCGGGGGCGGCCCACGCGATGTCGTCGACCGCGAGCCACGGCGCGGCCGCGACGGCCGTGGGTGTCACACCGGCGAACGCCATGACATCGCGGTGGAGGTGGGACTGGTCGGCATAGCCGATCTCCGCCGCCACCCGTGCGGCGCTGTGGCCCGCGGCCAGCCGGTGGGCCGCGTGGTCGAAACGGACCAACTGGGCGGCGCGCTTGGGGGTGAGGCCGATCTGGGACCGGAACCGGGACCACAGGCGCTTACGGCTCCAGCCGACCTCGGCCGCCAGCCGCTCGACCCGGACCCCTCCCCGGTTCGTCACCATCTGCCGCCATACGAAGGCGACTTCGGGATCGATCGTCCGGCCCGTCTCGTACCGTCGGACGAGCGTCGCCGCCGCGATCGCGAACCGGTCCTCCCAGGAGCGGGCGGCGTGCAGTCGTTCCCGCGTGCGCGCGCCCTCGCGGCCCCAGAGGTCGTCGAGGGTGACCATCGTCCCGTTCGACTCGGCGGAGACGCCCAGCACCGCGTGCGCGACCACCGGCGACAGCCGCACCTGCAGGCAGTCGATGTCACGGCCGCGGCCCCGGACGCCGCCGACCGCGAGTCCGAGGACAAAGCTGCCGTTCTGCCGCCAGCCGTTGCCGTCGTCGACGGCGAGTCGTCCGTCGCCCAGGTCGACGGCGACCGTGACAGCCGGGTACGGGACGATGTCCAGGTCGACGGGGTCCGTGGTGCGCCCCCGGAATCCGGCCATGCTGACGCCGGGCAGCGGGCCGGGCCCGGACGGCGTGGCGATGTCCCACACCGCCACGGCGTCAGGAGCCGGCTCGGCGGGTCGCATGACGCCAAGTTACGCGACATTCGTCCAAGACGGGATGGAGCGGGCGCGCCGAGACTGACGGCTCCCGCAAGCACCGCGGACCAGAAGGGACCACTCGTGACGCGCTCGCCGATCGACCCGTTCACCCCGGCCGTCGAACTCGCCGCGGCCGTACGCCGCAAGGAGGTGAGCCCGGTCGAGGTCGTCGACCACTACCTCGACCGGATGGACGAACTCGACCCATGCCTCAACGCCTTCTGCCACCGGGCCGACGACGACGTCCGCAAGGCCGCGGCCGCAGCGGCCGACGTGGTGGCGCGGGCCGCGTCGGCCGACGACCTCCCGCCGTTCCACGGCGTCCCGCTGCCGGTCAAGGACCTGGTGGACGTGGCGGGTTGGCCCACCACCCATGGCTCCGCCGGCACCGGACGGGCACCTGCCACGGCGTCGGACCCGGTCGTACGACGGTTGGTGGACGCGGGTTTCGTCCTGCTCGGGAAGACCACCGCCTCCGAGTTCGGTGCCCTGCCCTTCACCGAGAACGAGACCCTCGGCGTCTCGCGCAACCCGTGGGACCCGGATCGCACGCCGGGCGGGTCGTCGAGCGGCGCGGGTGTCGCCGTCGCCGCCGGGATGGCGCCGATCGCCCATGCCGAGGACGGCGGCGGGTCGATCCGCATCCCCGCCTCGTGCAACGGGCTCGTCGGGCTCAAACCCACCCGCGGCCTGGTCGGCAACGCGACCGTCGACGCGGAGGGGCTGGGCACCAGCGGTGTGCTCACCCGCACGGTGACGGACACCGCGGCCGCCCTCGACGTGCTCGCACGCCACGATCCGGGCCTGTGGTGGTCGCCGCCGAACCCGCAGCGGTCCTACACCTCCGTGCTGCGGACGGACCCGCCGTCGGGGCTGCGGATCGGGGTGCTCACCGACTCTCCCATCGCGGGGATCACCGTGGATCCGGCGTGTGCCGCGGCCGTCGCCGTCACGCTTCGCACGCTGGAATCGGCCGGTCACCACGTCGTCGACACCGCCCTCCCGCTGCCCCCGGCCGATGAGTTGGTGGCGGCGTTCATGACCGTCTGGAACGTCGGCGGCAGCGGGGTCCCGCTCGCGGATCCGGACCGTGTCGAGCCCCACAACCGCGCCCTGCGGGCCGCGGCTCGGTCCGTGGACTCGTGGTCGTACACCGAAGGGGTGCGCAGGGCCCAGCAGTTGTCGCGGCGTATCGTCGAGGGCTTCCTCGCCGGCTTCGACCTCCTGGTCACGCCGACGACGGCGTGCCTGCCGCCGCCCGTCGGCGCCTGGCGGGCAGGTACCGACGACCATCCCCTGACGGCACTGCTGAACAGTTACCCGCTGGGGGTGTTCACGTCGGTGTTCAACGTGACCGGCCAGCCTGCGATCTCGGTGCCCGTCCATCACGACGCCCGCACCGGGCTGCCCGTCGGCGTGCAGATCGTGGCCGCGCCGTGGCGGGAGGACCTCCTGCTCCAGGTCTCCCGCACGCTCGAACTCGCCCACCCCTGGGCCGACCGCCGCCCGCCGGTCGGCTGAGCACGAAGGCCGGTGCCGGGACGGCCCGGCAGGTGGTGGTGCGACCGCGAGCCGCACCACCACCTGACCGACGCGTCCGGGCGGGGCGAATCCGGTCAGACGGGCTGTACGTCGGCCAGCGCGCCGTGCGGGTCCAGGACGTACTTGCGGCTGGCGCCCTGATCGAACTCGGCGTAGCCGCGCGGGGCGTCCTCCAGGCCGATCACGGTCGCGTTCACCGCCTTGGCGATGTGCACCCGCTCGTGCAGGATCGCCATCATCAGCCCCCGGTGGTAGCGCATCACCGGGCACTGGCCCATGGTGAAGGTGTGGCTCCTCGCCCAGCCGAGGCCGAGCCGCACCTTCAGCGTCCCGGTCCGGGCGTCGTCGTCGACGCCGCCGGGGTCGTCCGTGACGTACAGTCCGGGAATCCCGAGGGCACCGCCCGCGCGGGTGATGCTCATCAGCGAGTTCAGGACGGTCGCGGGCGCCTCCTCGGCGTCCTTGCCGTGTCCGCGGGCTTCAAAGCCCACCGCGTCGACGGCCGCGTCCACCTCGGGTTCGCCCAGGATCTGTTCGATCTGGTCCGCCACGGCGGCGCCGGCCACATCGACGGTCTCGCAGCCAAAACTCCGTGCCTGTGCCAGGCGTTCGGCGTTGAGGTCCCCGACGATGACGACGGCCGCGCCCAGCAGTTGTGCCGCCGCCGCGGCGGCCAGACCGACGGGCCCCGCTCCGGCGACGTACACCGTGGATCCGACGCCCGCGCCCGCGGTGTAAGCACCGTGGAAGCCGGTCGGGAAGATGTCCGACAGCATGGTCAGATCGAGGAGCTTCTCGCGTGCCTGGTCGGGGTCGGGGAACTTCAGCAGGTTGAAGTCCGCGTACGGGACCATCACGTACCGGGCCTGGCCGCCGACCCAGCCGCCCATGTCCACATAGCCGTACGCCGCCCCCGGCCGGGCCGGGTTGACGTTCAGACAGATACCGGTCTTGCGTTCCTTGCAGTTGCGGCACCGCCCGCAGGCGATGTTGAACGGCACCGAGACGAGATCACCCACCTCGACGAACTCGACGTCCGGGCCCCGCTCCACCACCTCTCCGGTGATCTCGTGTCCGAGCACCAGCCCCGCGGGCGCCGTCGTGCGCCCTCGCACCATGTGCTGGTCGCTGCCGCAGATGTTGGTGGCGAGCACCTTGAGGATGACCCCGTGCCGACACATACGGCCGATGTTCTCGGGCGCCACCCCCGGCCCGTCCTGGAGTTCCAGCGTCGGGTAGTCCGTGGTCCTGACCTCGACCACACCCGGCTCGAGATACGCCACTGCCTGGTTTCCGTTGTCGCTCATGCGTGATCGCCGTCCCTTCGGCGCCGTCTCTTCGGATGCCGGCGGCCGTGCGCAGGCCAGGCTCTGCTGCCGACCGCGCGTCCTGGCCACCCTCCGGGCGGGTGCCGTCCCTGAAGAGGGCGACTTCTCAGAGCACCGGCTTCCAGCCTACGTCGCCGGTCCCCTCGTCCGGAGCGGCCGTACGGGCCGACAGAGCACGCGCGGCACGGGAGGCCACGGCCAGGAGCCGGGCGTCGGCACCATGGGGGGCGACCAGTTGCAGGCCGACCGGTTCGCCGCGCGCGGTGCGTCCGGCGGGCAGGCTGAGCGCAGGGTGTCCCGTGATGTTGAAAGCCCAGGTCAATGCCACACTCATCCGGGCTCCGGGACCGTCGTGGCCGTGCGGCGGGTGCGGTGTGGTGGGTGTGAGGAGCAGGTCGGCGTGCGCGAAGCAGTCCCGCAGGCGTGCACCGTTGACCGCGACGACACGGTCCACGTCCGCGGGCGGCTGGCCACCCGCCCGCAACGCCGTCCAGGCCGGCGCGGGGTCCTCCAGCGTCAGCGGCCGGTCCGTCAGTACGGCGAGAATGCCCTGGTCGGCAAGTGTCCGCGCGGCCCGACGGGCGACGGCGGCCACGGCGGCGTCGGTGTCGGCGTACCCCAGGGTGGCCGACCATGCGGCGGTGGGTGGCGCTGCCGGGTCCGTCGAGACGGTCCGTACGGGGGCGACCGCGTCCAGATAGGCGGCGGCGTCCAGCGGACTCCGGACCAGCACACCCGGTGAGTTCAGTCCCGCGCGGTCGCGGGCGGGCAGCAGTCCGTTGGTGGGCTTGAAGCCGGTGATCCCGCACCACGCGGCGGGGATCCGTACGGAGCCGGCGCCGTCCGAACCGCTGGCCATCGGTACGAGGCCGGCGGCGACGGCGGCTGCGGACCCGGCCGACGACCCGCCGGGCGACCAAGCCGGATCGAGCGGGTTGAGGGTGGGACCGCGGTCGGTGTGACCGTAGGTCTGCCAGCCCTGCCGGCCGCGCGGTACCGAGGTGGCGCCGACCGGCACGCACCCGGCCGCGGTCAGGCGACCGTTCTGGAAGGAGTCGGCGCCCTCTCCGGCCTTGACGCCGATCGGCACTCCGGCCAGCGGCAGTACGGCGCCACGGGCGAGCCGGATGTCGACCTCCGCGGCGCGGGCGAGGGCTCGCTCCGCCCAGATGTCGGTGAACGCCCGTACGGCGTCGTCGCGTTCCATGATCCGCGCCAGCGCGGCCGTGACGACCTCGCGGGCCGACAGATCACCTCGGTGGACGTGCCGCGCGATGTCCGCTGCGGACAGGGCCGCGTACTCGGCCGTGCTGATCACGGTCCGTCCTCCGATCGACGTCCGAAGCCAGGGCCGCTTTCGAGACCGCGGTCACATCCGCCGCATCCGCACCGTGAACCCCGACGCACACAGCGTGGTCGAACCGGTGAGGCGCCCCACATGACCCACGTCACCCACTACCCGCGATAGTGGACGGAAAGGGACATGTTTGGACGCCCATCCGTGCTTTGACCTGCGGATTGAGAGCCAGCTCACACAGGGCGTCGACGCCTCGAATGCGGCCACAACTAGTAAAAGGGGTCATTGCGGACACCGGTCCGGGCTGGTTGTCTTGAGGACGTCGCCAGGCACCACGGCCCCCA
>NZ_JBVJMD010000094.1:0-17477 GCF_055584385.1 Streptomyces sp. NPDC104096
ATCTCCGCAGAAGACTGGTCATTCGCCATCCACCAGGCAACGTCCCTCTCCGCCCTGCTGGAGCACTTCCCTCAAACCGGGTGGAAATGGGACGAAATCGATCCCTCGCCCTCTTGACCGCTGCCCTCACGGAATGTGTGCCAGAACCTGAAAGTCATGAACAGAGTCAAGCCGGCGGAGGGCGCGGTACAGGGCCAGGGGGCGGCCGGGCCGAGGCCGGGGCGGCGTAGGCGGTGACGACCCGGGGCGGCGTAGGCGGTGACGACGAGGACGGCCACGGCGGCAAACGTAATGACCGGGCCGACCCCGCAGGACATCAGCAGCACGCTGCCGGGCAGGAGCAGCACGGCGAGGGTGAGCGCGAGGGCCTGGTCGTGGTCGCGGTGCACCGGATCCGCTGGTCTGCTCAGGCCCGGCACAGGCACCCGGACAGCATCTGGCCTCCGCGCACGATGCGCCACAGCCTCCTGCCACCGCTGAGCCAGCAGCAACGCGCGGATCGCCCTCATCCTGCGCTGGTGGCGAACGGACTCGACGTCCCGAATTCCCCGAAGCTGCCCTCCGACCCGCCAGTCACGGGTGGGCACCGTCCAGACGAAGTGCCGGCTCAGATGAGGAGACGCTGGGCGCAGATCGTCGTGTGCCGACCTGGCGGGGCCGCAGGGACAGTGACTGCGCCCCTACGGCCCCGTCGTCCTTACTCCCCTGCCGCCGAGCTGGTCATATGCTGGGGCTTGCCGAGCTGATGTCGCCGAGCGCGGATCGCCGGTCGAGTTCCATGGCCAGGTCACCGATCGAGATCACGCCGACCGGCGCGTCTCCTTCGACGACCGGGAGACGGCGAATGGCGTGCTGCCGCATCAATGCGACGGCGCGCTCGAGCTCGTCGTCGGGGGTGACGGTGATGGGCTCCTCGGTGCACAGATCCGCCACGGTCATCTGCTGCGGATCCGAGCCCTCGGCGAGCCCGCGCACCACCAGGTCCCGGTCGCTCACCAGCCCCAGCAGGTGCTCCTCCCGCGTGACCAGGACGACGCCGATGTCCTCGTCACGCATCAGCCGCGCCACATCCGTCACCAGCGCACCGGTCTCCACGGACACCGGCGTACCGGTCATGATGTCGCGCACACACTGCACCATGTCGTGCCCCTTTCCACAGGTGTCGCAATGCCATCCCCCGCTGTCGGTCCGCCGAGTACCCGTGCGCCGCTTTGTGCACGCCGCAAGCCTTCCAACGGCAGGAAGCGCGGAACAGGGGCTGTGCTGGGCCGGGACGCCGTCCGCCTCAGGAGAACAAACCGGCCTCCTGCACCGACAGGGCCAGGCTGTCCCGTCGACTGCGCCGCCCGGCTGGCGCCCCACCAGCGTTGGCCACCGACCGAGTGAGATCCGTGCGCCAGGATCGCTTCGCCGCCCCGGCAGGGGGATGCCTGTCCCTCAGGGCGGGAACCCGCCCCCGACAACGACCACTGAGTCCTCTCTGCCGGACATCAGGAGTGATTCCCGTGCCCGCGGGCGGCGCTGTTCTGCGTGTCCGCCATGAAGTCATGCTGGTAGATGTCCGGGATTCCGTCGTGGTCGGCGTCGATGTTCTCCGCCTCGTACAGGCGCCGGTAGACGGCGTTACGCCGCCGCAGCAGGACCGCGGCGAGGACCGCGGCGATCAGCGAGGCGATCAGGACGGCGGCCTTGACGTGCTCGCCGCTGCGGCCGGCGGGGAAGGCGAGTTCCCCGACGAGCAGGGCGACGGTGAAGCCGATCCCGGCCAGCACCGACAGACCGAGCACGTCAGCCCAGGCCAGGTCGGGGTTGAGCTGGGCACGAGTGAACCGCGCAGCCAGATAGGTCCCGGCGAAGATCCCCACCGCCTTGCCGGCCACCAGGCCGATCACCACCCCGAGAGGTTCGAAGCTGGTGAACACCGAGACCAGGGCAGAGCCGGAGATGCTCACCCCGGCGGCGAACAGCGCGAACAGCGGCGCCACGATGCCTGCGGAGAGCGGATGGACACGGTGCGCGACCCGGGCGGCAGGCGAGACGTCCTCACCCTTGTCGCGGGTGGTGCGCAGGATCAGGCCCATGGCGATGCCGGCGACGGTGGCGTGGACACCGCCGTTGTACATCAGCGCCCAGATCGCCACACCGAGGGGCACATACCACCACCAGCCGCGTACCCGCAGCCGCTGGAGCAGGTAGAAGAGCACCAGTCCCGCAGCGGCTCCGGCAAGCGCCCACGGGTTCAGGTCTGAGGTGAAGAACACCGCGATGATCAGGATCGCGCCCTGGTCGTCGACCACGGCGAGGGTGAGGAGGAAGGCGCGCAGCGCGGCCGGCAGGTGCGTGGACAGCACCGCCAGGACCGCCAGCGCGAAGGCGATGTCGGTGGCCATGGGGACCGCCCAGCCCGCACTGCTTCCGCCGCCCGCCGTGACCGTGGCCAGGTAGAGGGCTGCAGGCACGGCCATCCCGCACACCGCGGCGATGACGGGCAGCGCGGCGGTGGCCGGGGTGCGCAGTTCACCGACGACCAGCTCGCGTTTCAGCTCGATCCCGGCCACGAGGAAGAACACGGCCAGCAGCCCGTCGGCCGTCCAGTGCCCCACGGAAAGGTCCAGACCCAGGGCCGGTATCCCGATGCGGAAGTCGCGAACGGCGGTGTACGCCGCGTGCCACGGGCTGTTCGCCCAGATCAGCGCGAGGACCGCCGCGCCGAGCAGGACCAGGCCGCCGACGGTCTCGGTGCGCAGGGCCTGAGCGATCGCCTGCCGCTCGGGAAGCGGGAGCAGTCCGAGGAAGGGGGACCTCGAGCGGGTGCCGGTCATGCCAGGGCCTCCGGGTGACAGCGACGAAAGGGGGCACACTGCCCCCAGGACGCCGACCAGACTTCCCGGCACACCGCACGCCAGCTCCTGACGCGTTCTTTGCACCGTATCCACCCGCCGCACGGCTGTCTGCCCCGCCCGCCCCCTCTGAACACACCGGTGCCAGGTTGTGATCATGTCCAGCACGACCCGGGACCTTCGGCTCTTTCGCAAGGGGCGACGCCAGGACCACGCGCCCTCGCCTTCGTACCAGGCTTGCCCCAGCAGACCGGCCAGCGCCGGCTCGAGCGCGGGATCGGCCCGAACCGTGGCCCGGGCCACGGCCTCATACAGGCGCCGCTCGGCCGCCTACGAGCCTTTGTCACCTACCGGGCCGGCACCCCCGGCAACAGCACCCGGTTCTTCCGCAGCCACGTCACGGCGCGGTTGAACAACGCGATCGGCCCCTCGGCATGCGTTCACACCCGCCCGTCCAGGAAGCCGCGGAACTGCCGCCCCCACCACCGGTCGGTGAAGTCGCGGCACCCGAACCGCTCCTGGGTCCGGCCCGCGTGCTGTACACCGTCGACCTGCGCTCCAGGTACCGCTTCACGCACGAGGCACCGTCGATACCGAACTGCCCGGCCAGGTACTCCACGACCTCCCCCGGGACCACTTTGAGGCTCTCTTCACCCGCCTCAACGCCCTCCTCTGACGCGCACCAGGCCAGTGTTGCTGTTCGCTACACACTGCGGCACCGGCCCGGCACGGATCCGCGTCCTGAAGCGCACTGCTCAGAGGTGGTGGCGCGCGGTCATAGGCGAAGGACAATCAGGGCGATGTCGTCGCGGGCACCGCTGCTGACGCCGAGGTACGCGAGCAGGGTGTCGGCGAGGCGTTCGGGACTATAGCGGGCATGGCGGGCGAGCGCGTCGGTGAGGCGCTGCAGGCCGGTGTCGATGTCCTCGCCACGGCGTTCGATGAGACCGTCGGTGTAGAGCACGAGGGTGTCGCCGGAGCGGTAGGGCAGGTCGGCCTGCAGGCGGGGGACGTGTTTGGGCCGGGCCCCCAGCGGAGGGTCGGTGGCCTGGTAAAGCAAGTCGCAGGTGCCGTCCTTATGGAGCAGGACGGGGGGCGGGTGGCCGGCACTGCTGTACGTGATGCGGCGGGCGTGGGGGTCGATGACCGCTTGGACGACGGTGGTGGCCAGTGCACCTTCCACATCGCGTGCGTACAGGCCCAGGGCGTCCAGGGCAGGCGCGGGTTCTTCGACGGCCCGGACAGAGACGGACAGCGCGCTGCGGAGCATGCCCATGACGGCGGCGGCCTCCAGGCCGTGGCCGACGACGTCGCCCACCGCGACGGCGAATCTGTTCTCGGGCAGGTCGACCACCTCGTACCAGTCGCCGCACACGTTCAGTGACCCGGCGGCGGGCAGGTAGCGGACCGCGGTGTCCCGGTGACGGGCCAGATGGGGCGAGTGGAGCATGGCCTCCTGCAGGGTGACGGCGATCTGGCGCTCCCGGGCGTGGGCCTGGCGCAGTTCCTCGTTCAGTCGCTGGAGCTCGCGTGCCCGCGCATACAGTTCGACCTCCATTGCCTCCGCGTCGCTGAGCGCTGTGCCTTCTCGCGGGCGGCGTTGGGACAGGATGAATGCGGTCACGTCCTCCCCCCGGTGGAGGATCCACTCCACCTGCCCGTCCGGCCCGAGCACCGGCGTGTTGATTGCGGACCACCACCGCTCCTCGAACACGCCGGCGCGGTCGGCCACGGGGATGTCGTACTTCATCGGCGCCATCGTGTCCGGCTCTTTCGAGCGCAGGACCTGGTGCAGGGACGCCTGCAGATTCCGCACGCCATCGGCATCGGGATCCGCCGGATTGTCAGGGAAGGCATCGAAGAGATACCGCCCGAGCAGATCCTCCCGGCTACGGCCGGTCACCCGGCAGGCCGCCTCATTGATGTCAACGAGCACCAGATCCGGGCTCAGCACCATGCAGGGGGTGGGGGTCACCGCGAACAGCGCCTGGTAGTCGATCGCCGACCTCGCCACGCGCCGCGGCCGTGCATCCTCATCAGGGATGTTCTCGTCCCTCACTCCTACGTTCTACCGTGCGCCAACGTCCCCGGCACCCTGGGTCCGACGCCTGCCTGCGGCCCGTCCGCCCCCTGCGACGTGCCCCGTGACGACAACTTCCAGGGGCCGCAGGCGCTGGCGCAACCGCGTCGAACCGGTTGCCCGCCAGCCCAAGCGCTCACTCACCAACCGAGGCGCTCAGTCACAAATCACTGACCGCTAAGCTTGTTCTTTATGGTCTGACCTCGAACGATGCCCCGAACGTGATCGCTCGTACGAGGATTCCGGGGACGTGAACACGGCCTCCGTCTGATCCTGTGCTCCGACCAAAGAGGCACTTGACCAGCACGAAGGCCGTGGAGGAATGAGTCTGCTGCATCACGATGCCCGGCAAGAAGCGTTCGCGGTGGCGTCACACTTCCGGGACGACTTCTTCGAGTGCCTGCCCGTGCGCGGGGACACGCTGTTCGAGCTGACCGACGCGTTGCTGTGCGCGGACGGGCCGGTGACCACGCCGGTGGACCTCCCCCTGACGGCCGAGCACCGGCGCGGTCACGGCGCGATGTACGACGCGCTGAACAGCGGAGGTGTTGATGTGCCGCGGCTGCGGCAGGTGCTGGCCGGGCTGCCGCAGCCCGAGGCCGCCGACGGTCGTCTGGTACTGACCGTGAACGTCGCCCACTGGCTCCGGCCGGACGCTCCGTGCAGTGCGGACCGCCTGTTCTGCCACGTCTACGGCCGTAGCGGACGCTCCTCGGACCAGTTCGTGCCCGGCTGGCCCTACTCGTTCGTCGCCGCGCTGGAGTCGGGCCGGACCTCCTGGTGCCAACTCCTGGACGCCGTGCGCCTGGGACCGGCTGACGATGTCGCCGAGGTCACCGCCGCGCAGGTCCGCCGGGTGGTCGAAGACCTGATCGCGATGGGCCGTTGGCACGCGGGTGACCGCGACATCCTGGTCGTCTTCGACGCCGGTTACGACGCCCCGCGCATGGCCTATCTCCGGGAAGGACTGCCCGTGGAAGTCCTCGGGCGGATGCGCACGGACCGCGTGATGCGCAAGTCGGTGCCAGTGCCGTGGATCTCGCCGCCGCAGGGCGGACGTCCGCCGAAGCACGGCAAGGAGTTCCGCTTCGCCAAGCCCGGCACCTGGGGCGAGCCGGATGCCGCGACCGTTCAGGTTACCGACCGCTACGGCACCGCTCGCTCGATGGCCTGGGACCGCATCCACCCGAGGCTGACCACTCGCTCCGCATGGATCGATCACACCGGCGAACTCTCGGTCATCGAGGGCACGTTGATCCGACTGGAAGTCGACCGTCTGCCGGGCGGCCACGATCCGCTCCCCGTCTGGCTGTGGTCGTCGGCCACCGGCCTGTCGGGAGAGGACGTCGACCTGCGCTGGCAGGCGTTCTTGCGCAGATTCGACCTCGAGCACACCTTTCGCATGCTCAAGCAGACGCTGGGCTGGACACGCCCGAGACTCCGCACGCCCGAGGCGGCAGACCGGTGGACCTGGTTGATCGTCGCCGCCCACACACAACTCCGCCTCGCCCGCCCGCTGGCCGCGGACCTCCGCCGCCCCTGGGAGAAACCGACCGAGCCCGGCCGGCTTACCCCCGCCCGGGTCCGCCGGGGGTTCAGGGACCTCCGCCCCAACCTGCCCTGCCCGGCACGTGCACCCAAACCCAACCGACCCGGCCCCGGCAGACCGCTCGGCTCGAAGAACCGGCACCCCGCCACCCGCTACGACGTGGGCAAAACAGTCAGGCGGCCCGAGACCATCGCCGAACGCGAGCAGGCCAGACCATAAAGAACAAGCTAAGAAGGGCCATCCCTGACTTCATAGGATCCCCAGGAGCAAGCCAATGTTCAGGCACATTGGGAATTCGTGCCGCAAGGGCCGCCCGCCGGGCAGCCGAAGGCCGTTGAAGGCTCCGCTATTGTCTGCGGTGCGGTGTCGGGCATGCCCAGCCCGGCACCAGGACACCAAAGCCCGTGGCGACTTCACGGACCGGGGCGGTGGTCAGGGCTTCGGCGTAGTCGGCGGGCGTCCGCTTTGTGATCACGCGAGGCCGAGGAACGCGAGGGGACGGCGGGCGTCGCGCGCGTTGCGGCGGAGGCCGGAGGCGATGTTCTTCACGCCGTTCATTCGCAGGGCTCCGACGGCAAGGTTGCGCCAAGTCGGCATGGCACGAGGTGAGTTGCCGGTCCGCAGCTGGGAGGCGTCCTCGGCGAAAGCTGCTTATGCAGGTTCTTCTGGTTGCCCTTGACGATGGCGATGTAGTGGGCACGGTGGTCCAGGAGGTAGGCGGCGTGCTCGCGTTGCGTGTGGAGCGCGTCGCTGGTGACCACGGTTCCAGCCAGGTCAGCGATGTTGTCCAGCAGCGGCTGGAAGCGCCTGGTTTCCCCGGTCTTCTCGCCGACGTCGAGCTGGGCCAGGACGAGCCCGGTGGTGTGCTCCACCGCGGCGAGCAGGTGGATCTTCCGCCCCCGAGCCTTGGCCTCGCCGCGCAGGGACTTGCCGTCCGCAGAGAGTCCGCGCAGGCCGGCGCCCGTAGGCCGACGGTCGGCGAGCCATCCGCCTACCGCCCGGTCCAGAGCGTCTCCGTCGATGCGGGTCAGCAGCCGGCGGACCGTCGCCTCGGCCGGGACCAGCCGCCGAGGCAGCACCGGATCAGGCCGCACGCCGAGTCGCTCCAGCACCTGCGGTGGCGCGTCCGCGATCCACTCGCCGACCGCAAGCAGCGAGGTCGCCCCGGCCAGCACCGCGCACGCGGTCAGCGCGAGGACGACGGCCAGCGCGTGCCGCACTCCGCGCGGATCGCGCGGGTCCGGCACCTGGGCCAGCCGCTCCAGAAGGCCGGACACCTCCCTGGGTCCGACATCGAGATGCTCTCGGAGCTGGTCAAGGGCGAGCGGGATCGCGGATGATGCGTCGGCAGGCACGGTCTTCCAGGCAGGTCACGAGGGCGTAGAGCACTCCATGATCACGGGACCTTCCCGGCACCGTCCCCAGGTCACGTCAACGCCGCGGCCCTGCCTGCCACCCAGGCCCGCCAGACATGAGGTGTGCTCGGCATGTCAGGGCGATCAAGGAGCCAGAGCACATACCCTGCATGGCACCGAGCCCACGGACTGTCCGAATCGACCGCACGATCGAGCCTGCCGCGCAGGTCAGCGCTGTCGACAGCCCGGGCAACCCGCACGTACTCGCGATCCTTGCAGCGATACGCGCGAAGGACGACCACCTCGACCAGATCGGTGAGCTTCGCCCTGATCGCCTCCTCCTGGTGAACCAGGGCCATATCCCGGATAAGACTCTGCTTCGTACCCCACGCCTTCGCATGCTGCGTCCACTCCCGCGGGTATTTCGCTTCCCACTCCAGGAAAAGCAACGCATAGGGCAGCCCCGGCCAAGTCGCCAGATCCCCGCTCGCAGGGCGACCCCATAGCCCGTCAGGCAGTGAACGTCTCTGCGCCTGGTAATGCCTCCGACGCGCCTGAAGAAAGGCCGGCTCCCGGTACTGCTCCTCCGCTCCCAGGGGCAACGTCAGCCGCCACATCTCGTTGGACCGACCGAGCGCGTCCGCGACCTGCCTCCGTGCCTCAGCCAGATGGGCAAGCGCTGCGGTCCTCGCAGCCGCATCATCCGCTGTCAGTCCGAACGCCCGGCCCAGTCGCTCATCCCATGCACAAGCGTCGTCCGCACCGGCACCTGCCTCTTCAACCACACAGAAGATCATCCCCCAGCACAGTCGGCTCGCTCCACCTGACGGTGCTGGCAGACGCAACAGCCCCGAGGCACAACGTCCGTGAACGGGGAACCCTCGGCTCGCCATCCTTCAGCTCACATGATCACGAAACGGACGTCCGTCAACTACGCCGACGCCCTGGGTCTCCAGGAGGTCTACTTCAAGGACAACGGCCATCGTGCCGACCGCCTGGAAGTCGAATTTACGGATACCGACTGCATCGACGTCGATTACTGAGAGGGTCAGAAACGAGAATGGCGAGCATCAATTACTGAGCCGAGGCGCGATAGCTGTCACGAAGGCAGGCTGGTTGTCACCATGCTGATGGTGGTCGGTTCGGCCGCTGGCGAACGCCGTGTCCGCGACGGCGGTCCCTCGCTAGGTTTAGGACATGGTTGATCACCGCTCGGTTGACGTTGGTGGAATCCGGCTGGCCTATCAGGTCTCGGGCCCGCCGGAAGCTCCGCCGCTCGTCCTGCTGCATGCACTGGGCGAGGGTGCTGCGGACTGGGACGTCGTGGCATCGGTCTTCGCCCGCAGCTGGCGTGTCTATGCTCTCGATCTCCGCGGTCATGGCCGAAGCGACTGGCCGGGGGACTACTCGCTGCAGCTGATGCGGGACGACGTGCTCGGCTTTCTGGATGCGCTGGCTCTTGACCGCATTGATCTGATGGGGCACTCGATGGGCGGGATCGTTGCCTACCTGTTCGCCGGGGAGTATCCGCAGCGTGTGGACCGGCTCGTCCTGGAGGATGTCCCGGTGCCACGCCCCCGCGAGCAGTCCAGGCCGATCAGGCCGGATGGGAAGCTGACGTTCGACTGGGAGATGGTGTTGGCCGTCAAGCGGCAGATCGATGCACCTGATCCGAAGTGGCTGGAGAGCCTCAGCAACATCACTGCGGAGACCCTTGCCGTAGCCGGCGGTCCGGGAAGCCATGTTCCCCAGGAGGGCATCGCTGAGTTGGCCCGCCGCGTTCCTCACGGGCGAGTCGTCACCATTCCGGCCGGGCACTTGATCCACCACGCCCAGCCAACGGTGTTCGTGGAAGTGGTTCTGAGGTTCTTGCAGCAGTCGCTCCAGGCTGATGACGAAGTTCCTCTTCGGAACGGGTGACAGAAAGGCTGCTGAACGGCCGTTGGTGACAAGCGCTATGCCTCATCGGTGACAACCAAATTGCCTCACAAGAACCAAACAGCCAGACCACCCATCCCGAAGGTGGCAACGATCACGCTTCGGCACATTACCTGAGCCGAAGCACGGTAGTTGTTACATAGGCAGCCTTGTTGTCACCTGCGAGGTGCGGCGCCGGAAGGTCGTCCTCTCCTCCGGGTCGTGGACCGCGTCGCGTCCGTCCTTCTCCCTTTCCACCTCGTACTGAGGCTCCTCAGACGGGGCCCTCGCCTTGCGCCCGGCAACCTCCGCGTCCTTGGTGATCTCCTTCTTCGCGGTGCCTGTGACGTTCTGGCCGTGACTGCTCCAGGACGCCGTGTCGCCTTTGCGCGGGTTCTTCTTCGCCATGTCGGTGCTCCTGCGGTCGAAGTGGACGGACGGATTCGCCGCCCTTCCAGCATCGGGTGCACGCCGCGAACACGCAGTCCCACGCATGGCGCAGATCAACGCGAGGTCAAGGAAAAGCCAATTCGGGGTGCACGGCGGTGGCGAACTGGGGTATCCGCTCGCCCATACGGACGAGCACACCGGGAGGGGTCGTGGCGGACAGCGGGGTCGCGGAAGCGAGGCAGGCGGAGGGTGCCAAGGAGGCGCAGCGGGAGGAGTCCGAGGCCGAGCGGGCCGACCGGCAGTGGAACGAACTGATGCAGGAGATCCGGGTCACGCAGACCGGCGTCCAGATTCTCTTCGGCTTCCTGCTGAGCGTGGCGTTCACCCCGGCCTTCGGGCACCTGTCGCACACGGACCGGTTCATCTACATCACGACGGTCGTCCTCGGCGCGACGGCGACCGGCGCCCTCATCGCGCCGGTCCCCTTCCACCGGCTGATCTCCGGCCGCAGCATCAAGGCGCAGGCGGTGCGCTGGGCGGCGCGGCTCATCTTCCTCGGCCTGGCGCTGCTGGTCGCCACGCTCACCTCCGCCCTGTTCCTGATCCTCCGGGTGGCCACGCACGACGGCTTCGTACCCTGGCTGGTGGGCACGGTAGTGGCCTGGTACCTCGCGTGCTGGGTCGCGCTGCCGCTGTGGGCACGGCACCGGTACACCACGGTGTCGGAGGATCCCGTCGGCTGACGGGACCCGGCCGCCGCCGACGGCCTACAGTGCGAGCCCCATCCTGGAGTCGTCGTGGACCATCCCGTTCAGGAGCAGCTCAGCCTGTTCGTGCGGGCTGCGGGGACAGGCAGAGTGGAGGACCTGGCGCGGTCGGCCCGAAGTCAGGAGCCGGTGACCCTCACCATGCTTCGAGCGCTATTGGTGACAAAAAGCGCGCCGACCTGGTGACAACCGGCTTGCCTTGCCCGGTCGAAGTCGCAGGCCAGCGGACGCCGATGGTGACAACCAATGTGCTTTGGCTCATTACCCGTTCCCGAGCCCGAAGAACAACGCGGAACGCAAGGCGAACCGCGATGCCTCGGACGAATACCAGCGCCAGGAGGAAGCCGCCGACTTCCCTGACTGGGAAGAGGAGCTGCAGCAGCGACCGCCGAACCCCTCTTCCTCCGCCCTGGAGACGGCTACTTTGGCGGTACGACCCGCCGGGAGGAACAGCCGATGAGCGCGCAGCCCGACCACGCCCCCGTCACGCCGTACACCCCCGCGCCGGAAGCTCCGGCCGAACTGCTTGCCAAACTGCGCGCCAGCACGCGCGCGGAGCGGTGGGTGCCGGCCTTCGAGCAGGAGTGGGCGGCGGCCCTGGAAGAGTCGCGCCGGACGTTCTCCCTCGCCCACCTATACGAGGTCGTCCAGGTCTGGCAGGCCCGCGTTGCTTCCGCCCCGGCGGTCGACGCGTTCCTCGCCTCCGGCCGCGACGACACCGGCTTCGTGGACCTCGAGGAAATCCGGAGCAGGCGCCGGTGACCGGACAGCCGTACGCGGTCCGCCTCTCCGCGCAGGCCACGAAGGCGCTCGCCGCCCTGCCCGAGCACGCGGAGCAGATGGCCTGGGACGTCATGGGCGCCGCCGCCGACGTCCCGTGGGGATACCCGCAGTGGGACACCGACGACCCGGAGGGCGAGGACATCCGGATCGCGTCCGTCGGCCAGCTCTCCGTGATCTACTTCGCCAACCGCGCCCTGCGCCACCTGTCCGTCCTGGACATCGTCTGGCTCGGCTGACCCCCGCCACGTCGACGAACGGTTCCGCCCCGGCATGTCAGCTGTCGGGGGCGAACCGTTTCGCATCGTACGTGCCGCCGGTCTCGTGCCGAATGCTGTGAGCAGGCCTCTACCAGCTGTCGTGTGCGTCCATGCGGGTCACAGTCGGCAGGCTGAGCCTGATGGTGGCGAGGCGCTCGTCCGTGGCAAGGAGCCCGGTCCCGCCGCTACGGGGGATTGCAGCGGGCCCGGACTCCTGCCACGCTCCCACACCCCGACCTCAGTGCACGGCATTCGCGCCCGGCCGATCGCGGCCCGGGCGAGCCGGGTGTCTGGTCAGCTGAAGCCCGGGCTGCTGAACGCGGTCGTCCAGTCCGTGGCGATGGCCTACTGTGCGGCGGCGAGGGTGCCCCTTGCTGGAGCAGACAGCATTGTGCAGCTTCGAGGTTGTTCGTCCGGCCGTCTTAAGGACCATTGCGGCTCGCAGGCCTGCTGGCTGAGTGCGGCTGAACGCGACCGTCTCGTTCGCGATGACCTGCGCACTCTCAAGATCTGGCGTGAGCACGTCCCTTACCGACCGGGTCGCATACCGGGTGGGACCGTGCACGATGGGCTTGTGGAGAAGGAAACTGCGCTGACCGGTGGCCGCCCGGCGAGGCTTACCTGCTCAGGTCCCCGCTCCGTGCAGCGGCACACCAGCGCTGAGGGAGCCGTAGCTACGCCACAGGACGGGCCGGTGCTGGGGGTTCAGTCCGTCGCGGGGGTGAGAGCGATGAGGGCGGTGCAGGCAGGTCCCCCGGCTCTGAGAGCGCGTATCAGGGCCTTCTTCGTCCGGTGAGTGGCGATGAACTGGGCGTACCGCTCCGCGAATGCGCCGGTGGTGGCGTCCCGGTCGGCGAGGGCGGCCAGATCTCCCAGAAGACGGACGATCTCTGGGTAGTGGCGGGTTCCTCGCTGTGAGAGGAGTTCTCCCACGCGGTGCCAGGCCGCCTCGGGATGGTGCTGCAGGTCGGCCAGTCGCCGGTCTTGGGCCTCGCGCGCCTGACGTACCTCCCGGTCGCGTTCCTCGGCCGCCCGTTGTTTCTCGCGGGCGATACGCAGCGTCTTCCGGGCAGGGACTGCGGCGCGGAGTTCGGCAACTGTGCGGGGTGCGGGAGCGGGGTCGCTGGACGGCCGGCTCTCCAGGAAGCGGCGGCGCAGCTCGGACAGGAGGTGAGGGTCGCCGTCGTGGATGAGCTGGGCGAGGACGGTGTCCTTCTCCGCCGTGTCGAGGGTGGCGGTCCAGGCCCGGTGGACGGCGAGTGTGGGGCGGGGCGTCGGCGGGGGTGCGTGTTGGGCTGCGGCCGCGATGAGGTCTTCGTCGATGCGCAGGAACGTGGCCAGGTCGGCCAGGGGCTCGGGCAGGTCGGCCAGTCCTGGTGGTACGGCGGGTTCCAGGCCGTCGTCGTCGAGTTCGCCGTTGTGTGCGCACAGCAGCCAGGCGAGGTGGAGGAGGCGCAGGTCTCCCTCGGCGACCTGTCGGCGGGCGCGGGTGATGGACGGCAGCCACTCCTTGTCCCGGTCCCCGTCGAAATCATCCTCTTCGAAGCCGAAGAGGTCGTTGAAGTCCTCGACGTCGTCTTCGGGATCGGAGGTCAGGGCGATCAGAACGTATCCCCCGTTCTGCCAGCTTTCCGCCGAGCCGCCGGCACAGTACGTCCGTGCGGTGTCCAGGGACAGGACAGTGGCGGGCCAGCGCAGAATCAGCCGCCGGGTGCCCCAGTTCGCGAAGTACAGATGGGCGTCGTAGTGGGTCTCCACCAGCCGCCGGGGGTCCCCCTTGAAGTCGCCCCAGCCATAGGTGTTCACGAAACTGTGCCGAGTCAGGTCTGCGCGCGTCGTCAGCGCGCGGATCTGCGCGAGCTGCCCGTCGGTCAACGGGGCATCGACCGCGAACTGGTAGTGCTGGTACTCCGACATAGTCCTCTCCCCCCGTTCCCGGTCAAGTCGTAGCAGAGCTGGCGGCCCGGCACAGCGGAAACGGCGCAGCGCGCCGGGGCATGCACACGAAGGCGTTGAGGTTGTCTGATCCGGCCGCTGCCGGATGCCTGTCTCGCTACGGTGGCCGGCAGTCTCTTGTGTCGTACACCCACCCGAGCCTGTATCGCCGATCCGCTCACGGCAAGGAACGAGGTTTCCGCTTTGGCTGCGTCCGCTTCCACGACCGGGTCCGGTCTGCCGTCACCATCTCGGCGCGAGCAGGACGATCGGCATCATCGACGGCACCGAGATCCGGGTCCGTCGGCCCGCTGCCGGATGCAAGGACCTCGAGAGGTTCATCTCCGGCAAGGACAAGCAGAACGCCGTCAGGTCCCTGGTGGTCACAGGCGGCGAAGGCCGCGTGCTCTGGTGCAGCTCGGCCCGTCCTGCAAGCTGTGCGGACCTCACACCACCCACGCCCGCCAGAGTACGGGCCGGCCAAAGAGGCGACCCTTGTCGAAGCAGGCGTTCGTACTCTGGGTCGGCGCCATGACCCGACCGGGCAGCACGCCCGGGGCTCAGCAATATGGAAAAGCTGCCGAGCCCTACACCTGTCCCATGGTTCAGCGGGCGGGCGCAAGATGCGGGCCGACCAGGTTGTCGACCGCGGTCAGCAGGTCCGCCGTCGGCATCATCCCGTCGAGTACGAGATCCGCCCGGGCCCGGGAGGGGGCGACGAAGTCCGTGTGCCGTTCGCGGCCGCTGTTCAGGTAGTTACGCAAAGAGATCGCCGGGTCCTGGCACTGAATCTCGATCTTGCGCAACAGCTTCCTGGCCAGGCGGACGTCATCGGGCGCATCGACGTAGATCCCCCATGTGGCCTGATCTGCGATTTTGGGAAGAGCGAGGGCGAACAAGCCCTCGACCACAACCAGGCGGTACCGGCCGCTGGCAGCCGCTGCGTCGACCGCGGCAGCCGCTGCGTCCTCGTCGATGGAACCGGGATGGTTCCAGTCCAGCGTTTCGGCACCCGTGGCGCTCAGCGTGCGCATCCCGCGCTGTGGATCGTGCGCGGGCACGTAGAAGTCGTCGAGGTGGATGAGGGCCACAGCCCCGGGCCGGTGGAGCACGAACGCTTGCGCAAGGGTCGACTTGCCCGAGGCGGTGCCGCCTGCGACTGCCAGCACGGGCACGTGATGTCCTGCGTTCGTGGCGTTCGTGATCCGCACCGGGACGTCTTGTCCCGGGAAGAGGCTGCCGCTGACTGCTCGGCTCAGGCAGGTGCCGGCTGTGTAGGAGTCGTGCTCGGCGGTCGTGGTGGTGTCGAGCGTGGTCATGGCCGCTGCCCTCCAATGCGGTGAGGTGCGTCCGGCACGAAAACGTCCGGCCGGTCGCGGAGCAACGTGCTCGATCGGCACCCAGGAGCCGCAAGCCGCCGCAGCCACCAAAGCGGCCACGGAATATCCGTCGCAGGGGAATACAAGAGCGGCCCCGCACCGGGGTGCAGGGCCGCAGTGGTGAGGAGGCTATGTCGCGAAACCGCCCGCGCGGAACCCGGCGCTTGTTACGACTCCAGCACGATCGCCGGCCGTCTTTCGTGGTCACGGCTTCCCACCACTCGCCACCCGCCGACGAGCGGCCCGGTACTCGGCGGTCAGCATGCACGCGGCCACCGACACCGTGTCGTGCCCGCCGGAGTGGGAATTGCTCCTGCTCGAGGAGTGGGCGGACGACGACCGGCGGCGCCAGCAGGCCGAAGTACCCGACGAGGCCGGGCGTGTGTCCAAAACGTGCTTGGCCCTGGGACTGCTGCACCGGCCGGCGTCGCAGGGCCTGCAGGTGCCGGTAATCGTGACCGAGGCCGGCTACGGCTGCGGTGCAGGGCGTCGGCGAAGTCGGGCGACGCCCGACTCGCGATCATATGCTCCGACGGGTGAACGGGGCTTGCGGCTCGTGTCCCGCTGTCCACTGCCAGGGCCTACGACAGCTTCAGGCTGTCGACCAGTTGCAGCTGGGGATCCCAACCCGTCGGTCGTTCGCTTTCCGACCCGCGCCAGGGACAGCCTGCCTGGATCCATGCGGCTCGTGCACTGCCCACTCCAGCGTCCGAGGCGTCCTCATGGCCAAACTCGATAAAGCAGCAGTCGCAGATGGCGAACGACGGCGTCAGACCGTCGGAACCCCACGGTTCGAATCCCTGATCGAGCCCGCATACGGGGCAGTGGGTTCCTGGCCTCGGCGTTCTTGTCACGGGCTGATGCTAGGCCGTTTCGTTTGGATCAGGCTGTGGGCTCCGAAGCGATGGAGAGTGAAGGCGTATCCGACCGCAGGATGATCTCTCCCCAGTCCCCCTGCATCTGATAGGTGCCCTGGACCCTGTTCAGAGCATCGACCGATCCGAAGTCCACCGTGCCGTCGGGGTCGGTGGAAGGTGGGATGACGCCCTGGCCCTTCCAGTGCGCGTCGCGCACGCGCGGGAACACGATGGTGGCTCGCCGGAAACAGGCACGTTCCCCGGGCAGTGGGGGGCGCCACTGGGGATGTGACGGCAAGAGCAGCAGTTCGAGCTGGAGAGTCAAGAGCCCAGGACGGAGTGCGATGTCCAGTACGTAGCTGTCTTCCAGGCAGACGTTCCCGAACCCGGGAAAGCTCGGATAGCCGTCGCGCATGGCTCACTCCTCGAACTGCGCAGCAAAGTGTCGATCATGATCCCGACCAGAGGAAGATGCCAGTGATATACAGCCCGGCCAGATAGATGGTTGCCGTCTTCTCGTAGCGAGTGGCGATGCCTCGCCACTGTTTGAGGCGGTTGATACAGCGCTCGACGGTGTTGCGTTGCTTGTAGGTCTCGCGGTCGAAGGCGGGTGGTCTGCCGCGACGCAAACGGTGACCACGTTGGTCGACGGGAACGGGAATCACGGCGCGGATGCCGCGGCGCCGCAGGTGCTCGCGAATCGCCCGGGACGCATACGCCTTGTCCGCCAGGACCACGTCCGGCCTGGTGCGTGGCCGGCCGCGGAGCCGGGGAACCCGCAGTCGGGCCATGACGTCGGTGAAGGTCGGTGCGTCGCCTGACTGCCCAGCGGTGACCACGAAGACCAGCGGACGGCAGCGGGCGTCGGCTGCCAGGTGGATCTTCGTGGTCAGCCCGCCGCGGGAACGGCCGATGGCGTGGTCGTCGGGTTCGCCGGCCGGGGCCCCGTCTTACGGGACCCCGCCGCATGCTGGTGGGCACGCACGATCGTGGAGTCCACCGAGACCGTCCAGTCGAGGTCCTCGTTGGCGTCGGCCTGCGCCATCAGCGCGGTGAACACCCGCTCCCTGGTGCCGTCGACGGCCCACATCCGCAGACGGTTGTAGACGCCCCGCCAGTTGCCGAATCTCTCCGGCAGGTACACCCACTGGGTCCCGGTCTGGAACTTGAAGACGATCGCATCGATCACCTCCCGGTGATCCCTCCAGCGGCCACCCCACACCGGCGTCCGGTCCGGCAACAACGGCTCGATCCGCACCCACTGCGCATCGGTTGTCTGCGTACTTGTCTGAGTGCACCACCGCGTACGAAGTTGCGTGCACCACTGCTCAGGCCACTTCGGTGTCCCGTTCGATGGCCTGGAGGCGG
>NZ_JBVJMD010000095.1:0-17341 GCF_055584385.1 Streptomyces sp. NPDC104096
GACAGCGTCAACTCGGCCTTCGGCCGCCCCATCCGTGCCATAGGGCAAGCCTACACATCTGAATGGAATTCCCGACTCGGAACACTAGGGCGTGTCGTGAAAGTGGGGATGGGACTCACGGTGTCCACGAAATTGTTGGGCGGCTAGGGATGTTGATCACGTCATGACTCAAGGACCAGCGCCTCGCCCACTGTCCGACGAAGCCCTCTCCGATCTGCTTGGCAAGCAGCAGTTCGGCACGCTCGCCACTGTCAAGCGCAGTGGCCATCCGCACCTGACCACCATGCTGTACAGCTGGGACTCCGAGGCCCGTATCGTGCGGTTCTCCACGACGGTCGACCGCATCAAGGTCGGGCACCTGCGACGCGATCCGCGTGCCTCACTGCATGTGCAGGGCGGCGACGTGTGGTCGTTCGCCGTTGCCGAAGGCGAGGCCGAGGTCTCGGAGATCACGAGGGTTCCTGGCGATGCGGTTGGTCGGGAACTGCTCGGAATGATCCCGCAGGCTGCGAAGCCGGAGAATGAGGACGCGTTTCTGGAGCAGCTGGTTGCCGAGCGCCGAGTGGTCATCCGGTTGAAGGTGGACCGGCTGTACGGAACAGCACTCGACATCAACGGCTAGGAGAATCGGGTCCGTGCTGGTCGCAGCCACTCGTTGGTGGCTGCGACCAGCACGGTCGCGTGATAGCGGACGGCGAGTTTGTCGTACCTCGTGGCGACGGCGTGATGGCGTTTCAGTCGGTTGATCCCCCATTCGACGGCGTGCCGCTGCTTGTAGTCGGCCTTGTCGAACTTCGGCGGGCGGCCACCGTGGGAACCGAGCCTCTGGCGATTGCGAATCTGGTCAGCCTTCTCCGGGATGGCGCACCGCACGCCGCGCCTGCGCAGGCAGGCGCGGTTCGCGCGTGAGCCGTAGGCCCGGTCGGCACGGACCTTGTCCGGCCGGGAGCGTGGTCGGCCCGGCCCGATTCGGGGCACGCGGATGGCGTCCAGGACCGGTTGGAACTGGGGGCTGTCGTGGCACTGGCCGGCGGTGACGAGTAGGGACAATGGTTTCTGTCCCTGCTCGACCGCCAGGTGCAACTTGGTGGTCAGCCCGTCCCGTGAGCGTCCGAGGCCGTGGTCGTCGGGCTCTATATCGACGCTGCCGGGAGGCTCCTTCTGCAGATCCCCTTTTTACGCGCCCCGGCGGCGTTCTGGTGGGCTCGGGCGATGGTGGAGTCCACGCTTACATCCCAGGTGATCAGGTCCTTCGCGTCGGCTTCGGCCTGCAGTTGCTCCAGGATGCGCTTCTGGGTGCCGTTGCGCTGCCAGCGCCGGAACAGGTCGTAGACCCGGTCCCATGGTCCATATCGCTCGGGCATGTCCCGCCACGGTGCCCCGGTCCGCCACCTTATGCCGTCGAGCAGTTGCCGACGCGTCCAGGTCCACGGACGGCCCGGCTTCTTACCAACAGGCAGCAAGGGTTCTAAGCGGGCCCACTGGCCGTTCGTCAGCTCACCACGCCCCACAGGCTGATCATCTACGACCTTGATCCACTTTCGCAACAGACCCTAGATTCCCTCGGGATCGAACTCGGTGAAGAGCAGGACGAGGCGGCCGCGCATGGCGGACCACTCGGCCTCCAAGTCCCCGTCGCTCAGGCCGAGCGCACGGGCGGTGAGCAGGAGACCGCGCATGGCGTGGATCGTGGTGGTGAGGCTCGGCTCGAAGCCCGGTTGTTCGGCGCGGGTGCCGGCCAGTTGGTGGACCGCGTCGGACAGTGCCGTGTCCAGGTTGCGTTCGAAGGCGTGCAGGGCGCGCTGTATTTCCTGGTCGCCCCGGACTCCTGCCATGAGTTCCAGGCAAGCCTGGTACTCACGAGTCCGCTTCAGACTCCACAAGGTGTCGAGGGCTCGAACCAGACGGCCTTCGGTCGGCCCCTCGGTGATGAGCCGCAGGTGCAGAGGGATGCGTGCTCGGTAGAGCTCGACGAGGTGGTCGAGGGTGGCCTCGACGAGGGCGAGCTTGGTCGGGAAGTGGTGGACGAGCCGGCCCCGGGTGACACCCGCGGCCTCTCCGACGGCGTTCGTGGAGAAACCCGCGTAGCCCTGGTCGACCAGGACGTTGACCGTGGTGTCGAGCAGCAGCTCCCGGGTGTCCAGGGCACGTTGCTGAACGCGTCGGGTACGAGTGGGGCGGCAGGGCTGTGACATGCGAAAAGTCTACGGGTCGGCGGCGGGCGGCTGCTGTGCGCGGCGCAGGAGGCAGCCACCCGCGCGGGCGGGACTCAGTCGCTGGTGAGCATGACGCGCAGGGCTTCGCCGCTGCGCATCAGGTCGAGGGCGTCGTTCACCTGGGCCAGAGGCAGGCGGTGGGTGACAAGGGCCTCGAGGTCGATCCGGCCCGCGCGCAGCAGGCCGATGATGCGGTCGTAGGTGCGGGCCACGTCGTCGCCCCCGTACACGGAAGGGACGATGCGCTTGGAGCTGGCGAAGAGTTCGAGGAGATTGACCGGCAGCATGTCCTCGAAACCGCCGACTCCGACGAGGCACACGGTCCCGCCGCGACGGGCGGCCTCGTACGCGGAGCGGACGGTGCCGGGGCGGCCGACGGCCTCGATGACGTGGTCGAAGCCGAAGCCGCCGGTGAGGTCGGCCACGCCGCCGGCGAGTTCGTCGGGAGCGACGGCGGTGGTGGCGCCGAAGTCGCGCGCCCAGTCCCGGCGGCGGGCCACCGGGTCGACGGCGACGATCTGCGCGGCTCCCGCAGCCTTCGCGCCCATCACGGCGCTGATCCCGACACCGCCGCATCCGATGACGGCCACGCTCTCCCCCGGCTTGACGCCGCTGGAGTTGATCGCTGCACCGATCCCCGTGGTGACACCGCAGCCGATGAGTGCCGCGGCCTCGTAGGAGACGTCGTGCGGCAGAGGGGCGGCGAATCCGGCGTCGAGGACGACTTCCTCGGCGAAAGTGCCGGCGCCCATGAAGCGGTACAGGTCCGTGCCCCGGGAAGTGAATCCCGGTGTGCGCATGGCCTGGGAGCCGCTGTCGCACAGGTTGGACTCGCCGATGCGGCAGTGTGGGCAACGGCCGCAGGCCGGGCGCCAGTTGACGATGACCGGATCGCCGGGCCGGACGTGGGTGACGCCGTCACCGACCTCCAGGACCTGACCGGCGCCCTCGTGGCCGAGGACGAGCGGGGCGGGGCCGGGGATCCTGCCGGACATGCCGGAGAGGTCGGAGTGGCACAGGCTGGTGGCCTTGATGGCGACGCGGACCTTGCCGGGGCCGAAGCCGGTGGCCTCGACGTCGTCGCGGAGCTCCAGTTTTTCCTGGCCGGGTGCGGTGATGAGGGCGGCGAGCATGGTGACTCCTCAGGGTGGCAGCGCTGCCACCGGTGGGTGATGAGGGTGGGGGAGTGGGCCTGGCCGGGTGGTCCGGGGAGGGATCGCCCGGCCGGGGCCCGGGTTCCGGCCTCGCGGGCTGAACGCCGGGCCGGAAGGCGGAGTGGATCGCTCAGGTCGCGGGCAGCGCGATCGCCTTCTGCTCCAGATAGGCCGTCAGACCCGCGGCACCGAACTCGCGGCCGATCCCGGAGCTCTTGAAGCCGCCGAAGGGAGCGGTCAGGTCGATGGTGAATCCGTTGACGGTGAAGGTGCCGGTGCGTATGCGGCGGGCGATCTCCAGACCGTGTTCGGTGTCGGCGGTGACCACGGCGCCGGAGAGGCCGTAGTCGGAGTCGTCGGCGATGCGTACGGCCTCGTCCTCGTCGTCGTACGGCATGAGGCAGACGACGGGGCCGAAGATCTCTTCGCGGGCGACGCGCATGTCGTTGGTGACGTCTCCGAGGAGAGTGGGCTGGACGTAGGCGCCGGCCTCCAGGCCCTCCGGCACCGCGCCGCCGGTCAGCAGGGTCGCTCCCTCTTCGACGCCGATGCGGATGTAGTCGAGGTTGCGTGCCTGCTGGCGCTTGGTGACGAGCGGGCCGACGTCGGTGGTGGGGTCGAGCGGGTCGCCGACCTTGAGGGCGGCCACCGCCTCGGTCAGGCGGACGGTCAGCTCTTCGTACCGCGCGCGCGGCAGAAGGACGCGGGTCAGGGCCACGCAGGCCTGACCGTTGTTGAGGAACGAGCCGGTCAGGACCGTACTGACGACTGTGTCGGCGTCGGCGTCCGGAAGCACGATCAGGGCCGACTTGCCACCGAGTTCGAGGGTGACGCGGGTGAGGTTGCGGGCGGCCACCTCCATCACGCGCTTGCCGGCGGCGACGGAGCCGGTGAACGCGACCTTGTCGACGCCGGGGTGGGCGACGAGGTACTCGCTCACCTCACGGTCGGCGGGCAACACCGACAGCACGCCCTCGGGCAGGCCGGCCTCGGCGGCGACCTCGGCGAGGAGGTACGCGTCCAGCGGTGTCTCCGGCGACGGCTTGAGAACCACGGTGCAGCCGGCGGCCAGCGCGGGGGCGAGCTTGGAGGCCGCGGTGAACTGGGGCACGTTCCACGGGACGACGGCCGCGACGACGCCTACGGGTTCGCGGCGTACCACCAGCGGGGAGCGCATCCCTTGGCGCTGCTCCTCCATGGGAAGGGCGGCGGCGGCCCGGGCGGTGACGGCGAAGTGACCGATGGCCCCGAGGACCTGGTTGGTGACGCTCCAGCCGATGGGGGAGCCGTTCTGGCGGGAGATGAGGGCCGCGAACTCCTGCGCGCGGGCCGCCATGAGCTTCTGCAGCCGGTCGAGGATCGTCAGGCGCTCCTCCATGGCCATCCGAGGCCATGGGCCGTCGTCGAACGCGGCGCGGGCGGCGGTGATCGCGCGGTCCACGTCCTCGCGGGTCGCGTGCGGGACCCGGCCGACGAGATTGCCGTCGTGGGGTGAGACCACCTCGATGACGTCCGCACCCGAGGGCTCGACCCAGCGGCCACCGATGAAGAGCGTGCGGTACTCCGGCATGTCGGCGGACATGGCTACTCCTTGCTGTTTCGCCCCGTGGCGGGGGCGTCGACTGCGCCGACGTCCGTGTCGGCCGAAATTAAACATACAGCATTGACTGTTTAGTGGGAAGGTTTAAGAGTCAGCCCTGACTGTTTTTGTTGCGGTCCTCGGGGCATCGCGAAGGCGGGAGGTCCCAGGGGGCCTGTACAGCGGTCAGCAGGTCCGGGCGTGCTGCCGCGTACGCCCGGACCGGGCGCACCCGTACTCCGTTCGGCCGAACCCGAAGGAGAGTGCCCGACGCGGACGTACGCGGTGGCTGGGATTTCATTCCGCTCCGTGGTGCCGCCGTTCTCGGCCCGTCGCCGCGACGCCGGTCCGGTGCCGTCCCCGGGACCCCCGGGGCTCGGAGAGTGTCGGCACGTCGGCTTCCGGCATGGGCTTCGACGGCCCCGCCCAGGTGCCCAGCCGGCCCAGCAGGAATCCGGCCGGGATGGCGATCAGGCCCGGGAAGTGCAGCGGCACGAACGCGAAGTCCTGGTGAGGGAAGAGGGCCTGGGGCGTGCCGGATACGGTCGGGGAAAAGAGTTGCAGCAGGAATGCCACCGTCAGCCCGCCGTAGAGGGTGAACAGCAGCCCGGTGCGGTTGTACCGCGTCCAGAAAAGGCTGTAGATCTGTGCGGGCAGTACGGAGGAGGCCGCCGCGCAGAGTGCCAGCCCCGCGATGAACTGGACGTTGGATCCCTGCGCCCCCAGCGCGCAGAGGATGCCCAGCGTCCCGACGGTCACCATGGCCCAGCGGGCCGCGGTCACCTCGTCGCCCGCCTCGCGGCCGCGCCGCCGGGCCAGCTGGGCGCGGATGTCGTGCGCCAGTGCGGCCCCGCAGGCCAGGGTGATCGCGGAGACCACGGCCAGCACGGTGAGGAAGACCGCCAGCGCCATCACGACGAACACCAGGGACGCAACGGCGGGGTCGAGCGTGGCGCCGAGTCCGCTGGTGAGCATCATCAGCGCGCTGTTGCCGCTCGGGTCGACCTCGGCGACCGGGGCCGAGCCGAGCAGCGCGGTGCCGCCCAGCCCGAGGACGATCGAGGCCAGGACGAAGACGGCGACCCCGCCCAGTGCGAGGGTGGCGCTGCGGCGTGCGGTGGGACCGTCGGGCGCGGAGGCGAACCGCATCGTCAGGTGAGGGAGGCTGGCCGCGCCCAGCGCGACGGAGAGCTGGAGGCTGATCAGGTCGAGTCGTCCGGCGAAGTCCCGGCCCAGGTACATACCCGGCTGATAGAAGTGGTCCGGGTCGGTGCTGTGGTTCGCGGCGGCGTGGACGAGTGTCCCGGGGTCCCAGTCGAAGCGGCTCAGGGTCACCAGCGCGGTGCCGGCGACCACCACGAACACCACTGCCGCCTTGATCACCTGAAGCCGGCTGGCGCTGTGCATCCCGCCCACGACGGTGAAGAGGATCATCAGCAGGCCGAGGAAGACCGTGCACGCCTGCTGGGACCCGTCCGAGGTCAGGCCGATCAACTGGGCGGTGGCACTGCCGATTCCGGAGAGCTGGAGCACCAGGTAGGGCAGCGAGACGGCGAGGGTCGCCACGCCTGCCGCGATGCGGGGGGCGCTGCCGGGCACTCCGGAGGCGAGGATGTCGCCGATGGTGAAGTGTCCGGCCCGGCGCAGTGGTTCGGCGAGCAGGGTGAGCAGGCCCAGGCCCACGACCGTGCCGGCCGCCACTGTGAGTCCGTCGTAGCCGTAGAGGGTGACCAGGCCGGTGGCGCTGAGGAGAGTGGCTGCCGAGACGTAGTCGCCGGCCAGCGCGAACGCGCCGCCGATCCGGCCCAGGCGGCGGCCGGCGATGTAGAACTCCTCGGGGTCGTCACGCCGTCCGGCTGCCACCAGGCTGAGCAGGACCACGATGTCGACCACCACGATGAACGCGGTGACGACCAGGGCCTTGAGGGAGAATCCCAGCGCTGTCGGCTGGTCACGGGCGGCGGTTGCGAGGACGGCGGTGATCACAGTTCCGCCTCCGCGCCGTCGTGGGAGCGGACGCACCACCGGTCGAAGACGAAGGCCACGGCCGCCGCGAGCACCGTCTGGAGGGCGAGCAGGAGCATTCCGAGGGTGAACCCGCCGCCGAGGTCGGCGCCGAGTGTCGCGCCGGGGCCCAGCTCCAGGACCGTCAGCAGCAGGGGAACGGAGCCTCCCGCCGCGAGGGCGGTCCGACGGGCCCGGGTCATGCGGGCGGGCCCGGAGTCGGGGGCCGGGAGGTGGGCAGGGGCGTAGGGCGGTGGCCACACGACAGTGTTCCTTTGTTCCGTGACAGGGGGTGCGCCGAGTGCGCGAGAAGGGGCACCCGCCCGCCGCCGTGCCGTGGGTACTTCGGGGGCCCTGCGGGCGATGCCACCTCGACCCTGTCGGCATTCGACCGCCGTGTCGACGTTCGCCATCAGGGAGGCTGTGTCGGCACAGGTGGGCGTGCTGCCGTTGTGCGCGCTCACCTGCCGTGGGTCCTGAGTACGGTTCTGATGCCACGTCATGTTTGTTCAGGTGCAGGCCTGTCGGGGAACGGGGGCGCCCCGGCGCGGGAACCGGAACAGTTCCCGCGCCGGGGCGTCGGGTGAATGTGGCGCTACGTCAGTCCATGGTGAGGACGGTGCGCAGGGCCTCGCCGCTGTGCATTTGGCGGACCGCCTCGTCGGCGTCGCCCAGCGGAACCCGATGGGTGATCATCTTCTCCAGGTCGATCTCCCCGGACCGCCACAGCTCGATGATTCGCTCGAAGCTCTCGAGGACGTCCGCGCCGCCGTAGAAGGACGGCACGATCTTCTTCTCGTGCATGACGAGTTCGCTCATGTTGATCTGGGGGAAGTCGGTCTTGGCGCCCACGCCCACCAGGCAGACCGTGCCGCCGCGCCGGGTGTGGTCGTAGGCCGAGCGCAGCGTCGTCGGTTTGCCGACCACCTCGAAGACGTGGTCGAATCCTTCGCCGCCGGTGAGTTCGGCGCTGAGCGCGGAAAGGCCCTCGGGGGCGACGGTGTGCGTGGCGCCCAGGTCCAGCGCCCACTGCCGGCGTCCCTCCACCGGATCGACGGCGACGATCACCGAGGCGCCGGCGACCTTCGCGCCCTGGACCGCGCTGATCCCGACACCTCCGCAGCCGATCACGGCGACCTTCGAACCCGGTTCCACCTTCGCGGTGTTGAGCACCGCGCCGACGCCGGTGGTGACACCGCAGCCGATCAGCGCGGCCACCTCGTACGGCACGTCGTCGGGAATGGCGACGGCGACGTTGGCGGGGACGACGATCTCCTCGGCGAAGGTGCCGGTGCCCATGAACCCGAAGACCGGTCTCCCGGCGGCGCCGAAGTTGGGGGTGGTGAGGTTGGCCATGCCGCTGGGGCAGAGGTTGCCCTCGCCGCGCGCGCAGGACGGGCACCTTCCGCACGGGGGCATCCAGCAGACCACGACGCGGTCGCCGGGCTTGACGTGGGTGACGCCCTCGCCGGCCTCCAGGATCTCGCCCGCGCCCTCGTGGCCGGGGACGAAGGGCGTGGGCAGGCCCAGCGTGCCGTTCATCCCGGAGACATCGGAGTGGCACAGGCTCGCGGTGCGCATCCGGATCCGGACCTTGCCCGACGTCACCGCCTGTGTGGTGACGTCGTCGCGGATGTCGAGGGTGCCGTCGCCGGTCTGCTGCAGGATGGCTGCGCGCACGGTCTTCCTTCGTGGGGTCGTCGCGGGGAGCTTGGCGGTCTGGGGGAGATAGACGGTTTTGGGCTCCAGGTAGGCCATCAGGCCCTCCAGGCCGAACTCGCGGCCGATGCCGGAGTTCTTGAAGCCGCCGAACGGGCCGAGGAAGTCGACGCGGAGGGTGTTGACGTTGATGGTCCCGGTGCGGATCCGCCGGGCGATCGCGAGGCCGTGCTCGAGGTCACCGGCCCAGACGGCTCCGGAGAGACCGAAGTCGGAATCGTTGGCGATCCGTACGGCCTCCTCCTCGCTCTCGTACTTGATCAGGCAGACGACCGGGCCGAAGACCTCCTCACGGGCGATCCGCATGGAGTTGTCGACATCGCCGAGGAGGGTGGGCTCGACGTACCAGCCGCGGTCCTGCGAAGCGGGGACGCCACCGCCCGTGAGCAGGGTCGCGCCTTCCTCGCGGGCGATCCTGATGTAGTCCAGGCTGCGCTGTTGCTGGCGCCGGGCGACCAGAGGGCCGACCTGGGTGGCCGGGTCGAGGGGATCTCCCACCCGGAGCGAGGCGACCGCCTTGGTCAGGGCGGCGGCGATCTCGTCGTAGCGGGAGGCCGGGACCAGGATCCGGGTCAGCGCGATGCAGGCCTGGCCGTTGTTCATGTACGAACCGGCCATGATCGACGGTACGACCTGGGTGAGGTCGGCGTCCTCCAGGACGATCGCGGCGGACTTGCCGCCCAGCTCCAGGGTGATCCGGTGGAGGTGGGCCGCGGCCGACTCCATCACCTTCTTGCCGGCGCCGACCGAGCCGGTGAAGGCCACCTTGTCGACGCCCGGATGGCCGACCAGGTACGAGGAGACGTCACGGTCGGCGGCCAGAACGTTGAGCACACCCGCCGGGAGTCCGGCCTGCTCGGCGACCTCGGCCAGGACGTACGCGTCCAGCGGCGTCTCCGGCGAGGCCTTGAGCACGACGGTGCAACCGGCCGCCAGCGCCGGGGCCAGCTTGGTGGCGGTGACGAACTGCGGGACGTTCCACGGCACCACGGCCGCCACCACGCCCACCGGCTCCTGACGGACCAGGACCGGCCCGCCCATGCCGTGCCGGAGCTCCTCGAAGTCCAGCTCGCGCGCGACACCGACGGTGGTGGCGTAGGTGGCCACCGCGCTCATCACCTGACCGGGCACGGCCCAGGTGATCGGGGAGCCGTTCTGCGACGAGATCAGCGCGGCGAGCTTCGGGGCACGGGCCGTGAGGCCGTCCTTGATCCGGGTGATGACCTCCAGCCGCTCGGCCACCGGTGTCCGGGGCCAGGGGCCGTGGTCGAACGCCTCCCGGGCGGCGGCCACCGCGGCGTCCACGTCCTCGGTGGAGGCGTGCGGCACGCGGCCGATCACCTGCTCGGTGTGCGGCGACACGACGGTGATGGTGTCGGTGCCATGGGGCTCGACCCAGCGGCCTCCGATGTAGAGGCGGTCGTATTCGACTGCAGTGGCCATCAGGTCCTCTTCCCGGGAGTGCGACGCGTGTGCGGCCGCGCTCCGCGTGACGTTCGTCCGGCGACGCGGCAATGGTTCTCGCGGGCGTGCCGCCCGCACCGGCAGCCTGACCCGCGGAGCCGGGGAAGCCCATCCTCGGCGGGGCAATCCCGTGTGCGCCCACAGCGGTGGAGCCCCCCGTTGTGCCGCCACCCACCGAGCGGGGACAGGTCTGGACGGCCGGTGCGAGGTGCTGCTGTGCTTCGCGTCACCCCGGGCCACGAGCTCCGGCGGAGCCTCCGGCGTCACTGCGCCGCCGCATCTCCTGCCTCCCCCACGCCCCCCACGTTCCGTTCCTGTTCTCGTTCGCGCGTCGTGGTGCGGAGGGTCGCCCCGTGCCACGTGTTCCTTCCCGTAGGAGTGCCATGAAGAAGTCCGTTGTCGCCTGTGCCGCCGGAGCGGTCGTGCTGGCCGTCGCCGCCGGAGTCGGCCGATTCGCGGTGCTCCCCGCCGTCGACCAGGTCCCCTCGGACCTGAAGTCGGCCGTCCACTACACCGGCACCGCGGCCGTCCTGGACAAGAAGGCGCTGTCCACCAGGGACATCGCCCACGCCGTCGACCGCGATGTGCCGATCACCGCCACCCGCACCGTCGAGGTGACCGCCGTCGAGGGGGGCACAGCGCGGATGCAGGACCACACCGTGGTCACGGCCGCCGGCGGCACCAAGCTGACCGACGGCACCCACATCTGGGCCGTGGACCGCAAGAATCTCGGTGACGCCCAGGGCCCGGACGGCTGGAAGGCCGAGGACCACCAAGGCCTGGTGGCCGGCTTCCCGCTGCACCCCGAGGCCAGGAACTACCGGTTCTGGGACACCCTCACCGGCACCTCCGTCGAGGCCCGCTATCAGGGCACGGAGTCCTTCGCCGGGCGCACCGCCTACAAGTTCCTGATCGAGTCCTCGGCCGCGCCCAATGCCGCGACCGCCGGCGCCCTGCCCCCGGCGCTGCCCACCGCGCTGGTCGGCGGGCTTGCCAGGACTCTCCCGGTGGACGCCCAGGGGCAGCTCGCCGGGACGCTCAGGTCGGCGGGCACCGCAGTGCCGCTGACCTACAGGGCGACCAGCACCGCGACGGCGTGGGTGGACACCGGGACCGGAGTGGTCCTCGGGCAGAAGGTCCACCAGAGGGTGGTCGGACAGGCCGCGGGCGCCGCTGGGCCGGTGGACGTACTGCCGGTGACCGACCTCCGGATGGAACTGACCAAGAGGTCCATCGCCGAGGCCGTGGACAGGGCGGAGACCGCTGCCCGGGGGCGGCTGCTGATCGGCACCGTCGCCCCGGCCGGGGCGACGGTGCTCGCACTCGGGCTGGCGCTCTGGGCGGCGCTGCTGGGCCGCAAGCGGCAGGACGCCGGTGCGGAGGCCGCCGGTGTCGGAGAGGCCGACACCCCGGACGAGCCCGCCGAGACGACCCGCTCCTGACTGCCCCCACCCCAGATCCCCGGGTCCTGCCGCACCGCGCCGCTGCCAGATGCGGCAGGACCCGGCCACCCGTCCCTGTCACGAGGGACGGACCGCACCGCACATCACCTCGCACGACCCCACCCCACCGGGGGACCTTCCCCATAGGAGTCGCGATGCGCACATCCCGCATGGCCCGCACATCCCGTGCGGCCCTTCCGTCCCGCAGACCACGGCCGCGCCGCCTCACGGCGCTCTCCGCAGTGGCCACCGCGCTGGCAGCGTTCACCGGGATGGCCATGGCCACCCCCGCGTCGGCGCTCCCGCTGCCCGTGCCGTACTCCGAGGTGACCGGTCTGGCCCCCGGTCTGGCCGCCCCGGAGAACGCGCCGCCCGGAGCCAACGACTGGTCCTGCACGCCCTCCGACGCCCATCCCCGCCCCGTGGTGCTGGTCCACGGCACTTTCGAGAACATGCGGTACACCTGGGACTCCCTCGCCCCGCTCCTGCGGAACGCGGGCTACTGCGTCTACGCCTTCAACTACGGCGCCCCGGCCGGCGATCCCGTGAAGGGCCTGGCCCCCATGGAGGACGGTGCCGCCGTGCTGTCGTCCTTCGTCGACAGGGTGCGCTCCTCCACCGGCGCCGCCAAGGTGGATCTGGTGGGCCACTCCCAGGGCGCCACCATGCCCCGCTACTACCTCAAGTACCTCGGCGGGGCAGCCAAGACGGGCACGATGGTGGGCCTGGCCGGGCCCGACCACGGCACCTCGGTGAGCGGGGTGGTCAGCCTTGAGCAGTACCTCGGGACGATCGGGTACAGCAACAGACTGGTCGGCATCGCCTGCCAGGCGTGCACCCAGTTCCTGACCGGCTCGGACTGGCTGGCGAACCTCAACGCGGGCGGTGACACGCAGCCCGGTGTCCGGTACGTCGCCATCGCCAGCCGATACGACGAGCTGGTGACCCCGTACACCAGCGCGTTCCTGTCCGGCCCCGATGTCACCAACGTCACGCTCCAGGACGGCTGCCCGGCCGACCTGTCCGGACACGTCCAGCTGCTGTTCGGCCGCCGTTCGCTGGCACTGGTCCTGAATGCTCTGGACCCGGCGCACCCGGTGTCCGTGCCGTGCCTCCCGGTGGCCTTCACGGGGTAGCCGGCACTGCCCGCGCTTTCGAGGTCGGCCGCCCGGGCAGGCGGCCGACCCTTCCGGTGTGTTGTCCGAACCTTGGCACGAGTCTTCCCGGCGGGCGGCTGTTTCGGGTACAACAAAGACATCCGATTTGATCGAGCGTTCGATCTGTGTTCATCGGAGAGCGACACCGGGTCCTCACAGGAACAGCCGCACCGCACCGCACTAAGGAGTGTCCACGTGGAAAGGGCATCCGACGAACTGCTGCGCGCTGCGGCGCTGCGAGTCCAAGAGCATCTGGGCCCTCTGGCCATCCGGATGGCCCGTGTCATCCGGGAGAGCGAATCGCTGTACGGCGACCCCGCCCACGCGCCCACGGACATCGACCAGGTGATCCGCGACATCCTCGCAGCCGCCCTGACCGGCCTCGCCGACCCCGAGGCCGCAGGCAGCGACTCCGCCGAGCTGCTCTACCGACTCGGCACCCACCGCGCCCGGCAGGGCGTACCGCTGGACTGCGTGCTGCGTAATTACAAGACCGGCACCGAGCTGTTCTGGCAGTCCCTGGTCGCCGCCGCCGAGGCCCACGACGCGGCGCGGGCCACACTGATGGCCCGCGCCGCGACCAGCGTCTGGGACCTCTTCGACCGCGACAGTCGCATGATCGCCGACGCCTACCGTCAAGCCCTCAGGAGCCGAAGCCCCGGAGGCGCCGACGGGAGTCGGGCCGGGGAAGCCCTCGGCCGCTACCTGGACGGCAAGCTCCCCGCGGGCAACGCGTACGCCGCGGCCGACGCCCTCGGTCTGTCCCGGCACGGCGGCCTGACCGTGGTGGCGGCACGCGGCCGCCACGCCGTCCGCTGCACCGCCACCGTGCCCGTGATCCGGCTGCCGCGTCCCTGGGACGGGCTGCTGATCGCCGGGACCGGGGCGATGAGTGCCGCCGCGTTCGCCGCGACGCTGACAGCCCCACCCGGCACCCGCGCCGGGGTGAGCCCACCCGTCGAGGGCGTGGCCGGCCTCCCCAAGGCACGACGGTTGGCCGAACGCGCGCTGCGCACCTGCCTGCGGGACAGCGAAGTGGCCCTGCTGGACTGCCGGTTCGCCGCGGCTGTCGCCGCCGGCCGGCCGGACCTGGCCCGGGAGCTCGCCGACGGGACACTGGGCGGGGTGCTGCGGGCGGCGCCCGCGGACCGGACGACCCTGCTCAGTACGCTGGACGCCTGGCTCACCGCGGACGGCTCCATGGAGCGCGCCGCCACCATGCTCTACTGCCACCGCAACACCGTCCTGAAGCGGCTCAACCGCCTGGAACAGCTCACCGGCCGCTCCGTCTTCCGGCCCCGCGACCTCATCGAACTGACCCTCGCGCTGAACGCCTGCCGGCTGTCGGGGCAGCGGTGAGCGACAACTCCCCGGCAGACAGACGGGCGCCGAAGACCGCACCGGTGCCCGGAGCACCGGTCATCCCCGGCGATCCCGAACGCGCTGATGCGCTGCTCGCCGAAGCCGCCCGCCATCTGGCGCCCGCCCACGAGGCGCTCACCGCCGAACTGGCCGGCAGGCTGCACGCACTGGAGGGAGGTGTGCCCGGCTACCTCTCCGGACCGGGTGACCTGCAGGCCACCCTCGGCGCCGCCGTCGCCGCCTCCCTGGACCGGCTCGCCGACGGGTCGGACGCCGGCCATGCCGCCGGGCCCGTCCACCGGATCGCCGCGCAGCGTGCCCGACAGGGTGTCCCGTTGGACGCCATGCTCCAGGCACTGGCCACCGTCGGGACCCTGCTGTGGGAGCGGCTGATCGACACCGCCGCCGAACTGCAGCCCACCGAAGCCCATCTGCTGCTGCACGTCACCGAGCGGATGCGCGAGGCACGGGAGCGGAACGCCGCCGTGGTGCTGGACACCTACCGGCAGATCCTCGGTCCCGCCGCCGTCGATCCGGCCGCCCGCGGCCGGGCCCTTCTCGCCACCATGCTGGAGCGTCCGGCGGACGGCCTGGTGCGCGGCGGCGCCGCGGCCCTGCTGGGAGTGCCGGGCCAGGGCCGCTACGCCGTCGCCGTCACCGGACGCCGCCTGGGCGAGCTGCCGGAGTTCACCGGCCGGGTGCACGCCACCGCGCTGCCGGACGGTGAGGCGCTGGTGGCGTGGCTGCGCGACCAGCCGCTGGACGTGTTGGCAGATGCCGTCCGACAGGCCCTGGCCGCGGACTCCGACATTGGTGCCGGGGCCGCGACGAGCGACGGCCGGGCCGCCCCGTACGCGGGTATCGGCCCGGTCGTCGGCGGCCTGGCCGAGCTGCCGAAGGCTGCCCGGCTGGCGCGGGCCGCCCGTGCCGCCGCCGCGCCCGGCCGTCCGGTGGTGCTCTGGGACGACGCGCCGATCGCGGCCATGGTCGCCGCCGACGCGGAGCTGGCCGGGGTCCTCGGCGGCAGGATCCTCGCCCCGGTCCTGGCCCTGCCCGTCGAGGAGCGAGACCAGCTCCTCCACACCCTCATCGCCTGGCTGGACAACGACGGCGCCACACGACCGGCCGCGGAACGCCTGGGCTGTCACCGCAACACCGTCCTCAACCGGCTGCGGCGCCTCGAGCAACTGACGGGCCGCAGACTCGGCGTTCCCGGTGAGATGGTCGAACTCGCCCTTTCCGTACAGGCGTTGGGAGATCCGTCGGCACTCCCGGTCACGGACTGACCACTATCCGGTCCCCCGTCGGCCGTGGCACGCAATCGGTCAGTTCCGTCGTCGGACACGACAGGGCACCTGCCCGCTGCCACCGCCTCGGAATGTGCCGGCCCTCCCGGGAAACCTTGAGCGGTCGACGGGCTGACCGATCTGAACGTGTGTGGCGCCACAGCGGCTCCAGGTCCGCATTGTGCCGTCCCTCCCGCTCCAACTCATGCCTGTTAACAGCAAGTTGACGCCGTGCTGCCATGACAGGCAGCGGCGGCGCACCGGACGCGTCGCCCTCCCCGCGGAGTCGCCCCATGAGTTCCACTGTGTTCACAACCGCCAGGAGAGCGATGAGGAAGGCGGCGGGAGACATGCCGGCCCGCGCATCCGCCGTGCTCTGCTCGCTCGGCGTGGTGCTGACCGCCACTCTGACCGCCGCTCCCGCCGTCCGAGCCGAGACCGCCGTCCCGCCCGGGCCCGCGCTCACCACACCGGTCGCCACCCTGGACGCGGCGCTGTCCTGCTCCGCCGACCTGGCACACCCGGCCGACACCCCGGTGCTGTTGGTCCACGGCACCAGTTCCACCCCGCAGGAATCCTGGAGCTGGGGATACCAGCGCGCGCTGACCGCCCAAGGACACCCGGTGTGCACGGTGACCCTGCCCGAGCGGGCGGGCGTTCCCCTCCAGCAGTCCGCCCAGTACGTGGTCCGTGCCATCCGCGTCATGCGTGCCACCAGCGGCCGCCCGATCTCCACCGTCGGCCACAGCCAGGGCGCGCTCTACCCTCTGTGGGCCGCCCGTTTCTGGCCGGACATCGCCGCCGACCTGGACGACGTGATCGGCCTGGGTGCTCCGCTCGACGGCAGTCTGCAGGCCAACCTCCGCTGCGCCCTGGGCTCTTGTTCCGGCATAGCCTGGCAGATGCGACAGGGTTCGGCGGCCATCGCCGCACTGCGTCGGGCACCACTGCCCGCCGGCCCGTCGTACACATCCATCGCCACGCTCCAGGACGAGCTGTCGGTTCCCCAGCCGTCCACCGCGCGGATGCCCGGGGTCACCACCCGCTGGCTCCAGGACGTCTGCCCGCTGAGGGTCACCGGTCACGCCGGACTGCTCTGGGACGCGGTCGGGTTCGCCCTGGTGACCGACGCCCTCGACCATCCCGGCCCAGCCGACCCACGCCGCGTCAGTCGGATCGACTGCCTGAAGGTCGCGTACGACGACGCCGACATGATCGCGTCCGTCGCTCTGCTGGGCACTGTCGCCCACTTCGGCCTGGAGTACCTGACGGCGCCGCCCGTCTCCGCCGAACCCGCCCTGCCGGACTACGCCGGCGCCGGCTGAGGTAGATGAGGGGGCGCCGCCGGGCACGCGGCGCCCCGAGCCGGCTTGTCGGCCGTCGTCTCGCGTACGAAGCGAGGTGGGGCGCGTGTCCACAGGGTCGGTGTCGCCGACTCTTCCGGCCGGCGCGTCCTGTGCGGGGCCGACGGCCGCGACGGTGAACAGGCGGGGACCCAACTGTTCGACTTTCCGGGCCCTGGCTCCATACCGGAGGCAGGCCCCGGTACCACCGTCGTCGCTTTCAGGACCGGACAGGACAGGACATGGGCGCCCTCCTCCCGTCGCTGCGGCGCATGGTGGAGGGCCGCACGGGCGTATGACAGCCCCGCTCGAAGGGGCGGCGTCAGCGATGGGTCGCCTCCCGACCGTTGCACCACGGCGCACTGATCGAACGTTCATGTGACAGATCGCACGACCACTCAACGGCACTCGGTGTGCACAATGAGGTACTGAGTACCGCAAGGGCGAAATCCACCGATGCCTTGCCGGTACGGAGATGTGCCGACTGCACGCGTGCCGAACCACTGCCGAGGGGCGTTCTGTGAGCTTGAGGATCGTTGTCACTGTGAAGTACGTGCCCGACGCCACTGGCGACCGGCACTTCGCCGATGACCTGACCGTGGACCGGGACGACGT
>NZ_JBVJMD010000096.1:0-17096 GCF_055584385.1 Streptomyces sp. NPDC104096
AACTCGGCCTTCGGCCGCCCCATCCGTGCCATAGGGCAAGCCTACACATCTGAATGGAATTCCCGACTCGGAACACTAGGGCGTGTTTCGAAAGTAGCGTCGTCCGCCCGCCGGGCAGACGGGACTTTCGGAACACGCCCTAGAGGGCGCGCTCCAGCCGTTCCGCGACCAGCTTCACGAAGCGGCCGGGGTCCGTCGGCCGGCCGCCCTCGGCGAGCACCGCGAGGCCGTGCAGCAGTTCGGCGGTCCCGGCCAGGTCGGTGTGGTCCTCCTGCTCCCCGTAGGCCTTGTTCAGGCTCTGCACCAGCTGGTGTCCGGGGTTGAGTTCGAGGATCCGCTGGGCCTTCGGCACCTCCTGGCCCATGGCGCGGTACATGTTCTCCAGCGCGGGGGTGAGGTCGCCGGTGTCGGAGACGAGGCAGGACGGGGAGACGGTGAGGCGGGAGGAGAGGCGCACCTCCTTGATGTCGTCGCCCAGTTGCTCCTTCATCCAGCCGAGGAGGGCGGCGTACTCCTCGCCCTGCTTCTCCCGTTCACCGTCGGCCTTGTCGTCGCTTGCGCCGTCGAGGTCGACCTCGCCCTTGGCGACGGACCGCAGCCGCCTGCCCTCGAACTCGCCCACCACGTCGACCCACACCTCGTCCACGGGATCGGTGAGCAGCAGGACCTCGATGCCCTTGTCCCGGAACGCCTCCATGTGCGGGGAGTTCTCGATGCCCTCACGGGACTCGCCGGTCAGGTAGTAGATGTCCTCCTGGCCGTCCTTCATCCGCTCGACGTACGCCTTGAGCGTGGTGAGCCCGTCGTCGGCATGGGTGCTGGTGAAGGAGGCGACGGCGAGCAGGGTCTCGCGGTTGTCGGAGTCGCCGAGCAGTCCCTCCTTGAGGACGGAGCCGAACTCCCGCCAGAACGTGGCGTACCGCTCCGGGGCGTTCTCCCTCATCTCCTTGACGGTGGACAGGATCTTCTTGGTCAGCCGGCGCTGCATCATCCGGATGTGGCGATCCTGCTGGAGGATCTCGCGGGAGACGTTCAGCGAGAGGTCCGCCGCGTCGACCACGCCCTTGACGAACCGCAGATAGGGCGGCAGGAGCGCCTCGCAGTCGTCCATGATGAAGACGCGCTTGACGTAGAGCTGCACCCCGCGCTTGTAGTTCTGGGTGTAGAGGTCGTGCGGGGCGTGCGAGGGCACGAACAGCAGTGCCTGGTACTCGAAGGTGCCCTCCGCCTGGAGCCTGACGGTCTCCAGCGGCTCGCGCCAGTCGTGGCTGATGTGCTTGTACAGCTCGTGGTACTCGTCGTCGGAGACCTCCTCGCGCGAACGCGCCCACAGCGCCTTCATCGAGTTGAGGGTCTCGGCCTCGGGCGTGGTGCCGTCCTCGCCCTGCTTCGGCACGGTGCGGATCGGCCAGGTGATGAAGTCCGAGTACCGCTTGACGATCTCCCTGATCGTCCAGGCGGAGGTGTAGTCCTGGAGCCTGTCCTCGTCGTCGGCGGGCTTGAGGTGCAGGGTGACCGAGGTGCCCTGCGGGGCGTCGTCGACGGTCTGCAGGGTGTACGTCCCCTCGCCGCGCGAGGACCAGCGGGTGCCGTGGCTCTCCCCGGCGCGCCGGGTCACCAGGGTCATCTCGTCGGCGACCATGAAACCGGAGTAGAAGCCGACGCCGAACTGCCCGATGAGCCCTTCGGCGTCGTCCGCCTCCTGGGCCTCGCGCAGTTCCTCGGCGAACTGTGCGGTGCCCGAGTGGGCGATGGTTCCGATGAGTCTGCCGACCTCTTCGTACGACATCCCGATGCCGTTGTCCCGGACGGTGAGCGTCCGGGCCTCGGCATCGGTGTCGATCTCGATGTGCAGGTCGGAGACGTCGGCGTCGAGCGTGTCGTCCCGCAGCTTGGCGAGGCGCAGCTTGTCCAGCGCGTCGGAGGCGTTGGAGACGAGCTCGCGCAGGAAGACGTCCTTGTTCGAGTAGACCGAGTGGATCATCAACTGGAGCAGTTGACGGGCCTCTACCTGGAACTCAAACGTGTCGGTCGTCATGGTCGGGGTGCACCTCACGGGTCCGGGGCTCCTGGGTTGACGAGCCCACTTTACAAAGACCGGTCGGGCCGGGGTTCGCGATCGGCCCGGACCGTGTCGCCGTACGCGCCCGGGCACCGACGCGCCGAAGCAGCACGGTGCCTGGTCCCTGGACCGGGACGCGACCCGTGCGGTCGCCGTGGTGCGGGTCGCCGCGTCCTGCTGGGCCCAGTGCTACGCCTACACCGCGACGCGCACCGGTCGGTGACGTTCCGGCCGCTGGGATCCTGCCCGGCTGCGTCCCCTGACGTTGCTCCCCGCGCGCCGACGACCGGTGACCGACGCCCTTCTTGAAGGCGGCCATGCCCCCGGACCAGGTCCGCTCACAGGAAGCGCCGGACCGGAACGACCACTGCTTCCTTGGCGCGTTGGAGCGCCGCGCGTCGCCTCCAGCGGGTGAGGTCGATGTCGACGCTGCGCTCCAGGTCCGCCTCGTAGTCGTGGTCGAGTGCGGCGGTGAACGTCTCGTCGAGGACTGCGAGCATGACTTCCTCGTCGTGGTCCATGGAACGGCGGTTGAAGTTGGTGGATCCGATGAGGGCGGCGACGGAGTCCACGGTGATGATCTTGGCGTGCATCATGGTCGGCTGGTACTGCCGGATATGGACGCCTGCCTCCAGGAGCCGTGTGTAGTGGTGCTGTCCGGCGAGCTGGCAGGCGCGTTGGTCGGTGTGGGGACCGGGCAGCAGGATTTCCACGTCCACGCCGCGGCGGGCCGTCCGGCACAGCAGGTCGATGAAGTAGGTGTCAGGGGCGAAGTAGGCGGTGGCGAGACGGAAACGTTTCTCGGCGGAGGTGAGCATGACCCGGATGAGGGTCTGCATGTCCTGCCAGCCGATGCTGGCGGAGCCGCGCACGACCTGGACGACGGACGAGCCGACTTGACGGTGAGCGGTGAAGCGGTCGCGTTCGTCGAAGAGTTCATCGTGGCACTCGGCCCAGTTCTGCGCGAACGCGGCGGCGACTCCGTCCACAGCCGGGCCGCGTACCTGGACATGGGTGTCCCGCCACTCTCCGGGGTTGCGGGCGTCACCGCACCATTCCTCCGCGATGCCGACACCGCCGGTGAACGCGGTGTGCTCGTCGACGACGAGGGCCTTGCGGTGGCAGCGATGGTTCTGTTTGAGCGGTGACAACCACACGGGCTTGCGGAACCAGGCCACCTGCACACCGGCGACCTCCATGAGGTCCAGCAGGTGCCGTTCGATCCGCTTGGCGCCGAATCCGTCGAGCAGCAGCCGTACCCGCACACCCGCACGGGCACGCTGGGCGAGAGCGGTGGCGAAGTCACGGGCGATCTCGCCGCGCCAGTAGACGAACGTCATCAAGTCGATCGTGTACCGGGCCGAGCGGATCGCACCGAGCATCGCGGGGAAGATCTCGTCGCCGTTGCGCAAGGGCACCAGCTCGTTGCCTTCGGTGGCGGCCACGCCGAGCAGCCGCTCGAGGCGTCGACGCAGGCGCTGCTTGCGGGCCTCCACGTCGGGTTCGGTACCACGAGCAGCGGGCGCGGACGGGCCTTCGAGAATCACGCGGAATCTCCTGACGAGCCGATGGAACAGGTCGTTGCGGGCCGCCGGACGCGCCCAGGGAGCGGATGCCCGGCACTCATCGCCTCACGCCCGGCATCCATCCGGACCGATCGTGCCTCCGGCCCCCTGCGGGTCCCCCGAGCACGCGTTCTCTGCCTGCTCCCGAACCGAGCGGGCATACGAGGGTGAGTCGGACGAGGACCGACGCCGGTGAACACCGTCGCCGAGCAATGGATCAAGGGGGTACGCATGTCGACCGCTGTGCCGGAAAGACCCGCCGAGCTGCCTGGTGGAGGAGACGGCGGGGGCGCCGGAGCCACCGGCGCGCGATGCCGCGCCGTCCCACGCGGCATCGGCTGGTCCGCCTGCTGGATCACCACGCTGACCGCCTGCCAGGCCGTCTTCATGGTCGGCATCGGACTGCTGATCACCGGCCCGGCCCACCACCTGTGGCCCCTGACGGCCGAGGACGGGGTGAACCGGGCTCTCGAAGGTGTGCGCACACCGGCCCTGACGGGCCTGTCGTCGGTCGCGTCGGAGGCGGGCAACACCCTGACAGTGATCGTCGTCACCCTGATGTGCTGCCTGGGGATGCTACTGATACCCCGTCTGCCGATGTGGCGGCAGACGGTGTTCCTCGCCCTCGCCGTGTCCCTCCAGTCGCTGGTCTTCCTGGTCGTCACGGTGGCGGTGGACCGTCATCGCCCGGACGTGCACCGCCTCGACGGCTCTCTGCCCACGTCCAGCTACACGTCCGGTCACACCGGCGCGGCCACCGCCCTCTACGGCGGTCTGGCGGTGCTGGCGCTGACCCGGCTGCGCGGGCCGTGGCGGACGACCGTGGCCTGCCTGCTCTGCGTCCTCCCCCTGCTGGTGGGCGTCGCACGTCTCTACCGAGGCATGCACCATCCCACCGACGTCGTGGGTGGTGTCGTCAACGGCGTTCTGTCACTGGTGGTCGTGGGGTACGCACTGCTCACGGAGGGGTTCGTGACCGTTCCTCCCGCTCCCACCCCCGTGGCCGGCCGGCGACAGCCGGTCCCCGGCCGTACCGTGGTGGTCTTCAACCCCACGGTCACCGGCCAGGCCGACCGTGAAGCCCTGCGCCAGGTGCTGGAGCGCCACGGCCACCTCGCACCGGCGTTCGTCGAGACGACCGCCGATGACCCGGGAGGCGGCCAGACAGCCGACGCGGTCCGCGAAGGCGCGACACTCGTGGTGGTGTGCGGCGGCGACGGCACCCTCCGGGCTGCCGCCGACGTCCTGGCAGGCAGTGACGTACCGCTCGCCCTGGTGCCCTGCGGGACCGGCAACCTCCTGGCCCGCAACCTCGGCCTGCCGCCGGCACCCGCCGACGCCCTCGACGCGGCGCTGCGCGGCACCCCCCACCGCATCGACCTCGGCCGGGTCGAGGGCGACGGTCTGGCCTCCACGCACTTCACCGCGATGTCCGGCGCCGGTCTCGACGCCGCGATGGTGCAGCGGGCCAACGCGAACAGCAGGACCAAGTCCCTTCTCGGCTGGCCCGCCTACGTGCTCGCCGCCCTCCGGGTGCTCCGCACCCCGCGTACGGGGCTGAGCGTCCGTCTCGACGGCGCGCCCGCCCTGCGCCGCACGGCCCGCATGGTGCTGGTCGGCAACATCGCCACCGTACAGGGCGGTGTGCCGCTGCTTCCGGGTGCCCGGCCGGACGACGGACGGCTGAACCTGCTGATCCTGGACCCCCGCGGCCTCGGCGGTTGGGCCGCCGCCGTACGGGCGCTGCTGCGTCGCGGAACGAGCGGGTCGCCGTCGACCGCGGTGCCCGGTTCCCGCGCACGGGACGGCGTACCGGTGGAGTTCTTCACCTTCCGGCGAGCGGAGTTCACCTTCGACGCTCCGCAGCCCCGGGAACTGGACGGCGATTCGGTGGCCGCCGGCCGGCGCCTGACCGCCGAGGTCAGGCCGGGGGCCCTGACCATGCTGCTGCCGAAGCGGGAGAAGTGAATGGGTACCGCCACGAAGGTCCCGGAGACGAGGGACATGGCAGGAGAGGAACTGACCGGCGACGAAGCATGGGCGGCACTGCGCCGCTACGGCGGCTGGTCCCTGCTGCGGGACGCCTTCGTCCGCTTCCGGTACGCCGACGGCTTCAGCCACTCCCGGGCCCTCGCCCTGCAGACGGTACTGGCTGTCGTGCCCCTGGTCATCGCCGTCGTCGGCCTGTCGACCGCCCTGCACACCGAGAACGTGGGCAGGATGGCCGAACTGACGATCCACCATATCGTCCGGGGACCCAGCGTCGACGTCGTCGACGACGCCCTCGACCGCAGTCGGCGCACGGCGGGGGACGGTGCCGCCCTCGCCCTCTGGTTCGGCGCCGTCTTCTCCCTCGTCAACGTCACCACCGCGATGTGCCAGATCGAGCGGGGCGCCAACCGGATCTACGGCAACGAACGCGACCGCCCCTTCCTTCCGAAGTACCTGCGCGGCCTGGTGATGGCCGTGAGTGCGGGGCTCCCGCTCGGCCTCGGCTTCGTGGTCGTGGTCGCGGGTGACGACCTCGCCTCGGCGGCGGTGACCGTCTACCACCTCGACGGCAACGCCCGAACGGCCTGGGACATCATGCGCTGGCCCTTCGGCCTGCTGCTCGCGCTCATCTCCGCGAGCGTGGTATTCCGCCGCTCACCGCGCCGCAGACAGCCCGGCTACACCTGGCTGGCCTTCGGCGCGGCCGTCTACCTGGTGCTGTGGATGACGCTCACCTGGCTGTTGAGCCTCTACCTGGACCTCAGCGGTTCCTTCGACACCGTCTACGGTCCCCTGAGCGCCTTCATGTCCCTGCTGTTGTGGGCCTACCTCACCTCCATCGCCCTCCTTCTCGGGCTCGCCTTCGCCGCGCAGCTGGAAGCGGTGCGCGGCCGTCGGCCCGGCCCGGTCCAAGCCGACCCCGGAGTCTGAATGCTCACCCGTACCGCCCTACGCCGTCTCGGTGACCGTCGCCGACAGGCCGACCGCAGGTACGGCGCGCGGCTGCTGGGCTCCGCGGCCCTGGCCGCCGTGTCCGCGGTCGCTTTCGGGCTGCTCCTGACCCTGGTCGAGGGCCAGTGGCGGCCCTTGTGGCACCTGGACACCGTCGCCGCGCACCGTCTGCACGAGTACGCGCTGCGCCATCGGGAGTGGACGGCCGGGCTGCGTCTGCTGTCCGACCGGGTCTGGGCTCCCGTCACGCTGCGCACGGCCGTCGCGGTGCTGACCGCGTGGCTCCTGTACCGCCGGGCGTGGCGCCTGGCGGCCTGGGCGGTGGTGACCACGGTGACCGGAGGACTGGTCGGGCTGCTGGCCAAGTCCGTGGTGGAGCGGGCCAGACCCGCCCTGCACGACCCGGTGGCGCACGCGCCGGGCTACTCCTTCCCGTCCGGCCACGCGATGACGGCGACCACGTGCTTCGCCGTCTTCATGCTGGTTCTGGCGCCCCTCGTACCGCGGTCCTGCCGGACTCCCTGCTGGTGTGTCGCCGCCTTCTGCGTACTCGGCGTCGGCCTCACCAGAATCGCCCTCGGCGTGCACTGGTTCAGCGATGTCCTGGGTGGCTGGATCCTGGGTCTGGCCGTGGTCGCCCTCACCGTCTGGGCCTTCGAGGCATGGCGCGTCGAGACCGGGTGGGACCGCACCCCGGTGAGCGACGGACTGGAGCCCGAACTGTCCGAAGCCATCCAGGAACCCGGCCCGCGGCCCCGCTGACCGGTGCTGTGGGACCGTGCGCGGTCGACCTTCGCGTGGCCGCCGGGGGCTCCGCCGGACCGTCGCCCGCGCGGCCGGTCACGCCTCGGTCCCAAAAAGCAGAAGACCCCTGATGGACAGGGGTCTTCACTGGTGTCCGAGGGGGGACTTGAACCCCCACGCCCGATAAAGGGCACTAGCACCTCAAGCTAGCGCGTCTGCCATTCCGCCACCCGGACAAGGTGTCCGCCGCCTTGCGGGGCGTGTTCCCCGCGGCGACATGGACAACAATACCAAGGTTTCGGAGTGCGTTTCACCTGCGTATCCGCACCGCGGGCGGCCGCGGACCGCGTGGGCGGGCGGTCCGCGACCTGGTCACCCAGGGCGGCGGGACGGGCACGCGAGGTGACCGGGCCGGGCGGGTCAGGGCATGAGGTGGTGGTCCGGGAAGTTGCCCGGCAGCCGTTCGCCGGCCGGGCCCTGGGTCACCGCTCGCACCAGCAGCTCGCCGCCGACGAACGCGCCGCGCCAGGACGCGCCGAAGCCGCCGAACAGCTCGTCGCGGTCGCCGCGCGAACGGGGCCTGCCGTGTCCCACCTTGAAGGCGCGGATCTGCGGGGCCAGCCGGTCGAAGGTGGCCCGGTCGTCGGTGGACAGCGTGGCGACCAGCGCGCCGTTGGACGCGTTCATCGCGGCGAGCAGCTCCGCCTCCGTGTCGACCAGGACGATGGTGTCGACCGGGCCGAAGGGTTCCGCGTGGTGCAGCGGGGAGGACGGGGGCGGGTTGAGGAGGGTGACCGGCTGGACGTAGGCGGAGGTGTCCTGGCCGGGCAGGAAGCGGGCGTCGGCCGGGTTGCCCCGGTGCAGCGGGATCGCGCCTCGGTCGACGGCCTCGGCCACCTGGTCCTCCAGCTCCTTGGCCTTGGCCGCGTTGATCACGGGGCCGAAGTCCAGCGCGGGGAAGGGGTCGTCGGGCCGGTCGACGGCGAGCGGGTGGCCGACCCTGAGCGTGCGGACCGCCGGGAGGTACGCGGCGAGGAACGCGTCGAACAGTTCGCGCTGGACGACGAAGCGCGGGTAGGCCGTGCAGCGCTGCTTGCCGTAGTCGAAGAGTTTGGGGACGACGGCCGTCAGCGCGTCCCAGTCCGAGTGGTTCCAGATGCCCCAGGTGTTGAGTCCCTCCTGTTCGAGGATGTGCCGTTTGCCGAGGTCGGCGACCGCCGTGGCCACCGCGGCGCCGGTGTCGCGGCCGCCGACGAAGGAGACGCAGCCGATCTCCGGCGCCCGCACCAGCGCCTCCGACAACTCGCCCCCGCCGCCGCTGACCAGGGTGACGGGGACGCCCTCACGGGCCGCCAGCGCGCAGGCCAGGGTCAGACAGGCGACACCGCCGTCGGTCGGGGTCTTGGCGACGACCGCGTTGCCCGCCAGTGCCTGGACCAGCAGGGCGTGGACGAGCACGCTCATCGGGTAGTTCCAGCTCGCGATGTTGGAGACCGGGCCCTCCAGCGGCGCCCGGCCGACGATCATCGGTTCGATGCCGTCGACGTACCAGCGCACTCCGTCGATGGCCCGGTCGACGTCGGCCTGGGCGAGCCGCCAGGGCTTGCCGATCTCCCAGACGAGCAGCAGGGCGAGGAGTTCACGGTGCTCGGCGAGGGCGTCGAGGGTGGCGGCGACGCGGGCCCGCCGTTCGTCGAGCGGTACGTGCCGCCAGGCCCGGTGCTGGTCGAGCGAGGCCCGTACGGCCTGCCGGGCGGTGTCCCGGTCCAGGCGCGGCGCCCCCGCGATCGGACTGCCGTCGACCGGGCTGGTGGCGGGCAGGGCCCGGCCGTCCGCCTGCCAGCCGGCCTGCCAGAGGTTGAGGACACGGTCGTCCCGGAAGGCCTCGGGGGCGACGGCCAGACAGCGCCGCCAGGCCTCGGGCCAGGACGTTCCGGCCTTGAGGGTGAGAGCCCGGGGGCCGGAAGACCCACTGTCCGGGTTCGGGTTCGGGTTCGGGTCGAGGGTGGGTGCCATGGTCGGACTCCGCTCTCGGTGCACAGTCGGGGGCGGGAGATGGACGGCGGGCGCCGCGCACGGTTCGCACCACCGCACGGGCGTCGGGTACGCACGGCCGCCGCGCGGACGGACGCCGTACGTAGGTGCGTATAGGGGTCTCGTACCTATGAGCGTCTCGCACTGACGAGCCTCGGGCACGGACGAGCCTCGGGTGCGGACGAGCGTCCCGCACGGACGGACGTAGGGACAGCGGCCCGGCGAGTGACAGTCACCTCACCTCAACCATGAGTGACATCACTGCGGGGATCGCGTCCGGCGAGCGTGGCCAGGACGAGCCGGGCCGTGTCCGTCGGTGTGTCCCCGACCCGCACGCCGGCCGCCTCCAGGGCCAGCTTCTTCGCCCGCGCCGTACCGGACGAACCGGAGACGATCGCGCCCGCGTGCCCCATCGTCCGCCCCTCGGGCGCGGTGAAGCCCGCGATGTAGCCGACGACGGGCTTGGTGACATGGGCGCTGATGTACGCGGCCGCGCGTTCCTCCGCGTCGCCGCCGATCTCCCCGATGAGGACGATCAGGTCGGTGTCGGGGTCGTCCTGGAACGCGGCCAGGCAGTCGATGTGCGTGGTGCCGACGACGGGGTCGCCGCCGATGCCGACGCAGGTCGAGAAGCCGACGTCGCGCAGTTCGTGCATGAGCTGGTAGGTGAGGGTGCCGGACTTGGAGACCAGGCCGATCCGGCCGGGCTCGGCGATGTCCGCGGGGATGATGCCCGCGCCGGACTGGCCGGGGGTGATCAGGCCGGGGCAGTTGGGGCCGATGATCCTGGTCCCCCGCCGCCGCGCGTGGGCGGTGAAGGCGACGGTGTCGTGCACCGGGACGCCCTCGGTGATGACGACGGCGAGGCCGATGCCGGCGTCGGCGGCCTCGACGACGGCCGCCTTGGCGAAGGGGGGCGGGACGAAGACGACGGTGACGTCGGCGCCGGTCGCCGCCATGCCCTCGCGGACCGAGCCGAAGACGGGAACCGCGCCGGGGGCGCCGCCCCGGCCGTTCGGGCCGCGGTGGACGTCGAAGTCGACGGTGCGGCCCGCCTTGCGCGGGTTGACGCCGCCGACCACGTTCGTGCCGGCCGCGAGCATCCGCCGGGTGTGCTTCATGCCCTCGCCGCCGGTCATCCCCTGGACGAGGACCCTGCTGTCCTTGGTGAGGTAAATGGCCATGTCGTCCCGTCTCCTCAGGCGTCGGTGGCGAGTTGCGCGGCACGGCGGGCGGCGCCGTCCATGGTGGTGGCCTGTTCGACCCGGGGGTGGGCGCGCCGGTCGAGGACGGCGCGGCCGCGGGCCGCGTTGTTCCCGTCGAGGCGGACCACGAGCGGTTTGGTCAGCCGTACGCTCTCCAGGGCCTGCACGATGCCTTCGGCGACCGCGTCGCAGGCGGTGATGCCGCCGAAGACGTTGACGAGGACGGACTCGACCGCCGGGTCGGCGAGGACGACGGAGAGCCCGTCGGCCATGACACGGGCGGACGCGCCGCCGCCGATGTCGAGGAAGTTCGCGGGGCGGGCGCCGCAGCCCGCGACCACGTCGAGCGTCGACATGACGAGTCCCGCGCCGTTGCCGATGACGCCGACCTCGCCGTCCAGCTTGACGTAGTCGAGGCCCTTCGCGGCGGCCGCCGCCTCCAGCGGGTCGCCGTGCGCGGGGGCCTCGGCGCACCGGCGTTCCTGCCGGAAGCGGGCGTTGTCGTCGAGGGTGACCTTGCCGTCCAGGGCGAGAATGCGGCCCTGCCGGGTGCGGACGAGCGGGTTGACCTCGACGAGGAGGGCGTCCTCGGCGACCAGCACCTGCCAGAGCCGGACCAGTGCGTCGACGGTCTGCGGCGGCAGGCCGGCCGCCTCGGCGATCTCGCCGGCCTTCGCGGAGGTGACGCCCTCGGCAGGGTCGACGGGGACGCGTGCCACCGCTTCGGGCCGGGAGGCGGCGACCTCCTCGATGTCCGTGCCGCCCTCGGCGGAGGCGATCGCGAGGAAGCCGCCGGCCGCGCGGTCCAGTACGTAGGAGACGTAGAACTCGGTCTCGATGTCGACGGGCTCGGCCAGCATCACCGTGCCGACCCGGTGGCCCTTGATGTCCATGCCGAGGATCTGGCGGGCGGTCAGTTCGGCGGCGGCCGGGTCCGCGGCGACTTTCACGCCGCCGGCCTTGCCGCGTCCGCCGGTCCTGACCTGGGCCTTGACGACGGCCCGGCCGCCCAGCCGGCGGGCGATCCCGCGGGCCTCCTCGGGCGAGTCGGTGACCTCGGCCCGTGGCACCGGGATGCCGTGTTCCTCGAAGAGCTGCCGTGCCTGGTGTTCGTACAGGTCCATCTCGGCTCCTGTCGTCTGCCTTCTGAGTCCTGCGGGTCAACCCCGGCCCCGCCGGTCCGCGCTCGGGCGTTCCTCCCCCGGGCCCACCGGTCCGGCCCCCGGCCCGAAAAGTGCGGCACGCCCCTGGACACCACCCACCGGATGCGGGATAACAAGCTTCATACAGTATTCGTCGACTGTATGCAATGTACCGCGAGAGCGTTCCCACCCCTACGAAGGGACAGGACTTCGCCATGCCCGACGACACGCAGGACGTGATCTCCGGCGGCCATCTCGTTGCCAAGGCACTCAAGGCCGAGGGGGTCGACCGCATCTACACGCTGTGCGGCGGCCACATCATCGACATCTACGACGGCTGCGTCGACGAGGGCATAGAAGTCGTCGACGTACGCCATGAGCAGGTCGCGGCCCACGCCGCCGACGGCTACGCGCGCATCACCGGCAGGCCCGGCTGCGCGGTCGTCACCGCGGGCCCCGGCACGACCGACGCGGTCACCGGTGTCGCCAACGCCTTCCGCGCCGAGTCCCCCATGCTGCTGATCGGCGGCCAGGGGGCCCTCACCCAGCACCGGATGGGCTCCCTCCAGGACCTGCCGCACGTCGACATGATGACGCCCGTCACCAAGTTCGCGGCGACCGTGCCGGACACCGCGCGCGCGGCGGACATGGTGTCGATGGCGTTCCGCGAGTGCTACCACGGCGCCCCCGGCCCCTCCTTCCTGGAGATCCCGCGCGACGTCCTCGACGCGAAGGTGCCGGTGGACAAGGCACGGGTGCCGAAGGCGGGGCACTACCGGGCCTCGACCCGCTCGGCGGGCGACCCGGAGGCGGTCGAGAGGCTCGCCGACCTGCTGGTGCACGCCGAGAAACCGGCGATCCTGCTCGGCAGCCAGGTGTGGACGACCCGCGGCACCGAGGCGGCCGTCGAACTGGTGCGCGCCCTCGACATCCCCGCGTACATGAACGGCGCCGGCCGCGGCACGCTGCCGCCCGGCGACCCGCACCACTTCCAGCTCTCCCGCCGGTACGCGTTCTCCCACGCCGACGTCATCGTGATCGTCGGCACGCCCTTCGACTTCCGCATGGGCTACGGCAAGCGGCTGTCGCCGCGGGCGACCGTCGTGCAGATCGACCTCGACTACCGCACCGTCGGCAAGAACCGCGACATCGACCTCGGGATCGTCGGCGACGCGGGCCTGGTGCTGAGGTCGGTGGCGGAGGCCGCGTCCGGGCGGGTGAACGGGGGCGCCGCCAAGCGCAAGGAGTGGCTGGACGAACTGCGGGCGGCCGAGCGGACCGCGCTGGACAAGCGGCTGCCGAGCCTGCGCTCGGACGCCTCGCCGATCCACCCCTACCGGCTGGTGAGCGAGATCAACGACTTCCTCACCGAGGACTCGATCTACATCGGCGACGGCGGCGACATCGTCACCTTCTCCGGGCAGGTCGTGCAGCCCAAGTCCCCGGGCCACTGGATGGACCCGGGCCCGCTGGGCACCCTCGGCGTCGGCGTGCCCTTCGTGCTCGCCGCCAAGCAGGCACGGCCCGACAAGGAGGTCGTGGCCCTGTTCGGCGACGGCGCGTTCTCCCTGACCGGCTGGGACTTCGAGACCCTCGTGCGGTACGACCTCCCGTTCGTCGGCGTCGTCGGCAACAACTCCTCCATGAACCAGATCCGTTACGGCCAGGCCCAGAAGTACGGCCCGGAACGCGAGCGGGTCGGCAACACCCTGGGCGACGTCCGCTACGACGAGTTCGCCCGGATGCTGGGCGGCCACGGCGAGGAGGTCCGCGATCCCGCCGACATCGCGCCCGCGCTGCGCCGGGCCCGCGAGTCCGGCAAGCCGTCGCTGATCAACGTCTGGGTCGACCCGGACGCGTACGCCCCCGGAACCATGAACCAGACGATGTACAAGTGAGGTGAACGCCCATGACCGCAAGGGCACTTGAGGGCATCCGCGTCCTCGACATGACCCACGTCCAGTCCGGGCCCTCCGCGACCCAGCTGCTCGCCTGGCTGGGGGCCGACGTCGTCAAGCTGGAGGCGCCGACCGGGGACATCACCCGGGGCCAGCTGCGCGACCTCCCGGACGTCGACTCCCTCTACTTCACGATGCTCAACTGCAACAAGCGGAGCATCACCCTCAACACCAAGACCGAGCGCGGCAGGGACATCCTCACCGAGCTGATCCGGCGCTCCGACGTCATGGTCGAGAACTTCGGACCGGGCGCGGTGGACCGGATGGGCTTCACCTGGGACCGCGTCAAGGAGATCAATCCACGGATCGTCTACGCCTCCATCAAGGGGTTCGGCGACGGCCCGTACACCGATTTCAAGGCGTACGAGGTCGTCGCGCAGGCCATGGGCGGGTCGATGTCGACCACCGGTTTCGAGGACGGGCCGCCGCTGGCGACGGGGGCCCAGATCGGGGACTCGGGGACGGGTGTGCACTGCGTGGCGGGGATCCTCGCGGCCCTGTACCAGCGTGAGCGCACCGGGCGCGGCCAGCGGGTGAACGTGGCCATGCAGCACGCCGTGCTCAACCTGTGCCGGGTGAAGCTGCGGGACCAGCAGCGCCTGGCACACGGACCGCTCGCCGAATATCCCAACGACGACTTCGGCCCGGAGGTTCCCCGGTCCGGGAACGCCTCCGGCGGCGGTCAGCCCGGCTGGGCGGTCAAGTGCGCGCCGGGCGGCCCGAACGACTACGTGTACGTCATCGTGCAGCCCGTGGGCTGGCGGCCGCTGACCGCTCTGATCGGCCGGCCCGAACTGGCCGACGACCCCGAGTGGGCGACCCCGCAGGCCCGGCTGCCCAGGCTGACCAAGATGTTCCAGCTGATCGAGGAGTGGTCCTCGACCCTGCCCAAGTGGGAGGTACTGGAGCGGCTGAACGCCCACAACGTGCCGTGCGGGCCGATCCTGTCCACCAGGGAGATCATCGAGGACGAGTCGCTGATCGCCGACGAGATGGTCGTCACCGTCGCGCACCCCGAGCGCGGCGAGTTCGTGACCGTGGGCAGTCCGCTGAAGCTCTCCGACTCCCCCGTGGAGGTACGCAGTTCCCCGCTGCTCGGGGAGCACAACGAAGAGGTGTACATCGGCGAGCTCGGGCTCGGCGACGAGGAGCTGCGCCTGCTCAAGTCGAACGGGGTGGTCTGACGTGATGGCCGAGGACCGGCTGCCGAGGGTGCGCGCGCTCCTGGACGCCGTACGGGCCGAGGGCCGGACCGCGCTCACCGCGCCCGAGGGCAAGGTGATCGCGGACGCGTACGGGATCGCCGTACCGGGCGAGGAGCTGGCGGGCGACGTGGACGAGGCGGTGGCGTGCGCCGCGCGCTTCGGCGGACCGGTGGTGATGAAGATCGTCTCCCCGGACATCCCGCACAAGACCGACGCGGGCGGGGTGGTCGTCGGGGTCGAGGGCGCGAGCGAGGTGCGGGCCGCGTTCCACAGCATCGTCGGCAACGCGCGGGCGTACGACCCGCGGGCGCGCATCGTGGGCGTGCAGGTGCAGGAACTGCTGCCGCCCGGGCAGGAGGTCATCGTCGGCGCGGTGACCGATCCCACGTTCGGGAAGGTGGTGGCGTTCGGGCTCGGCGGGGTGCTCGTCGAGGTGCTCAGGGACGTCACGTTCCGGCTGGCTCCGGTGGCCGCCGACGAGGCGCTGGCCATGCTGGACTCGATCCGGGCGGCGGAGGTGCTGCGCGGGGTGCGCGGCGCGCCGCCGGTGGACCGGTGGGCACTCGCCGAGCAGATCCGCCGGGTGTCGCAACTGGTCGACGAGTTCCCCGAGATCGCCGAGGTGGACCTCAATCCGGTGATCGCGACCGCGGAGGGGGCGGTCGCCGCCGACGTCCGGGTCGTCCTCGCCGAATCGCAGCCGCCGCCGCGCCGCCGGTACACCCGCGACGAGATCCTGACCAGCATGCGCCGGCTGATGCAGCCGGGCTCGGTCGCCGTGATCGGCGCGTCGAACGAGGCCGGGAAGATCGGCAATTCGGTGATGCGCAACCTCGTCGACGGCGGCTTCGCCGGGGAGATCCACCCGGTGAACCCCAGGGCCGACGACATTCTGGGCCGCAAGGCGTACAAGAGTGTCACCGACGTTCCCGGTGAGGTGGACGTGGCGGTCTTCGCGATCCCCGCCCGGTCCGTGGCGGCGGCGCTGGAGGAGGTCGGCCGCAAGGGGATCCCCAACGCCGTGCTGATCCCCTCCGGATTCGCGGAGACCGGTGAACAGGGGCTCCAGGACGAGATCGTGGCGATCGCGCAGCGGCACGGGATCCGGCTGCTCGGCCCGAACATCTACGGCTACTACTCGACGTGGCAGGACCTGTGCGCCACGTTCTGCACCCCGTACGACGTCAAGGGCGGGGTGGCGCTGACCTCGCAGTCCGGTGGCATCGGGATGGCCGTCCTGGGGTTCGCCCGCACCACGAAGACGGGCGTGTCGGCGATCGTCGGTCTGGGCAACAAGGCGGATCTGGACGAGGACGACCTGCTGACCTGGTTCGCCGAGGACCCGCGCACCGAGTGCGTCGCGATGCACCTGGAGGACCTCAAGGACGGGCGGGCCTTCGTGGCGGCGGCGCGCGAGACCATCGTCAGGAAGCCGGTCGTGGTCCTCAAGGCGGGCCGTACGGCGGCCGGGGCACGGGCGGCAGGCTCGCACACGGGCGCGCTGGCGGGCGACGACGCCGTGTACGACGACGTCCTGCGGCAGGCGGGGGTCATCCGGGCACCGGGTCTCGACGAGATGCTGGAGTACGCGCGCGGACTGCCGGTGCTGCCCACCCCGCGGGGCGAGAACATCGTGATCATCACGGGGGCCGGCGGCAGCGGTGTGCTGCTGTCGGACGCGGTGAGCGACAACGGGCTGTCGCTGATGGAGATCCCGCCCGATCTGGACGCGTCCTTCCGGGCGTTCATCCCGCCCTTCGGGGCCGCGGGCAACCCGGTGGACATCACCGGGGGCGAGCCGCCGTCGACGTACGAGGCGACGATCCGGCTGGGCCTCGAGGACCCGCGCATCCACGCCCTGGTCCTCGGCTACTGGCACACCATCGTCACCCCGCCGATGGTGTTCGCCGAGCTCACCGCGCGCGTGGTGGCCGAGTTCCGGGAGCGGGGGATCGAGAAGCCGGTGGTGGCCTCGCTGGCCGGGGACGTCGAGGTCGAGGCGGCCTGCCAGTACCTCTACGAGCGGGGGGTGGTGGCGTACCCGTACACGACCGAGAAGCCGGTGGCCGTCCTGGGCGCGAAGTACCGGTGGGCGCGGGCGGCGGGCCTGTTGGGGGGCGAGTCATGAGGTGACCGGACGCGGGGGGGGGGGGGGGGGGGCGGGGGGGGGGCCCCCCGGGCCCCCCCCCCCCCCCAAAACCATTGTTAAGGGGGGGGTGGGCCCGGGCAGTTACACGA
>NZ_JBVJMD010000097.1:0-16568 GCF_055584385.1 Streptomyces sp. NPDC104096
GCCGCTCCTTCGCCGACCCCGACGACATCGCCTACGCCACCGCCCTCGCGACCAGCCAACTCAACTCCCGTGCGAAGCCATGGATCCGGGGCAGAGCGACACCGCCGACCCGACGACTACGACGCCGATATGTCTACAGAGTTTGAGGAATCCAGCAATAGAACGTATGGCAGAGACGAACGTGGGATCGCCTACGGGACGCGAGTCCTATGGCGACGGAGGCCCCGTAGTAGTCGCCGGAGTCACGACCGGCCAGGGAGGACGGGAAAACCGTCCACAGGGTCAGGGTGAAGGGGGCCAGGTGACTCGGACACATAAAACCCGGGAGGTATGCGAAATGTAGATCGCCGAAACGGCGCTGTGTGTCCTGCGCGAGCAGCCTGAATCGCTCACGCCGTAGTCACTGGAGTGCTGGATGACCAGGAAACCGTCATGTCCGGTTCGGCGGGAGGTCGCGCGGAACAGGGCTCGCCCACGGCGAGGACCTCACCGCGCGGCCGACCCAACCGCCTGGCTCCACCAGTTCAAGCGACTGCGAACCCGGCCTGGAGCCAGTGGCGGCCGGGGGGTGCCCAGCCCAGGAGTCGGCGTGCGCTGCTGTTTGTGGGGCTGCCGTCGGGGCCGAGGTCGCCGCCCGCGTGGACGAAGCGCAGACCCGCCAGGATGGGCGCGAGGCGCGCGCGAGCGTGGTCGGGATACCGTGCCGCGTCGTCGTCGAACTGCGCCAGGGCCGTGCCCTGCTCGTCGGGGGTGGTCATCGAGAGGTAGAACAGGGCCTGGCGCCAGGCATAGGCCATGTCCTTGATGGTCCTCAGCGGGTGCGGGTTGCCGTGGATCCGCGCGGCAAGGCGGCAGGTGGTGGTGAATGCGCTGCGGGCCAGTGCCGCCCAGCCGGACTGCGGGCTCACCCCGACCGGCCCGGCGATGAGGGCGAGGTTGTGCGTGGTGAGGATCTGGGCCTGCTCGATCACTGCGCCGGCCTGGGCGACGGACAGCCATGTCGTCGCGTCGACGCCAGCGCGTTCATGACACAGTGTCGCGAACTGCACAGCGCCGAAGCCGTGCCTGTCCCGGGAGGCGGACTCGTCGACGCCTGCGACACTCGCGTAGTCGATGCCGTAGTAGGCCGCGTACAGGGTTTGGTCGAGGAGTTCGGCTGCGGTCCGGGCCGCGGCAGGGAACTTGGCGGTGAAGGTGCCCATGAAGATGTCGGCCGCGAGCTCCTCCGTCCACGGCAGCGTGAGCCCGGCAGTCCGGGCGAGCGTGGCGAGCTGGCTCACCATCGGGTTGGGCAGCACGGTGCCGGGCCAGCCCTGCAGGGCGAGTTCGCCGAGGTTGGCAAGGGTGCGTGCCGCCGTCTCGCGCACGGGATCGGTGCTCTGGCGGTGCTGTTCGACGGCTCGGACCCAGGGCAGTTCCTCGAAGCGGACCTGGTGCTGCAGGTCGACCAGGAGCACCGAGCGCCGGTTGCTGAATGCTCCGTAGGAGGCGGCCATCAGGCGGCGCAGTCGGGGGTCGGGGTAGGCGGCGGCGCTCGCGGCCGCGACGAGCTGAGGCGTGAGGACGGCCAGCACCTCAGCGGACGGCACGACGCCCGCTGCGATGAGCGTCGGGACGTCAGCGGCCAGCGCCCGGTGCACCAGACGGGCGATGGGCTCGGGCACCTCGGCGCCGACGGGCAGCCCTGTCGCCTCGTACTCGGTAGGGGTGACCGCCACCGTGAAGGTGCGGGCCTGCGGTGTGCCCGTGTCCGGCGGCAGGTCCGCCAGGCGCTCGGCGACCAGCTGGGCCATGGCGTGGTGGGTCGGGCGGGCGGCGTCCGCGGCCTGACGGGCGCGCAGTGCCGCATGCTCGGGCGTACCGGGTACGCCGCGTCGGCGCACCATCGCATCGACGGCGTGCTGCACCAGTCCGCGGCGACGCGCATCCAGGTCGCCTCCGGCAACCAGGTCTTCCAGCGCGGTCCGCAGGATGAACGAGTTCTCCCTCGGGCGGCGGTGCTTGCCGCAACGGGTGTGTTCGGCGGCCAGGGCGCGGTAGCGCTCCAGCAACGCGGCCGCGTACTGCCTCCACTCCGGCCTGGGGGCCCTGGCCAGGACGCGGCCGTTGCGCACGGTCTTCAGCCAGTGCTCGAGCAGTTCGTCGGCGAAGGGATTCCACACGGTCAGCGCCTCGTTCATCGCCTCGACCCCGGCATGCGGGCGCCGCTGCTGCAGCCGGCGGCGCACCTCTTTGACCGTCCAGCGGAACACTATGCCGCTGTCGGACCCAGATGGCGCGGCAGGCACCGGCTGCGGCAGGAACCGCAGGCGGTCGGCGAACGGCTCCAGAACGTCGAGGAGTTCCAGTGCGGTCGCGGTCTCCCCGCGATCGGCGAGCCAGGCAACGGTGAGCAGGGCGGCCTCTTCGGGCAGCTCGACGGCGTAACCGCCCGATTCCAGCAGGTCCGTCAGCCCGGCGAGGCCCGTCGTGGTCAGGGCATGCGCGAACAGGGCACGCCGCTCGGCCGGCAGACCGGCTCGGTGCGCGGCTACGGCTTCGTGCGCACGCAGCGGCCCGCTCGCGGCCGGCGTGCCGGTGGCGAAACCGCCACGGACCACCTGCGGGGTGACCCATGCAGGCAGGCCGGCCACGGGAGTGCGCGACCCCACGGTCAGCGTGCCGTCGGCCATGCCGGCCAGAACCTTCCGCCAGCGCTCCACACGCTCCCCGGCGCTGGCGCGCACCCCTCGGTCGTGGTGAGTCAGGGCCGTGGTGAAGGCCCTGGCCAACTCGCCCAGCGGGTAGCCATGCGGAACTTCCACAGGTCCCCGACCAGGCGTGGTCGCGTCGTGGCCGTCGTTGTGGTCGGAGTCGTTCGTGTCCATAGCCGGCGTGGCGGGCTCTGCCCCCGCGCCCTCCGGGTCCCGAGCCCGGTGCTCTCCTGACTGAGCTACACGCCGTTGCGCCTGGCGAGCCTACGGGCTGGGCACCATTCCTGGCCATCGACTTCCTTGTCACCCTCGGCGCGCACACGGAGGGCCGCTCGTTTGACAGTCCCGACGCGGGGCCGGCCGTCAGTTCGGGGCGGCGAGCGGGGGTGTTTGTCCGGGTGTCTCGCATGCGACAGCGGTGGACGGGACGGGTCATTGCCCAGGGTGTTGTCCGGGGCCTTCGGCGTGGGGCGCGAGAGGGGTGGGGGAGAGGGCCGACTCTTCCTCTCCCGGTTCGAGGAGGGTGTCGGCCCGGCCGACGATGAGCGGGTCCGGCGTTCCGACGGCCTCGGTGTTCTTGCTGGTGTAGTCGACGCGGGCGAGGAGACTGCGCATGGCTTCGAGGCGGGCCCGGCGCTTGTCGTTGCTCTTCACGACGGTCCAGGGCGCGTATTCGGTATCAGTGGCACGGAACATCTCGATCTTCGCGATGGTGTAGTCGTCCCAGCGATCCAGCGAGTCGAGGTCGGTGGGGGAGAGTTTCCACTGCCGCACAGGGTCGACCCGGCGGATGGCGAAGCGGGTGCGCTGCTCGCTTCGCGAGACGGAGAACCAGAACTTCACCAGCACGATGCCCGCTTCGATGAGCATCTCCTCGAAGCGCGGGCACTGCTGGAGGAACAGTTCGTACTCGACCTTTGTGCAGTAGTTCATGACACGCTCCACACCCGCCCGGTTGTACCAGGAGCGGTCGAAGAACACGATCTCGCCCGGTGAGGGCAGGTGCACCGTGTAGCGCTGGAAGTACCACTGACCCGCTTCTCGCTCGGTGGGCCTGTCCAGGGCGACGATGCGGGCGCTGCGGGGATTGAGCCGTTCGGTGAACCGGTGGATCGTGCCGCCCTTGCCCGCGGCGTCACGTCCTTCGCAGACGATGACCATGCGGGCACCCGTGTCCTTCGCCCAGCGCTGCAGCTTGAGCATCTCGATCTGCAGGACCCGCTTCTGCCGCTCGTACTCCTTGCGCCGGACCTTGCGGTCGTAGGGATAGTTCTCCCGCCACGTCGCGATCGGCCGGCCGGCCCCGTCCAGCAGCACCGGCTGCTCCGGTCTGCTCTCGTCCACGGTGAGTCCGTCCAGCAACGCCCTTCGAGCCTCGTCCACCGCTCCACCTCTTTTACGGCACGTGTGATCCCTGCGCGCCCGAGCGCGGTATATGTCCTCTGCGGTTCCCAGAAACCCGCAGGTCAGTCCTAGACGCCGTCGTCCGGAGCCATCGTCTCGCTGAACCCGATGGCGAACGCTTTGAGCGCGCGGTTGAGCCGTGGGGCGAAGTCGAGTGCGACGTGACCCCATTGCGGTTCCTGTTCGTACAGCGCCGCGAGGGTGGGAGTGGGATGGGACACCTGCCAGAAGCCGGAGGCCAGTGTGATCGCCACGGCCAGCAGATTGCTGATCTGTTCGAGCGTCATGCTGCTCGCGCGGTCCAGCGCGGTGGCGATCTCGTCGTGCGCGGCGAAGGCGTTGGTCTTGTACCGGCGGGCCCGTTCGATGTCGACGTCGCCTTCGAGGTGCAACGTGACGTGGGTCAGCAGGTCGCAGAAGACCGGTAGCGCGACCAGGGTCTCGCTGACGACCGCCGCGGTCGGTGCGGGCCCCAGCCCGGTGCGGCCGTCGAGCTCACCCTTGATCGCGTCGCGCCATTGTCCCCAGCCTCGTTCGGCCAGTTCGAGGAGCAGCTCCTCCTTGCTGGCGAAGTAGCGCCGTACGCCGGTGCGGTGCAGACCGGCCCGCTCGGTGACCGGCGCCAGTGTGACGTACCGGACGCCCCCGAGGTCGAGCGCGAGTGCTTCCGCCGCCTTCAGCAGATCTTCCGAGCGACGTGTCTTGTCTTCCGCCGACCGAGCCCTTTGGTGCATGCCGAAATCTTAACGCACGCAGAGATGCGCTAATCGCAGGGCGGTGGTACGGTCGAGTTAACGCATCATGACGTGCGTTAACTGTGAAGGGAGCCACCATGAAGGCCGTACGAGCCGGCCAGTTCGGCGCACCGGGCGTCCTCACCGTCACCGACCTGCCGGATCCCACCCCTGGGCCCGGTCAGATCGCGATCGACGTCACCCACGCCGCCGTCGGACTCATCGACGTCTACATGCGGCAGGGCCTGTTCAAGGACACCCCCGGGCTGCCGCAGCCGCCGTACGTTCCCGGTCTGGAGGTAGCCGGCACCGTGCGCGCACTCGGCGAGGGCGTCACCGGCTTCACCGTCGGCGAGAAGGTGGTGGCCCTGTCCTCCTACGGGACAGGTGGATACGCGTCCGTGTACGTCACCGACCAAACACGGGTCGTGTCGACGCAGGACTACGACATCGATCCCGCCCTCGCCGTCGCCGTCGTTCCCAACGCGCTCATGGCCCACATCGCGCTCACCCGAGCCATCAGCATGTCCGCGGGGGAAAGCGTCCTCATCCACGGCGCGCTGGGCGGGCTGGCCGCCGCCTTCCCCGGCATCGCCCGACAGCTCGGCGCATCCCGGGTGGTCGGCACGGTCCGCTCCGAGAGGACGGGCGCGGCGGCCGCCGGCAGGCTGCCCTACGACACCATCGTCGACTCCACTCAACTGCCCGACGTGCTCGGGGGCGAGAAGTTCGACGTCATCGTCGACCCCGTCGGCGGGCTCGTCCGTACCCAGAGCCTGGACCTGCTCGCACCCTCGGGCCGTCTCCTGCTGGTCGGCAACGCCAGCGGCGACTGGGACCACGGCATCGACGGCAACCGCATCTGGCAGGGCAACATCACCGTCGCCGGGTTCAACGCCGGCGACTACGTGCCGGCCCACCCCGAGGCCGTTCAGCCCGCCGCCGAGGCCGCGCTGAAGGCGGTCGCGGGCGGACTGGCCGACACCGAGATCGAAGTCCTCCCCTTGGCTGACGCGGCGACCGCACATGAACGGCTCGAGAACCACGCAACCGGCGGCCGCATCGTCCTCACTCCATGAGCGGCAACCACATCCACTGTCGAGGTGCCGGTGCGATGCCGCGCCAGTTGACGTGCTCCCTGGCCTAAAGTCCGGGGATTCCGGCCCGGGTCGTCTGACCCTTCCGGGGCTTCCTGCTTCAACGCGCTGTGCGGGCACATGTGCCCGTCTTACCGGCGCTCCACAGGCGTTCAGAGGGCGTCTGAAAAGCCCGTCAGCGGGCCTCTTTCGCGAGACGACGCACCAGTAGCATGGCCATGGCGAGGTAGACGGCGTTCTCCGAGCGGACGCGCAGATACTCGTAGTCCTTCGACAGGCGGCGGCATCGTCCCAGCCAGGCGAACGTCCGCTCCACCACCCAGCGGCGCGGGATCACCGCGAACTGGGGAACTGCTGGTGGTGGTGCCTCCGCCCGAGCCCAGGTTGAGTGGAAACCACCGTCGCGGCGCTGCACGATCTCCACGGTGATACCGGTGGCCTCCCGGGCCCAGGCGTGGAAGTCAGCACCGCGATAACCCTGGTCCGCCCACACGTGCCGCAGGCGAGGGAAGGTATCGGCAGCATGTGAGAAGAGCACCACAGCGCCATCGCGGTCACCCACACCGGCCGGGCTCACGCAGGTGACCAGGACAGTGCCGCAGGTGTCGACAAGAAGGTCGCGCTTGATGCCGCTGACCTTCTTGCCGCCGTCGTAACCATGGAGGCCACCACGTTCACTGGCCCGGACAGTCTGGCTGTCCACGATGGCCGCACTGGGAGTGGGATCCCGGCCCGGCTGCACGCGCTCGCATTCGCGCAGCGCCGTCAGTATCGGCTCCCACGCGCCGTCCATCTGCCAGCGCCGCCAGTAGTGGTAGAGACGGTCTGCCACGGCGGTAAGTCATGCGGCAGCAGCCTCCAGGCACAGCCTGCCCGCAACCAGTACGCCAGTGCGTCGAGGATCTCCCTCCGCGAGTGCTTCGCCGACCGACCACCGGCCTTGACCGCCGGAACCAGCGGACCGAGGATCTCCCACTCCGGATCCGACAGATCCGTCGAGTATCGGGTACGCAGCCCGCACACCCCAGCCCCCGAAAATGCGTCACCACCCCGCTACCAGGTGACTTGCCCGCTGACGGGCTTTTCAGACGCCCTCTGGTACATCGCGGACGCTGACCCGGGCGCGCTCCGAGGTCGTGAGTCGGGCGTGCGGCGGGAGGCTTCCGGCGTGGTCTACCGCTGATCGAACCGGCGTCGGGTCTCGTCGTCGGCTGGCAGGAACGTCTCCAGATGCAGCCCTTCCAAGGCGGCATCGGTAGCGGTGCTGAGGGTGGCGGAGGTGCTGAAGAACCGGAGCGGGGTGCCGTCCACATCGATTTCGAGGGTGATCACTGGTCCTGTGAGGGGGGTGGCGGCATCGGATTTGTCGAGGTACCCGGCGATCTCTGCGGCTAGCTCGTGGTGGCGCTGGTCATGGGTGCGCTCGGCACGGTGGCTCACCTGCTGCAGCAGATGGCTGCCCCACTCCGTACGATTGCGGATCCGGCCGGCCAGCCCGTCCGGATGCAGACAGACCCGGACCACATTGATCGGCGGCTCCAGCAGTTCCGGCGCGCAACCGGCCAGGAGCTGATCAACGGCAGCGTTGGCGTCGACGATGTCCCAGTGATCGTCCAACAGCAGCGCGGGGTACGGCAGGTGGGCGTCGAGGAGTCGGCGCAGGCCGTCCATCACTACTGCGATCGACGCGTCGTCCAGTTGGTGATCCTGATAGCGCGGTGCGTATCCGGCGGCCAGCAGAAGCTGGTTGCGATCGCGCAGCGGCACATCCAGGTTGTCGGAGAGGTGCATGAGCATCTCCGGTGTCGGGTGTGCCTTTCCGGTCTCCACCCGGCTGAGGTGCCGGGTGGAGACCCGCGAACGGTTGGACAACTCCTGCTGGCTGAACCGGCGTCGTTCACGCCAGGTCCGCAGCAGCGCACCGACCGGCGGGACTTCGGCTGCAACGCTCATGCCTGCGAGTCTAAGTCGCCGTGTCCGGGGTGCCATGACCTGTGAGGTCATGGATCGGATGACCGGCCCGGGCCAGGATCTGGGGCATCAGCCGATCGAGACGAACGGGAGAGATGAACATGAAGGGCATCGTCCAGCAGTACCTGGCCACCTGGAACGCGACCGGTGACGAGCGGGCGGCGTTGATCTCCGAGTACTGGTCGCCCGAGGCGACCTACACCGATCCGCTGGCCGAGGTCTGCGGCCATGAGGGGATCGCCGCGGTCGTCGACGGCGTCCAGGCGCAGTTTCCGGGGTTTGTCTTCACCGAGGTCGGTGAGGCCGACGCTCACCATCGTCAGGTGCGATTCCGCTGGGGCCTGGGTCCGGAGGGAGCCGAGCCGCTGGTGATCGGGTTCGACGTCCTGGTGCTGGACGAGTCGGGCCGGATCCAGGACGTGCACGGTTTCCTGGACAAGGTGCCGGCCTGACGGCGCCGCGCGGGTACGCGATCGGTCACCTGGAGAACGCCGGCATCTGCCCGGGGACCGCGGAGTACCTCGAGCGGATCGAGGCCACGATGGCACCGTACGGCGGACGCTTCCTCGTGCACGGCGGACGGCTCGTCGTGCACGAGGGAACCTGCAACGGCGGCATCGTGATACTCGAGTTCCCCGATCCGACCCGCGCACAGGAGCGGTACGAGTCACCGGACCACCAGGCGGTCCTGCCGCTCCGCACGGAGCACGCGACCTCAATGGTCGCACTGGTCGAGGGGGTACCCGACAGCTATCGCGCAAGCGACAAGATCCGGCAACTGTTCCCGCTTCAGAACGCCCCGGCCGGGCCGACGAACCGAGCGCGGAGCGGGCACTCGGCGGTGCCCCGCAGCTTCCCGTCGACGTCGCCGTGAACGATCCCGATCACCTGGCACCGCAGATCGGGATGTTCGGCGACGTCGGCGGGCAGCATCGCCGGCTCGATGCCGAGCGGTCGAGCGCGTGCGCGACCTGGTGAGACACTCCCGGCGGTACATCAGACAGTCGGCGAGGTCCCGCCAACATCGGGGAGCGCGCAGCCTCGCACGGGCCACAGCATGTCGCTCGGATCGTTGGCGAACAGCGACGTCGACTGCTTGTTTGTGGCTGGTGACGGTGTTCTTCCCGGCGCGTCGCTCACGCCGGTGCCGGTCTCGATGATGTTGCCGCCGAAGGTGAGGCGGTCGACGATGGTCACGCAGAGGCGGGGGCCGGTGAAGGACTTGGTCCAGTCCGGGTCCCCTGAGTCAGAACGGCGGGTCTTCGGAGCAGCCGCCCGCCCAGCGTTCGGCGATCCGCCGGGCACGGAGTTCGCGGGCTGCCACATCGTCCGCGTTTTCTAGGCCACTGATGTCATGGCCCCACGCCGTCAGCGCTTCCAGGACACGATCCCGCTTGTAGCGGTCAGTGCTGGTAGTCAGCAGACGTCGGGCATGGTCGGCCAGTTCGCCCCGGTCGGAAATGAGGACCGGGTGCTCTGACAGGGGTAGGGCGGCGACGAGGGCCGCGTCGCGTACGTCCGTGTTGTCGTGCCCGAGGAGCTGGTGAACCGCGGAGTAGAGGACCGGACGCGGATCCCGAAACGCACGTATGTCCGGACACTCGTCGAGAAACGCGCTGCCCCCGCTGCGTTCGCCGATGGCGACGCACTCGTCGTCTGCGTCGTAGGCGGTGCTGCTGAGCCAGTCCAGTAGTGCCGCGCGGGTGGGGTAGCGCGGTGTCTGGTCAGCGTCCTGCCTGAAGCCGCCGACACCGGTGGCCGGGTGGTTGAGAATCGCCGCGACGTACAGGGCTACGGGCACGGTGGCTTCGTAGATGGTGTTCTGGTGGGTCACTGCCCTCAGCGCGTCGACGACGGCCGCTGCCCTGACAACCGGGTCCGCGTGAAGGAGGCGTGTCAGAGCAGTCGGCAGGAGTTCGGCCGTGCCGGACGGGGTCTCGAGCGAAGCCCAGTCTGTATTGTCAAGAATATCCTGATGGTGCGGTAGTTCGGCGAGGCCAGGTTTGTCGCTCTGGCTACGGCTGTTGGTCACGAGCGGAGGCTATAGCGTCGTGGACCAGCCCTGAGCGGTGTCATGCACAGAGGAGGGCGCGCTTCCGTAGGAGGTTGAGCCCTGCGCGCCCGAACATCTGGCGTTTGAGCATCTTGATGCGGTTCACATGTCCTTCGACAGGACCAGAGTTCCAGGGCAGGGTGAGGCCAGCGGTAACGGCGTCATGGTCTCGGCCGATGCCTGCGGCGAGGGTGTGGAGGCTAAGTGCTTGCAGATCATTAACACGTCAGGTGTTGAACGTGCCGGCCTTGGCGTTGGCACCGTGCTCGCGCATCCACGTCATGCAGACCTGCCGCCCGCGAACTGCCCGGCATCGCACCGGGCCGGGCGGTGGCCGGGTCTCTCATCAGCGTCTCCGAGGACACCTCTCAAGCCCGGCGACACCACCCCCAGGTCATCCGTTCGCCAGAGGGGACGCAGTCATACCGGGCCCGGAGGCCAGCGGCCCCGTTGCAGGACCGCGAAAGACATGACTGTGAGAGTTCTTCTGCGGCTCGGGATGGGTGGCTGCCAGGTGACCGCGGCGTCCGCCCCGGGACGGCGGTCCAAGCGGACGGCTCCGCCCTCGGGATGGGAGGGCGGAGCCGTTTCGCCGGGGGTGCGGCGGGGGTCAGGCGTGGCGGCGGTTTCCGGTGATGACCCGGTACAGGGCGAGGAGGATGAGCGAGCCGACGATGGCGGCGATCCACGTGGAGATGTCGAAGAAGCCGTCGATGGAGTCGACGCCGAAGATGACCTTGCCGAGCCAGCCGCCGAGGAGACCACCCGCGATGCCGATGAGCATCGTGATGATGATGCCGCCCGGGTCCCTGCCGGGCATGAGCGCCTTGGCGATGATGCCGGCGAGCAGTCCGATGAGTATCCAGGCGATGATGCCCATGATGCGTGTCTCCTACCTGGTCGTATAAGGATTGTGTCAAAGGACCGTGTGACCTGTGCCGGCGATTTCAAACCCGCGCGTTGGCTGGAGGACGTCTGTCGAGGAGGTTCGCGGATCCGTGAGCCGACCGTGTGCCGGGAGTCGGCGCACGGATACCGCCTTGCGCGTCGTCGCCGACGGTTCACCTCGCCGGACGGGCTGGGCGTGAACGACCGGCGCCGCCAGAACCCGCGCTTCAAGGGGCCGACTTGGAGGCGAACCTGCGGCCGACGGCGAAGGCCAAGGAGATCGCCGCCGAGAAGGACATGCCCCGGCCCAGCCGGCCATCGCCTGGGTGCCGGCCCAGGGCGAGGATCTGGTGCCGGTCCCGGCACCAAGCGCCACACCTGCCTGGAGCAGAACGCCACCGTGCTCGACATCGCGCTGACCGAGGACGACCTGGCCGCATCGACGCGGAACCCCTGAGGCGGCGGGGGAGTGCTGTGGCGAAGCAGGGACGCGAGCTGTCGATCGCTGGTGACCGGGAAGGTCTGCCGGGTCGGCGGCTCCGACGACCGGATGTGCGGTGACGTCCGATCCGACCGTCGGGGCGTGGTGGTCGAGCCTGTCCCGTGCAGGCAGTTCGGTCTGGCCGCGTTCGTAGCGATGCGGGATGAGTAATAGGCCGGTGCCCCTGGAGGCGCCGGCCGCGATGACCGTGGTCTGGCCGGCGGCTGCCTTCGCAGCAGGCTGGCCGGGCAAGCTCGTCATCCTTTGGGCTGGACCGGGCCGGTGCGAGAGCTGCTCGGTCGATGTGCGAGGTTCAGATGGAAGTCTCGCCCTCCGGGACTCTGCCGTGAAGAACTGTTTTGAATGATCCGTCAGCGATGCGCACGGCACAGGAGAAGCGGGGTCGCCCGGAAAGTCTCCGGGCGGCCCCGCTTCCTGGGTGATGCCGCGGTCAGATGCGTCGGTGGTTCTGGTAGTAGCCGCCGACCTGCTCGTGGTAGTCGGCATCGCCGATGTGCTTGTCCTTGTCGAACTCGGGGGAGTCCTTGATCTGGTCCTTGGTGAGGTCGACGTAGATCTTCCGCTCCTCGTGGTCGACCCGCTGCACGGTTCCGGCCGGCAGCAGAACGTGCTTGCCGAAGATCCACACGCCGGTGTCGACGACGAGGTACGAGGAGCTGACATCGTCCGAGTGCTTGTCGACCTTGCCGATGCTGCCGTCGGTCGCCTCGACCTTGTACCCGGTCAGGTCGGTGCCCGCGGTGCGGCCGGCGGTCGGCTGGTAGCTCCAGATGCTGTCGCTCATAAAATATCTCCCTCATCGAAACTCATTGCCCCGCAGTCGAGCCGAGGCTTTTCAAGCGTCACCGAATTCGCTGACGTCTGATCAGAAAGCCCGGTTCCCCGACTTTCGGCCTGTACGCATGCACATTGTGAAAGAGCGGGGATGGCCGGAGGGGACGCGCTGGAGGCCATGGTTCCTGGCGCCACGACCGGCCTCCGGCCTTGACCTCCGACTACCCCGAAGCGAAAGGACCACTCGGCCTGCCGCTTTCGTCTCCGCGACAACGGGACCACGGAATGTGGGTGGGTCCCGGCGCCGGGACCCACCCACATCAATGCTCTGCTCGGGTCCGCTTACCAGCGGTACCACCGTCCGCGCTTGCCGCCGCTGCCCGCAGGGCGGATCACGAATCCGAGTGCCCACACGATGAGCACGATGACGGCGATCCACCACAGCGCCTTGAGAGCGAAACCGGCACCGAAGAGGAGCAGGGCAAGCAGGAGAACGAGAAGAACGGGAACCATAGTTATAACCTCCGACGCCTCGTGTGCCCGGCTGACTGAACTTCATTCCTGCGGATCCATGCACTGCTTAAGGGGGTTGAGGCTGAGAAATGACGTGCGGCAGCCTTCCGGTTTGAGAGGGAAATCCAGGGTGAGATGAAGGAGCACATTGACTTCGAGCGAGAAGGGTGACGCTTGTGGCTGCGGATGAGAAGGCTCAGGCCAAGGGCGAGCAGATCGAGGGCAAGGTCAAGAAGGCTGTCGGCGGCGCGGTCGGCAACGAGTCGCTGAAGGCCGAGGGGCGCGCCGAGGAGGCCAAGGGGAACCTCCGCGAGACCAAGGAGAAGACCAAGGACGCCGTCAAGCGCCGGTAGCGGCAGCGTCTGTCTCTGGGTCCGGCACCCGCCACGGGTGCCGGACCCAGAGCTGTTCTGCCCCACCCGCAGCCCCCGGCAGCCGGTTGACCTCGCGTCAGCACGCGTGCGCTGCTTTCCGGTCACACGGGCGCGGCGGCCCCGGCCGGCGCGCAACCGGCTGAGCGCGTTCCGGTCCCCGGCCGCGTCACCCATCCCGCCTGTCCCTTCCTCCTTCACTCCAGCCAAGGGACATGGGCAGAGCAGCCGCAACGGGATGTCGGCAGGTCGGCCACGTTTCAAAACGGCGTGGTGACCTGCGCGGACACGGGGACGGTCTGCGGGCCGCGCATCAGCAGGTGCAACTCTTGGCGCAACCTCGTGCTCCTGGTCGGCCGGGGCGACCGGTCACGCGGCCCGGAGTATTCGATCAATGGGGTGGGCGGAAAAGTGTTTGTCGCGAGGTCGGACGTCGACGATGATCGCCTCATGACGATCAGAAAGGGTCATGCCGTCTAGGCACCCCGCTTCGCTCTCCACCGCTCGCGCGCCGCCGGCCGCCGTCCACCGCAGCGTTCGATGGCCGTGACCGCCCACCCAGGAGAGCCCGCCCGTGCAGAAGAAGACCGCCCTCGTCGCCTACGCCCGCCTTCCCCGAGCGCACCGCGACCGCCACGTCCTGACCAGTACCGTCGACGTCTTCGGCGCCGCCCACTGGCTGCTTGCCGAACGCGCTCCGCAGCCCGGCGGCGATGTCCTGCCCTTCGACGCCCTGGTCGTTTCCGTCGATCCGGGCGGCAACGTCGAACTCACCGAACTGAGCGCCGTGCGCGCCCGCTGGCCGCACCTGGACCGCCTGCCCGACGGCGGGTTCGTCGTCGCCGCGTCCCGCGCCCGCCGGCACGAGGACGCGCACCAGGTCCAGGTCTTCGACGTACTCGGCCGCGAGATCTCGTCCTTCTCCGTCGGGGACGCCATCGAGCACCTGCTCACGGACGAGACCGGCCATATCTGGGTCGGGCACTTCGACGAGAACCCGGCCGGGATCCGCCGCTGGGGCGCCAGGGGCCGGCTCGCCTGGACGTCGGACGGCGCCCGCATCCCCGGTCTCTTCGACTGCTACGCGCTGAACGTGTCGGGCGCTGCCGCCTGGGCGTGTCCCTATACGGACTTCCCGCTCGTCGAGATTCGCCCCGACCGCGCCGGCCGGCCGGTGAGGGTGTGGGCGAACCGCGTACGGGGCGCTTGTGCGGTGGCCGTCCACGGCGAGCGGGTCGCCTTCTACGGCGGCTACGGCGAGGAGCGGAACCGACTCGCTAACGCAGAGCTCACCGAGACATCGGTCGAGCCGACGGACGTCGGTCTGCTCACCCTGCCCGGTGGCCCTCTTCCCGGCCGTCGGCGGGTCGTCGGCCGGGGAAGCAGGATCTACGTCCAGGCCGTGCCGTTCACCGCGTGGGGCGTGTTCGACCTCAGCAGCTGATACCCGGCACTGCAAAAGACCATTGCGGCCCGGCCGCCGACCATCCGAGGGACAGTCCCGCAAGGAGCCTGGCGCGCCGGGGACCGGCGAGCGTCCGACGGTCCTCGGCCGGCCGTCGCTCCTGTGCTGTGCTGATCACCCGTCGGTCCTCCCGCAGGAGCGGACAGGCGCTCTCTTGAACCGGTGCCGCTATCGGTGCCCCTGTCGGGCGGTCCGAGGGCAGTAGTCCGATCATCCCTCGGCGTTCACGACGAAACTGATCGATCGGAGAGACGGTGATCAAGTAGGCTCTCCGCCTGCATTGGATCATGTCCATGACCTTGAGGGGCCTATGGGAAAGATCTCGACTGTTGTCACGGCCACGGCGGCCTGCCTGACGCTCGGCGCCATAGTGACCGGCTGTTCGGGCGACGCCGCAACGGACGGGCGCTCCGCCAAGCAGTTGCTCGACGACGCGTACAAGACCATGAAGTCGCTCACGTCAGTGACCATCGAAGGGGAAACCACCGCCACCGGCGGGGAACGTTCCACCACCCTTCTGACGACCGACCTCAAGAGCACCTGCACATTCAAGTCGTCCTGGGAATCAGGTGCCGCGCTCGAACAGATCCGGATCGGAGAGACGGACTACATCCGGCCGAACCGCGCCTACCTCGATCAGGGGTCGGGGCAGGAGGCGCCGAGTGCGGCGGAGCAGGACCGCTGGATCAAGACATCGTCCAGTAAGTCGGTGCCTGGCGACGGGCTTTCCGACTGCACCTGGGCGTTCGACGCGTTCGGCAAGGCGAAGAAGAGCGAACCGACCGAGGTCGACGGCCGCCCGGCCATCGCGCTGGTGGTGACCGACGTAAAGGACAAGGGTGGCACCTACACGTTCCACGTCGCCACAGAGGGCAAGCCCTACCTGCTCAAGGTCGAGTACAAGGGCACCGACTTCCGCACCACAACCACGTTCAGCGCCTTCGAGGAGCCCCTGAAAGTGGATCCGCCGGACGGTGACGAGCTGTTGGACCTGAGCGGCATCGGAGGCTGAGCGGGTCCCCGAGCCGTGCCCGGATCCGGTCGGGCCGCGGTGTCCTCCGTCTGTCGAGCAGCGCCAGTCGGGCCTTCCGCATCCCCGAACCACCGAGAGGCGTCTGCCTTCATGCGCGTACCGCCGGAAGATCACTTCGGCCGGACGTCTGTTCGGCCTGCACGTTCCATGAAGAGTTGAGATACGGCTTCTGACCCGACATGAGACGCCCGCCGTGAGCAGTCGGGGTCCTTTTCTTCCTTCGGTCCCCGCTTCCCGGCGGGGCCGGAGCGCGTCCAGGGTGGCCGCCCATGGGCACAGCCAGGCCGCAAGCTGCACGCCGAGGGCAAGGGCCGCAACGAGATCGCCAGTCGGCGAGGCATCATCGCGAGGCGCAGGGTGTAGGCGTGGCGCTGTGACGGCTCCGTAACGGCACATTCGAGCGCGGCTACCGTCAGTGCTCCCAGTGCTCGGGCCCGCCGCCGCGCATCACCGAGACCATGCCACCAGCCTCCGGCCTTGAGGGGTGGGAGGGCGCACTGGGCTACTCCACGGCCGGGTCTTCCTGTGAGTGCCGCACCGCCTTCTTCGCGGCCTGCTCGACCTCGTGCCGGGACATGGTCACGTCGTCACGGTCTGTGTACTCGGTCACCGCGGCCTGAAACGCCTCGGTCGCCGTACGCCAGGCCCGCCACTGCTTTTCGTACTCCTCGTCGGTGAGGCCGGCCATCTTGGCGCGCTGGGTCTCCGCCATGCACTCCAGCTTGATCAGATCATCAGGGATATCAGCCACGACCTGGGATCTTAGGTTGGGCAGGCGCGAGCATTGGACAAGGCGCGCGGCGAGGATTGGGTGAAGGAACCGGGTGGGGGCGCGAGAGCGTCCACCTGATGCACGAACCTAACGAATCGCCACTACTGAAGCCACTTGTGCGGCATGAGCTCGACAGCCACACCCAGCATCCCTGGGTCTCCCGTTCCTACGAGTGACCGGAACCAACCCACCAACAACGTAAGGAACTTGAACTCGTGATGTCGGCCGTGTCGCGGAGCCCGCTGGGCGGTGGCCGTTCGGGATCAAGAGCGTGACTGCAGCCAGGGACGCGCGGCGG
>NZ_JBVJMD010000098.1:0-16404 GCF_055584385.1 Streptomyces sp. NPDC104096
GGTCAAGGCACGGATGCGTGTCTGAACATGTCCCTTTCCGTCCACTATCGCGGGTAGTGGGTGACGTGGGTCATGTGGGGCGCTTCACCGGTTCCACAACGTTATGCGCACGGGCGTTCACGGTGCGGTGCGGTGAATGTGACCGCGGTCTCGCCGGAATGGGTTTGTACAACCGCCCATCCGCACCCCACTGTTGGCGCCGGTATTCGTTCATACGGTCAGGAGTCCCGGCTTGTCCTCCCACATCCCCGCTCCCGCTCACGTCGTCGACCCCGCGGGCGGCTGCCCGCACGCCCTGAACGCCGAGCTGCGGGCCCGGGGGCCCGTCGCGGACGTCGTCCTGCCCGGCGGGGTGCCCGCGGCGGTCGTCGTGGGGCACGACGCGCTCAAGGAGTTCCTCTCCCACCCCGACGTGGCCAAGGACGCCCGCCACTGCCCGGCGCTGAACGACGGCACGATCCCCGCGGACTGGCCGCTGCGGGTCTTCGCCAATGCCCAGGGCATGCACACCGCCGACGGAGCCGACCACCGCCGACTGCGCTCGCTCGTCGGCAACGCGTTCACCGTCCGCCGGGTGGAGCGGCTGCGGCCGCGCATCGAGGAGCTCACCGCCGGCCTCCTCGACGACCTCGGTCGGGCCGCCGCCGAGGACCCGGAGGGCGTCGCGGACCTGCGTACGCACTTCGCGCTGCCGCTCCCGCTGAGCGTGATCTGCGAGCTGCTAGGCGTGGACGCCGAGTATCGCGCCCGGCTGCACGACCTCACCTACACCGTGATCATCGCCACCGACACCACCCCGGCGGAGGTGATGGCCGCCGTACGCGAGCTCGTCGAACTGCTCGGCACGATCGCGGCCGCCCGCAGGGCCGCCCCCGGCGACGACCTGACCAGCGCCCTGATAGCCGCCCGCGAGGACGGCGGCGACCGGCTCAGCGAGGCCGAGCTGATCGGCACGATGCGCCTGATGCTGGTCGCCGGCCACGAGACCACGCTCAACCTGATCAGCAATGCCGTACGGGCGCTGTGCACGCACCGGGACCAGCTGGCCCTCGTCCTGGAGGGCGAGGTCACCTGGTCGGACGTGGTGGACGAGACGCTGCGCTGGGACGGCCCGGTCAGCTGGTTCCCCTTCCGCTACCCCACCCGCGACCTGGCTCTCGGTGACACCGTGATCCCGCAGGGCACCCCGGTCCTCGCCGGCTACACCGCCGCCGGGCGCGACGAGGCGTTCCACGGCCCGGACGCCGATCGCTTCGACGTCACCCGGCCCGGCGCGGCCCGGCACCTCTCCTTCGGCCAGGGCATGCACTACTGCATGGGCGCCCCGCTCGCCCGCCTGGAGGCCACGATCGCCCTGGAGCGGCTCTTCACCCGTTTCCCGGACCTCGACCTCGCCGTCCCCGAGGCCGAACTGCCCCACCAGCGCAGCTTCATCGGCAACAGCGTCCAAGTGCTCCCGGTCCGCCCGGTCCGACGCTGACGCCCTTCGCCCGCCCGCCCGACGAACAGCGGCAAGCCGATGCGGAGGGCGGCGGGACGCACGTACGCTGTGCCGGGCCCGCGCCGGACTCCGGCGAGTCGGCGCCCGGGGCACGGCTCAGCGCACTGATCGCGGACGGCCGGAACGTCAAGGACGTGTACGCGGCAGGGTGGCCGACGGGGAGAGGCGGGCGAACGTGGTGGACTCCTGGAAACGGGCGCGCGGCATCCTGGACGGTGCGGGGATCCCGCCCGAGCGCCTGGCCCGTGTGCGTCCGCTGAGCGGCGGCACGTACAACACCGTCGAGGAGCTCGTCCTCACCGACGGCAGCCGCTGCGTACTGAAGAGCGCGCCGGACGCCCCGGGTCTGCGCTACGAGAGCCGACTCCTCGTCTCCGAGGCGGAGTTCTACCGGTGTGCCGAAGAGGCCGGGGTGCCGGCGCCCCGCCTCCTCGCCCTCGACGACGACAACACCACGCTGCTGATGACGGCGTGCCCCGGCACCCCCTGGGACAGCTCGCTCACCGAAGCCGAACAGGCGTGTCTGCGAACCGAGTTGGGTCGTCAGGTGGCCACCTTGCATCGGGTCACCGGACCGGCCTTCGGATACCCGTCCGGCGCGCTCGGTCCGCTCGCGGCCGACTGGCGGACCGCCTTCACCGGAATGCTCGACGCGGTCCTCGACGACGCGCGCCGCTTCGAGGCCGTGCTGCCCCGGCCGGCCGTCGAGATCGACCGTGGGCTCCGAGCCGCGTACGACGCGCTCGACGAGGTCACCGTTCCTGCCCTCGTCCACTTCGACCTGTGGCGAGGCAACGTCCTCGTGGAGCGCCCGGTCGAGTCGGCCGGGCGCTCGGCCGACTCGGTACGGTCGGCCGAACCGGTGCGCATCGGCGGACTCGTCGACGGCGAGCGCATGCTCTGGGGCGACCCCCTGGCCGACTTCGTCTCCCTGGCCCTCCTGGGGGACATCAGGAAGGACGAGGCCTTTCTGGCCGGCTACCGGGAGGCCGGCGGTCGAGCCGGGTTCGACACCCCGGCCCTTCTCCGTCTCGCCCTCTACCGCGCCTACCTCTACCTGATCATGTTGGTCGAGACGGTCCCGCGGAAGATGGGGGCGGACGCCCTCCGGTGGAGGGAGGAGGCGGTCGCCCCGCAACTCGTCGCGGCCCTGGACGAGATCCGGGAGGCGACCTCCTGACCCGCGGACCGCGGTCAGCCGCCTCCGGCCCGGGGCTTGGAGTCGGCCACGACTGACGGCGCGGGCGGTTCGGACGGCTTCGACGAGCTGATGGACACCCGGCGGGATGTGTCCGGGCTCAGGCCGGCCAGGGCCTGGGCGACGGCGGTACGGCAGCCGCGGGTGAACCGGGGCCAGGGGCGGGACAGCTCCTGCGGCCAGAGGGCCGCGGGGGCGGCGAGCACGGCCCACAGCCCTGTCCAGACCGTGGTCCACAAGCCCGGGTCGTGGCCGGGCAGTCCAGGCACGGCGTGACGCATGAGCATCGCGTGCAACGACATGCCGTACGCGGTGACGAAGGAGGCTGTCAGCGCGGGGACGCGGTAGGAGCCGAACCACTTGCGCAGGGGCGGACGACGTGACCGGAGGGCCTTCCGGAACCGCTGGAAACGAGGGTCGGTGAGCAGTTCGTGCACCGTGGCGCCCTTGTGCAGACGCACGAGTGTCACGAGCGCGGCGAGGACCGGGTCCCGGTGCCTGCCGAGCCGTCCGAGCGGCACGGTGATCCGGCCGTCGCGGTCGATCTCGGCGTCCTCGGCCAGGATCAGCAGGCTCACGGCCACCTCTGCCGCGTACCGTTCCTGTTGCGGTGACGCGCTGTCCCACGAGCCGCCGAGCCACCATGCCGCCCGTATCGGGTCCGCATCCGCCGCCCGGATGTCGCTGAGGAACTTCCGCTCGTCCCGTGTGCGCCGCCACCAGGCCGCATACAGCCCCGCGTTGACCGCGGTGAATCCCAGCAGCCAGCCGGCGGCGAGCCACGCCATCCCGCCGTTCATGACGCGGCCTCCGTCGTCCCGCTCGTCGCATACGACACCGGGTGCCCCCCCCTCGCAGTCCCCTGCTCCACCCCGACCGGACGCCAACAGCCTTGCATGTTCCCGTACTTGGCGGAATCTCCTACGTCATCAGGCGTGCCGGGCGCCTAGCGGGTGTCTGCCGCTTCGTCAACACGCCGATATCCACACGGGAGATGAGCAACCGGACCTTTGCTATGGTGCGCCGGTGCCATCGATCAAACAGTTCCAAGTCACCTTCGACTGCGCCGAACCCGAGCGCCTCGCCCGCTTCTGGTGCGAGGTTCTGGGGTACGAGGTTCCGCCGCCGCCGGACGGGTTCGCCACGTGGGACGCGTTCAACAGCTCCCAGTCCCCGGAGGACCGGGGGTCGTGGTTCGCGTGCAGTGATCCCTCGGGTGTCGGCCCGCGGCTGTACTTCCAGCGTGTCCCCGAAGGGAAGGTCGTCAAGAACCGGGTGCATCTCGACGTGCGGGTCGGCACCGGGCTCATGGGGGAGGAGCGCCTGGCCGTACTCGAAGCCGAGTGCGCACGACTGGTTCCGCTCGGTGCGGTACGCGTGCAACTCCTCTACGACGGCAACGACTCCTGCATCTCGATGCGGGACATCGAGGGCAACGAGTTCTGCATCGACTGACCGTCCTGTGAATGCCCCGACGGCAAGGTCGCGGCCCTCGCCCTCGACGCGCGGTGGCCCGAGGAGCGGCGTGACGGCTTCCGGGTGAGCGTCCCGGCCGGCCGACGTGCCGGTCTCAGCGCGTCCACTGCCCGGGACCGGGACCGGGCGCGGTGCGCACGCGGTCCGCGGGTTTCGGGGCGGCCCGGGTCGTCGACCGCCGGCCCAGCCAGGCGAGGAAGGCGAGCACGAACAACCCCTCGACCATCAGGGACAGGGGGCCGTAAGGCGGTTCCCAGCCGGGTTCGTAGTAGCCGCCGGGCAGGCCCACGGTGCGCGACAGCAAGAAGCCGACGATCATGCCGAGGCTGACGATCGCCCCGGTCAGCCAGGCCCCCAAGGGGTGTTTCGAGGTCGCCAGCGCCGCCGCCACGAGCAGCATGACGGCACTGCCCACGGCGAACAGGACGCCGATGTAGAACTTCTCCTCGAGGTGATCGGGGATGAGGAGACCGTGCAGCACCGCATTGCCCGAGGCGCAGCAGACTCCCAGCCCTCGAAGGGTGACATCGGTGACAGAGGCCGCGGTCATGGTGGCTCCCGTTGTTCCTGGGTACGGAGAAGACGGGTCCGGGCTCGTCACCCACCGGCGGTGCCCGGCTCCGGAACGTCAAGATGCGGTTCTGCGTGAGGCGTCGCCTCCCGTGAGGTGATACGCGAACGGCGCTCGAAGGGATTGCGCCGCGCGAGGCGGTCGGGCGGCCTGACGAGATCAGGGCCCCGAACCGGCGAGCGGGAGGGGGGCCGACCGGCCCCCTCCCGCTCGGTCCGCACGGCCCCTTCCGCCTGGTCCGCACGGCCCCTTTTTCCAGGTCCGGGTGGCCGGGAACAGGGGCCACCAGAACATCTGCACGATCCGGTGGGCGATGCCACGCTGGTAGTACACCCGAGCCGCAAGAGCCCGGCTGTTTCGGCACACCGCTGACGAAAGGTGATCCGATGACCAGCCGCCGTAAGAAGGACGGCCAGCACACCTCCGAGACAGGCCCGGCCGCTCCGGCCGCCGCCGCTCCAGTCGCCCGGAACGAAACGAACGAGGTCGACCAGGCCGTGGACGAGCTCGTCGTACGCGGCCTGGAGGCGTTGCAGGAGTACGCCGACTACACGCAGGAACAGATCGACCACATAGTGAAGAAGGCCAGCCTGGCCGCACTCGCCCAGCACACCAAGCTCGCGGTGATGGCGGTCGAGGAGACCGGGCGCGGTGTCTTCGAGGACAAGGCCGTCAAGAACATCTTCGCCTGCGAGAACATCACGAACTCGATGAAGGGCGTGAAGACGGTCGGGGTGATCCGCCGTGACGACATCGACGGGATCGTGGAGATCGCCGAACCCGTCGGGGTGCTCGCGGGCGTCACCCCCGTCACCAACCCCACCTCCACCACCATCTTCAAGGCGCTGATGGCGCTGAAGACCCGCAACCCGATCATCTTCGGCTTCCACCCGGCCGCTCAGAAGTGTTCCGCCGAGGCCGCCCGGGTCGTCCGGGACGCGGCCGTGCGGGCGGGCGCCCCCGAGCACTGCGTGCAGTGGATCGAGCATCCCTCCAAGGAAGCCACCAGCGCCCTGATGAACCACCCCGGGGTGTCGTCGATCCTGGCCACCGGCGGCAACGCGATGGTCCGGGCCGCCTACAGCTGCGGCAAGCCGGCACTGGGCGTCGGGGCCGGCAACGTGCCCGCGTACATCGAGAAGAGCGCCGACATCCAGCGCGCGATCAACGACGTGGTGCTGTCCAAGACGTACGACTACGGAATGGTCTGCGCCTCGGAACAGGCGGTGATCCTGGACCGGGAGATCCGCGACGCGGCGATCGAGGAGTTCGGCAAACTCAAGGCGTACCAGACCAGCGCACACGAGAAGGCACTGCTGGAGAAGTACCTGTTCGGGGTCGCCGAGGGCGCAGGACGGGACTGCGCGGGCGCCCAGCTCAACGCCGCCATCGTCGGCCAGAGCGCGGTCGCCATCGCGAAGGGCGCGGGCTTCGAGGTGCCGGAGGACACCTCGGTGCTGCTGGCCGAGGTCGCCGAGGTCGGTATCGACGAGCCGCTGACCAGGGAGAAGCTCTGCCCGGTGCTGGCCGTCCTGACGGTGGACAGCCGGGCCGACGGGGTGCGGCTGGCCACGCAGATGGTGGAGTTCAACGGACTCGGCCACTCGGCCGCCGTACACACCGAGGACGCGGACTTCGCCGAGGAGTACGGACGCGCGGTGAAGGCCTGCCGGGTGATCTGGAACGCGCCCACCTCGCAGGGCGGCATCGGCGACGTCTACAACGCGTTCATGCCGTCGCTGACCCTGGGCTGCGGCTCGTACGGCAGCAACTCGGTCTCCGGCAACGTCACCGCGCTCAACCTGATCCAGATCAAGCGCATCGGGCGGCGGAACAACAACATGCAGTGGTTCAAGATCCCTCCGAAGATCTACTTCGAGCGCGACTGCATCAAGTACCTCGCCGATGTGCGCGGCTCCCGCAAGTTCGTCATCGTCACCGACAAGACGATGGTGGAGATCGGGCACCTGGAGCGGATCCGCGACGTCCTGGGCCGCCGCAGCGAGATCCCGGAGATCCGGGTGATCGACAACGTCGAGCCCAACCCGAGCCTGCGCACCGTGCAGAAGGGCGCCGAGATGATGCGCCACTTCGAGCCGGACACCATCATCGCGCTCGGCGGCGGCTCGCCGATGGACGCCGCCAAGGTGATGTGGCTGATGTACGAGCACCCGGAGCTGGAGTTCGCGGACCTGAAGGAGAAGTTCTTCGACATCCGCAAGCGCGCCTTCACCTTCCCGGACCTGGGGGAGAAGGCCAGGCTGGTGTGCATCCCGACCACCTCGGGCACCGGCAGCGAGGTGACCCCGTTCGCGGTGATCACCGACACGGAGACCGGCCAGAAGTACCCGCTGGCGGACTACGCGCTGACCCCCAGCGTGGCGATCTGCGACCCGGCGCTGACCATGAGCATGCCCAGGGCCGTCACCGCCGACTCGGGCTTCGACGCGCTGACCCACTGCCTGGAGACCTACGTCTCGGTGTACGCCAACGACTTCACCGACGGACTGGCGCTCCAGGGCGTCAGGCTGATCTTCGACAACCTGGAGAAGGCCGTCAACGAGGGCCCGACCAACCCGGTCGCCCGGGAGAAGATGCACAACGCCGGCACCATCGCGGGCATGGCCTTCGGCTCCGCCTTCCTCGGCGTGGTCCACGCCATGGCGCACACCCTGGGCGCGACCTTCCACGTCGCCCACGGCCGCACCAACGCGCTGCTGCTGCCGCACGTGATCCGCTACAACGGCGGCAACCCCACCAAGGTCACCGGCTGGCCGAAGTACCGCAGTTACATCGCCCCCGAGCGCTACCAGGACGTCGCCCGGATGCTGGGCCTGCCCGCGGCCACCCCGGAGGAAGGGGTGGAGTCCCTCGCCCTGGCGGTCGAGGAACTGCGCGACAAGGTCGGTATCCCGCGGTCGTTCAAGGACGCCGGGGTCGACGAGGCGGCCTTCCTGGACGCCCTGCCCGAGCAGGCGATGAACGCCTACGAGGACCAGTGCGCGCCCGCCAACCCGCGGCTGCCGATGCTGGCCGACATGCAGGAGCTGATGCGCACCGCCTTCTACGGCGATCCGGTCTGAGCCGACCGGTCAACTCCGAACCCAGAAACCGACCTTCGAAGGAGTCGTGCATCGATGACCACGCAACAGCAGCGGCCGACCCGCAGCGCCTGGGACGGCTTCCGGGGCGGCCTGTGGCGGGACGAGATCAACGTACGGGACTTCATCCAGCAGAACTACACCCCGTACGAGGGTGACAGCTCCTTCCTGGCCGGTCCCACCGAGCGCACCACGGCGGTGTGGAAGAAGATCACCGACCGCTTCCCCGACGAGCGCGCCAAGGGCGTCTACGACGTCTCGTACGACATCCCGTCCACCATCACCGCCCACCCGCCGGGTTTCATCGACAAGGACCGGGACCTGATCGTCGGGCTGCAGACCGACGCCCCGCTGAAGCGCGCGATCATGCCCTACGGCGGCTGGCGGATGGTGGCCGGGGCGCTGGAGACGTACGGCTATCCCGTCCTGCCCGAGCTGGAGCGGGTGTTCACCCAGTACCGCAAGACCCACAACGCCGGGGTGTTCGACGCGTACACCCCGGACATCCGGGCCGCCCGCAAGGCCGGCATCGTCACCGGCCTGCCCGACGCCTACGGCCGGGGCCGCATCATCGGCGACTACCGCCGCGTGGCGCTGTACGGCGTGGACCGGCTGATCAAGGCCAAGCAGGAGGAGAAGGCCGACCTCGACGCCATGCCCCACGACGCGTCCCGGCTGGAGGAGGTGATCCGCGAACGCGAGGAGATCGCCGAGCAGATCCGGGCACTGGGCGAGCTGAAGGAGATGGCGGCCTCCTACGGGTACGACATCTCCGGTCCGGCGAACAGCGGCCGGGAGGCGATCCAGTGGCTGTACTTCGCCTACCTCGCGGCGGTGAAGGAGCAGAACGGCGCGGCGATGTCGCTCGGCCGCACCTCCACGTTCGTCGACGTCTATCTCCAGCGGGACATGGACGCCGGACTCCTGGACGAGAGCGCGGCGCAGGAGCTGGTCGACGACTTCATCATCAAGCTCCGGATCGTGCGCTTCCTGCGCACCCCGGAGTACGACGAGCTGTTCTCCGGCGACCCGACCTGGGTGACGGAGTCCATCGGCGGCATCGGCGCGGACGGCCGCACCCTGGTCACCCGCACCTCCTTCCGCTACCTCCAGACCCTGTACAACCTGGGTCCGGCGCCCGAGCCCAACATGACCGTGTTCTGGTCGCCGGCGCTGCCGCAGGGCTTCAAGGACTTCTGCGCGCAGGTCTCCATCGACACCTCCAGCCTGCAGTACGAGTCGGACGAGCTGATGCGCCCGCGCTTCGGTGACGACACCGCCATCGCCTGCTGTGTCTCCGCGATGGAGGTCGGCAAGCAGATGCAGTTCTTCGGCGCCCGGGTCAACCTCGCCAAGACGCTGCTGTACGCCATCAACGGCGGGCGGGACGAGCGGTCCGGCGCCCAGGTCGGCCCGGACACCGGGGCGATCACCTCCGAGGTGCTGGGGTACGACGAGGTGGTGGCCCGCCTCGACCAGCAGATGGAGTGGCTGGCCGAGACGTACGTCCACGCCCTCAACGTCATCCACTACATGCACGACAAGTACGCCTACGAGCGGCTGGAGATGGCGCTGCACGACCGTCACATCCGGCGCACCATGGCGTGCGGCATCGCCGGGCTCTCGGTCGCCGCGGACTCCCTGTCGGCGATCAAGTACGCCAAGGTGACCCCGGTGCGCGACGAGACGGGGCTGGCCGTGGACTTCCGTATCGAGGGCGAGTACCCGGCGTACGGCAACAACGACGAGCGGCCCGACTCCATCGCGGTGTGGCTGGTCGAGGAGTTCATGCGCAAGGTGCGCAAGCACCCCACCTACCGGGGTTCCGAGCACACCCAGTCGGTGCTGACCATCACCTCCAACGTGGTCTACGGCAAGAAGACCGGCAACACCCCCGACGGCCGCCGGGCCGGCGAGCCGTTCTCCCCGGGCGCCAACCCGATGAACGGCCGCGACACCCACGGCTACGTCGCCAGCGCGCTGTCGGTCGCCAAACTCCCCTACGAGCAGGCCGAGGACGGAGTCTCGCTCACCAACACCATCACCCCCGACGCACTGGGACGAACTCCCGAGGACCGCGTCCGCAACCTCGCGGGCGTCCTGGACGGCTTCGTCACCTCCCAGGGCTTCCACATGAACGTCAACGTGCTCAACCGCGACACGCTGCTGGACGCGATGGAGCACCCGGAGAACTACCCGCAGCTGACCGTCCGGGTCAGCGGCTACGCGGTCAACTTCGTACGGCTGACGCGGGAGCAGCAGCTGGACGTGCTGAGCCGCACCTTCCACGGCTCGCTGTAGCCACCGTCCTCCCGGGGAACGCGCCCAGCGCGTTCCCCGGGAGATCCGTTCGGACATCGGGACGCCAGGAGGCTTCGTCATGAATCTGATCCAGCCGGGCGCCCTGCTGCCCCTCATCCCCGTGAGCACCGACACCCCCGCCGAACAGGCCGCCGCGCTGCGCGGCACCGGGCCGGTCAGCGGCTCGGTGCACTCCTGGGACCTGTCCACCGGTGTGGACGGCCCCGGCACCCGTTTCGTCGCCTTCCTCGCCGGCTGCCCGCTGGCCTGCCTGTACTGCCACAACCCCGACACCATGCGGATGCGCAACGGCGAGCGCACCACAGTCGACGCGATCGTCGAAGAGGTGAAGAAGTACGTCCAGTTCATCAGTGCCGCGGGCGGCGGCTTCACCATCAGCGGTGGCGAACCGCTGCTCCAGCCGGACTTCACCGGCGAGATCCTGCGCCGCTGCCACGACGAACTGGGCCTGCACACCGCCCTGGACACCTCCGGCTTCCTCGGCGCCCGCGCCTCCGACACGTTGCTGGAGAGCGTCGATCTGGTGCTGCTGGACATCAAGTCCTGGGACCGTGAGCTGTACCTGCGCCTGACCGGACGCCAGTTGGAGCCGACCCTGGCCTTCGCCCACCGGCTGGCCGCGCTCCGCAAGGAGGTCTGGGTGCGCTTCGTGCTGGTCCCGGGCCTGACCGACCCGGCGGAGAACGTGGAAGGGGTCGCCTCCTTCGCCGCGTCGCTGGGCAATGTCAGCCGCGTCGACGTGCTGCCCTTCCACAAGCTCGGCGCCGCCAAGTGGGAAGAGCTGGGCATGGAGTTCACCCTCGCCGAGACTCCCGTCCCGACCGCCGACCAGGTCTCCGAAGCCCGCTCCGTCTTCACCTCGTACGGCCTGTACGCGGTCTGACCGCCCGGCCGGTGAGCTGATCAGGAGGTGGGTACCGCGGATCAAGTGCCGTGTCTGAAGCGTCCGTTGTAGTGCCCGTTCGTCAGGTCGGACGCTTCTTTGTCCTCTGAGTGGAAAAAGAGTGCGGTAATCCGTGCACAGCTTCTTCCCAGGTTCGGCTGCCGCTGATACGTTCCCTGTCGAAAGCCCGACACTGGTGGCCGAAACTGGCGGGGAGGGGCACGTGAGACGCATGACTGCTCGACCGGCGAACACGCATCAGGCTCGTCTGCTGCAGCTGCTGCGTGACGGTGGCCCCAACTCCCGTGCGCAGCTCGGTGACCGGATGGACCTCTCGCGGTCCAAGCTGGCCGTCGAGGTGGACCGGCTGCTGGAGACGGGGCTCGTGGCCGCCGACGGACTCGCCGCCTCGCGCGGCGGCCGCCGCTCCCACAACATCCGGCTCAACCCGGACCTCAGGTTCCTCGGCGTCGACATCGGCGCGACCTCGGTCGACGTCGCCGTCACCACACCCGAACTGGAGATCCTCGGCCACCTCAACCAGCCGATGGACGTCCGTGAGGGGCCGGTCGCGGTCTTCGAGCAAGTCCTCGACATGGCAGGGAAGTTGAAGGCTTCCGGGCTTGCCGGGGGGTTCGACGGCGCCGGCGTCGGCGTTCCCGGGCCGGTCCGCTTCCCCGACGGTGTACCGGTCGCCCCGCCGATCATGCCGGGCTGGGACGGCTTCCCCGTGCGGGAGGCGCTCAGCCAGGAACTCGGCTGCCCGGTCATGGTCGACAACGACGTGAACCTCATGGCGATGGGGGAGCAGCACGCCGGAGTCGCCCGCACCACGGCCGACTTCCTCTGCGTCAAGATCGGCACCGGCATCGGCTGCGGCATCGTGGCGGGCGGCCAGGTCCACCGGGGCACCACCGGCAGCGCCGGCGACATCGGCCACATCCAGGCCGTACCCGACGGCCGGCCCTGCGCCTGCGGCAACCGGGGTTGCCTGGAAGCCCACTTCAGCGGGGCCGCACTGGCCCGCGACGCGATGCAGGCGGCCCAACAGGGCCTCTCCGTCGAACTCGCGGCCAGGTTCGAGACGAACGGCACCCTCACCGCCGCAGACGTCGCCGCGGCGGCCGCGGCGGGGGACGCCACCGCGCTCGAACTGATCCGTGAGGGCGGCACCCACGTCGGCCAGATCATCGCCGGACTGGTGTCCTTCTTCAATCCCGGCCTGGTGGTGATCGGCGGCGGGGTGACCGGCCTCGGCCACAACCTGCTCGCCGCCATCCGCACCCAGGTCTACCGCCAGTCCCTCCCGCTCGCCACCCGTAATCTGCCCATCGTCCTGGGCGAGTTGGGCCCCAGCGCCGGCGTCATCGGCGCGGCCCGGCTGATCAGCGACCACCTCTTCTCACCCGCGTAAGGCCCACAGCAGCTCCGTACCGCGCCGACCCCGTCGGCGCGAGCGACCTTCGTCCGCCACGCCTATTGACTCGTGCAACAGTTCGCTGACTCGTGTAACTACGTAACGACGCCTTCGTCCGTACGGCACCCAGCCCTGCCCTCCGAGCCGCAGCACGCCTGTCCGGCCGCAGGCGCGGCACGCCCTGACACCGGCCCGCACGTTTGCCGAGGGGAACCCACATGGCACAAGAACCACCGCTGCTCAGCATGTCCGGGATCGCCAAGTCGTTCCCCGGCGTCCGCGCCCTGGACGGTGTCGACCTCGACGTCCAGGCGGGGGAGGTGCACTGTCTGCTCGGCCAGAACGGCGCCGGCAAGTCCACGCTCATCAAGGTCCTGGCCGGCGCCCACCAGCCGGACGAGGGCACCATCCGCTGGCTCGGCGAGCCGGTCACCCTGCGCTCGCCCATCGCCGCCATGCGCCTGGGCATCGCCACCATCTACCAGGAACTCGACCTGGTGGAGCACCTGTCGGTGGCGGAGAACGTCCACCTCGGGCACGAGCCGACCACCGCCGGCTTCGTCGTCCGCGGCAAGGCGGCGCGGACGTCGACGGCGCTGCTGCTCAAGCGACTCGGCCACCCGGAGATCGACCCCGCCCGGCTGGTCGGGGAGCTGTCCGCGGCCCAGCAGCAGATCGTGTCCATGGCCCGGGCCCTCTCCCACGACGTACGACTCATCGTCATGGACGAGCCGTCCGCCGCCCTCGACCCCGACGAGGTGGACAACCTCTTCCGGATCGTCGCCGATCTCACCGCCGACGGCGTCGCCGTCGTCTACATCTCGCACCGCCTGGAGGAGATCCGGCGCATCGGCGACCGGGTGACCGTACTCAAGGACGGGCGGGCGGTGGCGGGGGGACTGCCCGCCAAGACCACTCCGACCCGGGACGTCGTCGCCCTGATGACCGGCCGCAACGTCGAGTACGTCTTCCCCGCGCGGCCGGAGCAGGAGCCCGACGCCGAACCCGTGCTGCGGGTAAGGGGCCTGGCCCGCGACGGCGAGTTCGACCCGCTCGACCTCGACCTGCGGCCCGGCGAGATCGTCGGACTCGCCGGCCTGGTCGGCTCGGGCCGCTCGGAGATCCTGGAGACGATCTACGGCGCCCGCAGGCCCACGGCGGGCAGCGTGTCCGTCGACGGGCGGACACTGAGCCCCGGGAGCGTCCGCTCGGCCGTACGCGCCGGACTCGGACTGGCACCCGAGGAACGCAAGGCGCAGGCCCTGCTGATGCTGGAGTCCGTCACCCGCAACGTCTCGGTGTCCTCCCTGTCCCGCTTCTCCCGGGCCGGCTGGGTCGACCGGCGCGCCGAACGCGGCGCCGCCCGGGCCGCCGTGCGGGAACTGTCCCTGCGGCCCGACAACCCCGAAGTCCCCGTACGCACCCTGTCCGGCGGCAACCAGCAGAAGGCGGTCCTGGCCCGCTGGCTGCTGCGCGGCTGCCGGGTGCTGCTGCTGGACGAGCCCACCCGCGGCGTCGACGTCGGCGCGCGCGCCGAACTGTACGCGGTGATACGCCGCCTGGCCGACGACGGGCTCGCCGTCCTGCTGGTCTCCAGCGAGGTGCCCGAGGTGCTGGGCCTCGCCGATCGCGTACTGGTGCTGCGCGAGGGCCGGGTCGTGCACAAGGCCCCCGCCCGTGAACTGGATGAACACCGTGTCCTCGACCTCGTCATGGAAGGAACCCCGGCGTCATGACGCAGCCCGTCTCCCCGCCTCGGGACACCGCCGGCAAGATGTCGCCGGTCGGCCGACTCACCCCCTGGCGCTCCCTGCCGGCCCGCGCCGACGTCCGCACCCTCTCCCTGCTCGGGGTGCTCGCCGCGCTGGTCGTCATCGGCGGCATCACCAAGCCCGACGAGTTCCTCGACACCCGTAACCTCCAACTCGTCCTCACCCAGGCCTCCGTGATCGGTGTGGTCACGGTCGGCATGACCTTCGTCATCACCTCCGGCGGCATCGACCTCTCCGTCGGCGCCATCGTCGCCCTCGCCTCCGTCTGGGCGACCACGGTCGCCACCCAGGAGTACGGCTTCGCCGGCATCCTCTTCACCGCGATGCTCGTCGGCCTCGGCTGCGGACTGGTCAACGGACTGCTGATCGCCTACGGCGGGATGGTCCCCTTCATCGCCACCCTCGCCATGCTGGCCTCGGCGCGCGGACTCGCCCTCCAGATCACGGACGGCAGGACGCAGATCGTCACCATCGACGGCGTCCTCAAGCTCGGCGAGCGCGACTCCTACGTGCTGGGCATCCCGCCACTGGTCCTGGTCTTCGCACTCGTGACGATCGCCGGCTGGCTCGCGCTCAACCGCACCACCTTCGGCCGTCGCTCGGTCGCCGTCGGCGGCAACGCGGAGGCCGCCCGGCTGGCCGGCATCGACGTCCGCCGCCAGCGGCTCTACCTCTACCTGCTGTCCGGGCTGTGCTGCGGCATCGCCGCCTTCCTGCTGATCGTGCTCTCCGGCTCCGGCCAGAACACCAACGGCAACCTCTACGAACTCGACGCCATCGCGGCCGCGATCATCGGCGGCACCCTGCTCAGTGGGGGGCGCGGCACCATCACCGGCTCCGTGCTCGGCGTCCTGATCTTCACCACGATCACCAACATCTTCGCCCTGAACAACCTCCAGAGCGACGTCCAGCAGATCGCCAAGGGCGCCATCATCGTCGCCGCCGTCCTGGTGCAGCGCCGCACCGCGAGCACGACCTGAGGAAAGGGTTCACCGCCATGTCACACACCACCAGTCGCAGAGGACTGCTCTTCGGAACCGCGGCGGTCTCCGCGGGAGCCCTGCTCACGGCTTGCACCAGCAACGAGACCAAGGAAGACAAGACCGCGGCGAACAACCAGCCGGCCGCCGACGACAAGCCGGGCAAGCACGTCACCATCGGCTTCGCCGGACCCCAGGCCGACCACGGCTGGCTCAACGCCATCAACGACAACGCCAAGAACCGGGCCAAGAAGTACTCGGACGTCTCCCTGGAGGTCACCGAGGGCTCCAACGACACCGCCCAGCAGATCGGCCAGATCGAGACCCTCATCAACAAGAAGGTCGACGTCCTGGTCGTGCTGCCCGCCGACGGCAAGGCGCTCACCCAGGTCGGCCTCAAGGCGATGCGCGCCGGCATCCCGGTCATCAACCTCGACCGCATCTTCAACTCCGCGCAGGCCTACCGCTGTTACATCGGCGGCGACAACTACGGCATGGGCCTCAACGCCGGGCGCTACATCGGCGAGAAGCTCAAGGACAAGCCGGACGCCCGGGTCGTCGAACTCGCCGGACTGGACAACCTGGAGCTCACCAAGCAGCGCACCCAGGGCTTCGACGACGCCCTGAAGAACTACCCCAACATCAAGAAGGTGGCCCGCCAGGCCGCCGAGTTCACCGTCGAGTCCGGCCAGGCGAAGATGGCCCAACTGCTCCAGGCGCAGTCGAAGTTCGACGCCCTGTGGAACCACGACGACGACCAGGGCGTGGGTGCGCTGCGGGCCATCCAGCAGGCCGGACGCGACGACTTCCTGATGGTCGGCGGAGCCGGCGCGCTGTCCGCCTTCCAGGCGATCAAGCAGGACGACGGCGTACTGAAGGCGACCGTCCTGTACCCGCCCACGATGGCCGCCTCCGCCATCGACCTCGCCCGCGCCCTCGGCCAGGGCAAGGGCGTCGGAGGCCTCGCCGAGTTCGAGATCCCCGCCTCGATCACGCTCTACTCGGCCGTCGTCGACAAGACCAACGTCGACCAGTACATGTCCACCGGCTTCCGGTGACCGGACCCGCCCGCACCCCCCACCGCGCTGGGGGGGCCACCCCCCCCCCCCGCCCCCCCCCCCCCGCGGCCCCGCGCCCGGAAAACCCCCCGCCCGCCGGGGGACCACCGTCCCCCCCCGGCGCC
>NZ_JBVJMD010000099.1:0-16035 GCF_055584385.1 Streptomyces sp. NPDC104096
AGGTTCCACCTTGCTGGTGTCGAGCTCGAAGCAGGCGGTGCCGCACCCGCATGTGCAGCGCGCTCGCACGCTGAGGTGCGGAACCTGCCTTTGGACCGCGATATGAACCGGAGCATCCCCGTTCAGGACTGCCGCAAGCACGTCGGCTACGTCGGCAGGCAGGCTCTCGTTCATCCCGTGACCGTATCTGACCAGCACCTTTGGACTCCGACCCTGCACGGCCCATCGCCGATCGGCCGTCCGGCGTGTTCACGCTTGCAGCACCAGGCCGGTGCCGGCGAGGCAGCCATTGATGACCTCCGGTCGGTACCGCAGCATCTTGAGCTTGCGCTTCACGGCACGGGTGATCTGGCTGAGGTCGGCTGCGGCGAGGCTGCCGATGTCACGCTTGACCAGCGACCAGATGCCTTCTTGCAGGTTCAGGTCGGGCGCGTGGGTGGGCAGCTGGAAGACGGTGAGCCAGTCCGCGTTCGCTTCGATGAACGCCCGCAAGGGCTTGGTCAGGTGCAGGCGGACGTTGTCCCAGACCAGGACGATCGGGCCGCCGAGCTGGATGCGGGCGCGGGTCACGCCCGCGAGCCCGCGGTCGGCGACGACCGGAACACCGTCGGTGGGGAAGGCTTTGAGATCCATGCCCAAGTAGAAGTGTCCGTCTGCACCGGTGAGGATGTCGACGGCCAGGCGGGTGTTGGTCTCCAGCCGGGTCAGGACCGTGTCCATGGCGTCGGCCAGGGACTGGTCGATGGGCGTTGCGGACGTGGGGCCTGTTGAGGGTGATGAGCAGGACGCCGGGGCGTGGCTCGGTCACCGTCACGGGGACTTGGCTGCCCATCTGGTGTGCTCCTGGTCGGGGGACGGTTCGGCGGCGTGGGCGGGAGCGGTCAGTTGCGTACGACGGGCAGTGCGGCCAGTCCGCGCATCACCCGGGCCGGCCGCCAGGGGAGTTCGTCGGCCGGCTTGGCCGGATCTACGGGGTCCAGGCGTTCGAGCAGCAGGGCGAGCACGCCGTTGCCGATGAGGTTCATGGTGGTGTCGTGGCCCACCAGCAGCAGATAGGCGGTGGAGCGCAGTTCCTCCTCGCTCATCGCCCCGCTGTCGTCACTGGCCTGCACGAGAGCGCCCAGCAGGTCCACTCCGTTGCGCTCGCCGCCCGCGCGTTTACCGGCGATCAGGATGTCCAGCAGGCCGTGCAGATCGCCTTCCGCCCGGGCAGGGTCCACGCCCGGAGCAGGGGAGACAGTGGTCATCAGGGTGTTGCGCGTCGCCGCCTTGTCCAGTTCCCGTGGGACGCCGAGGATCGCGCAGATCATCCGGAAGGTCAGCGGCACCGCGAAGGCCGCGATCACATCCACATGGGTGTGCCGCTCGATCCGGTCCAGCAGTCGGTGCGCGGTGTCTGCGATGAAGGGCTTGCGCTTCGGCCCGGTCTTGAGGGGCCTGTTGCCGTCGTGGGCGGGCCTCAAGTCTCCGTTCGTCGGGTTGGCCCATGGCGGTCAGAGCGACGATGGAATATCGCGCGGTACTCCCTCGGCCGCTGGCCCGTATGTCTGGCAAAGATGTCGCTGAACGCCCCAGGGGCGCCGTACCCGACCTCGGCGGCGATGCTCGCGACGGTCCTGTCGGTCGTCTCCAGTAGGTGTCTGGCTCGACGCACCCGGACCGTGTGCAGGTACGCGAGTGGCGTCTCGCCGGCTTCGTCGCCGAAGCGGCGGAGCATGGTTCTCGTGCTTACGTGGAACTCCTGGGCGAGGGTGAGCAGGTCATAGCGAGCACTGAGGTTCTGGTCGAGCCACCGCTTGACGCTGAGCGAGAACTCCCTGCCCACAGTGGGTATGAGCCCCGGGTCGACATAGGGAGCCTGCGTGGAACGCGCATCATCGACAAGCGCGATACGCGCGGTGCTACGGGCGACGCGGGGGCCGTCGTGCTCGCGGATGAGGTGCAGGGCGAAGTCGTACATGGCGCTGAAGGCCGCTGTGGTCGTCACCCCCCGGTCGGTCACGACCAAGCTCTCCGGGCGGAGGCGCACGTCGGCGTACCGGCGGGCGAAACGATCCGCGAACAACCAGGACGTGGTCGCTTGGCGCCCGTCGAGCAGCCCGGCTTCAGCGACCAGGAAGGCGCCCACGCAGATCGATACGACAGCGGTCCCCGAGGCCGCCTGCGATCGAATCGACGCTATTTCCGGTGCCAGGTTTGCGAGTGTCGCGTCGAGATCGAGCGTGGGCGAAAGCTCGAATCCCGGCACGATCAGGACGTCCACCGGGCGAACCGCCGAGACATCGAGGACCGAGCCGCCGGCCGCGATCACACGGCGCCGGGGCGAGACGACCGACGCCTCGTAGGCCGGCTGAACCGACCCTTGCGCCGCGGCGACGTGAGTTGCCATGGCCAGGAGGTCAGGGACGCCGAACACCTCCGACGCGAAGCAGCCGGGGTAGCCCAGCACACCAACGCGCAGCGGACTCATACGGCCCCTCCGGCACCTTCGAACGGGTGGCGATATTACCGTGATACGTGGCGATGCCGCCGCTTCTCAGAGGGGCGGCCGCTCGTCATCATCTCGGTCATGACAATCATGCGAGGACAGAGCGACCCCTTGGACGACTTCTCACGGAGAACCGTCAGCGTCGATGACGTCGGCAAGACCGTGTACGTCGCCGGGTCAGGACCGGCAGTCATCCTCATGCCCGAGATGCCGGGTATCAGCCCCGACGTCGCGCGGTTCGCGCGGTGGGTGCGCGATGCCGGCTTCTCCGTGTACCTGCCCTCTCTTTTCGGCGTCGACGGTGCCTGTCCGCTCGCCGAGGCAGGCGAGACCGTCGTTCGACGCGCCTGCGTCAGCGCCGAGTTCCGAGCCTTCGCCGGTGGCGGCACCAGCCCCGTCGTCACATGGCTGCGCGGCCTCGCCCGCCTGGCGCACGCCGAGCGCGGCGGGCCTGGCGTCGGCGCCGTCGGTCTGTGCTTTACCGGCAACTTCGCCTTGACCATGGCGCTCGAACCGGCTGTCATCGCACCAGTGGTCAACCATCCGTCGCTTCCGCTGGACGATCCCGGCGGTCTGGAGATCAGCGACGAAGACGCCGCTGCCGTGGCTGAACGCGTAGCGCGAGAGGGATTGAAGGTTCTCGCCTACCGCTTCGACAACGACAGGTGGTGCACTGGTCAGCGGTTCGCGGCTTACCGAGCGCTGCTCGGGGACGCATTCGACGGCCGCGTACTCAAAGCCGAGACGGCGAACACGAACCCTCCGCCCTTCTTCCGCGACGTCGTCGGTTGCGCCCACAGCGTCGTCACGGCACACCTCGTCGACCAGGACGGCCACCCCACCATGCAGGCCCGGGACGAGATCATCGCCTTCCTGGCCGAGCGGCTCGGGACGTAGGCTGAATGAGCCCTTGGCACTCCGGTACCCCGCGATGCGACAGAGCGCCGCCGTTTCCCGATGCGATCTGGCCGTCGACCTGGGGTACTCGTGACCGCCCCTCGAAGACCACAAGTGACACAGGCCACTCAGATTTCGATGACACACGCTCAATCTTCAGTGGCACAGGACAGCCTGAAAGCGATCCCGGTGACTGTGGGCGCATCCCGGATCCCAGGCCGACGCCGCGAACCCGGCACTTCCGCACCGGGCCACTGACGACGGCCTCGAATTCAGAAGCCCGGTTATGGGACTTGTTCGTAGGTGGCGGTGGCGGTGGCGGTGGCGGTGGCGATGGCGGTCGGGCAGGTTTCGGCGAGGCGGGTCAGGGCGTCGCGTTCGCCGGCGTCGGCGGTCAGGTTCCAGCGGAGTTTGTCCGCTACCCAGTCCGCGGCGCACGTGCATCGGTCCGCCGGTACGGGCAGTCAGTCCGCTGGGTCCTTGTCTGCCTTGGACCGGTTGGAGTTGCCGGACACCGCGATCAGGCTGTTCGGCGCCCCCTGGTCGTTGGCGTACGCCTCACGCCGCGCTGGGGTCCAGGCGGCTGCTCCGGAGGCCCAGGCTTCGGCGAGGGGGACCATGTGGTCGACGTCGAGGGCGGTCGCCGAGGTGATCCACGTCTGGTCGTACTCCGACCACCATTGGCCTCCCGTTGCTTGAACTGGGCGCGGCTGTAGCCGTCCCGCGGTCCCCCGGGGGCTTCCGCGACCAAGGCGAGCGCCCGGAACAGTGGCACGTCCGCCCCCGCCGGCGGCGCCCGCGGGGACGGTCCCTCCGCCCAACGCTTCGCGTCGTTGATCTGGGACCGCCACCGACACCAACGGTGACCCTCCGTCATTTCAGCACCAAAAGTGAGCCAGAACCCAAATTGAGCCGCTGCCGACAGATGCTCGGGACATACTGACGCGTTTCTCAGTTGACCTGGCGGGCTGACCAGGGAGTGGCGCGACTACAGTCCCGGCTCGTGACCGATGCTGCGCACCGTACTGCTGCGGACGACGACGCGCTTCTGGAGAGGCTGCACGCCCTCGCGCGGGGCTCGGAGAGTGTGCCCCCTCTCCCGGCTGTCTCCCAGATCAGCCCTTTCCCCCGCTCACGAAGACAGAATTCGGCTTCTTGATCACACGTGGGCAGTCCCGGCTACGTACCTGTTTCTGATGCATCCATGGCAAGCACTCTGAAAAACTCGGTGGACATCGCATGCGCCAGCGGCGAGCGTTGGCGGAATGCAGCAGGAGAAGATCTGGGACGCCGATGCCGCCCAGCGCTATGACACGCCCGGTTCCGGAATGTTCGCGCCCGAGGTCCTGGAACCGGCCGTGAACCGTCTCGCCCAGCTCGCAGGCGGCGGAGAAGCGCTTGAGTTTGCCATCGGGACAGGCCGGGTGGCCGTGCCGCTCGCGGAGCGAGGAGTCTCTGTCACCGGCATCGAGCTGTCGCTCCCGATGGTGGAGCAACTGCGAACCAAGGCCGATGAAGCAACGATCCCCGTGATCATTGGTGACATGGCGACCACCGTCGCCCCTGGGAAGTACGTCCTCGTCTACCTCGTGTACAACACGATCTCCAACCTGCTCACCCAGGATGAGCAGGTGCAGTGCTTCCGCAACGCGGCCCGCCACCTCGCACCTGGCGGCCGGTTCGTAATCGAGCTCTGGGTACCTGAATTGCGCAAGCTCCCGCCGGGCCAGACGGCCACCGTCTGGCAGTCCGAACCCGGCTATATCGGGTTGGACACCTACGACGTCCTCCACCAGCACGTCGTATCGCACCACTTCCGTTTTGATGAGACCCAGCAGGCGCGGTTGTTCCGCAGCCCTCATCGCTATGTCTGGCCGGCTGAGCTCGACCTTATGGCCCAGTTGGCCGGATTCGAACTGGAGACTAGGCATGCGGACTGGGCCGGCGCCGAATTCACCGCCGAGTCGCGTTCTCACGTCTCCGTCTACCGGATCCCACCCGCCGGGTAGCTCCGCATGGTCGGGACCGGCCGCGATTCGCGCCCGCCGACTGCTGAATCTCCCTTGGGGCCGCAGGAGTTCGTAGGAGAGTGGGCTCCTGGCGGGTTCTCGGAGCTCGGTCCGGGTGGGGTTGCCGACCGTGAACTTGAGAACGATCGGTCCCGGTTGGCCTCGCGAGAGGCGGGCTGCGCGCTCCTGCGGGAGGACCGGCGGGTGATCCGCCTTGTCATCGGCGTGATCGTGGCCCACGTGATCAAGGATTCCGAGTGCTGGATGAGCCGTTCGTAGTCGCGTGCGTGACGGCGGGCGTGCATGATCTGGACCAGGCTCCGCTCGACAACCCAGCGGTGGGGCAGGATGACGAACCCGACAGCGTCCTTCGGACGGCTGATGGTCTTGAGCGTCAGGTTCAGGTGCTTCTTCGCCCAGGTCACGAGCTGCCCGGCATAGCTGGAGTCGGCCCACACGATGGTGATCTCCGGGTGCATCAGCCGCAGCCGGAACAGGACTTCTTCCGCGGCGTCGCGGTCGGTCATGTCGGCCGGGGTGACCATGACGAACAGCGGCAGGTCCTTGGTGTCGACGACCGGATGCCACTTGCGGCCGTTGATTTTCTTCGCGCCGTCGTAGCCGCGCGAGTCGCGCCCGACGGTCTCGGCGGCCTTGACGGACCGGGAGTCGATGACGGTGGCGACCGCGCCGGGGGCCCGGCCCATCTCGCGGCGGATGCGTTTGCGCAGCTGGTCGCGGATCTGTCCGACGACTCCGGCCGCGGCCCAGCGGGTCATGAAGTTGTAGCAGGTCCGCCAGGGCGGAAAGTCGCTGGGCAGGGCCCTCCACTTGCACCCGGTTTTCCATCGCTGGCAACGTCCCTCAGCGACACGACGCCGACGCCATTACGGACCCTCGCCATCAAAGACACCGACGACAACACCGACCCGTCCGCCGGCGAGCGGTCTTGAGGGGGTTGCCTTCAGCGCATTCCAAGGCCAACCGGGTGGCGCGCCGCAGGGAAGTCTCGGCTTCGGTGCGTGTGGTGAGGTCGTCGCATGCCAGAGCGGGGCCGGCCGGGACCGGCGGGCGCCGGGTGAGAAGACGACCACTCTCCAGGAAGGACACGCCGACGGACGGAAGGCGCTCGGACACCGGAGACTGACGGGCCGACCCCGCCACGGTTCATGTTGATGCATTACATTGGTTGTTGCAAGCTCTTCGCAATAAAGGCATAGGCTGCCCCCGGACGATCACTCACCCGGAAAGGGGACGTGCCTGATGGGCACCTACGCGCTTCCCGACCTGCCCTACGACTACGCCGCACTGGAGCCGGCCATCACCGGGCAGATCCTGGAACTGCACCACGCCAAGCACCACGCCGCCTACGTCGAGGCAGCCAACGACACCCTCGAACAGCTCGCCGAAGCCCGCGACAAGGACCAGATCACCCCGGCCTCACTGGTCGGGCTGGAGAAGACGTTCGCCTTCAACCTCTCCGGTCACGTCCTGCACTCGATCTTCTGGCAGAACCTCTCACCCGACGGCGGCGACCGCCCCGACGGCGCACTTGCCGACGCCATCGACGAACACCTCGGCGGCTTCGAGCAGTTCAAGAAGCAGCTCACCATGGCTACCGCGTCCGTCCAGGGATCCGGCTGGGGCGTGCTCGCCTGGGAGCCCCTCGGCAAGCGGCTGATCGTCGAGCAGGTCTACGACCACCACGGCAACGTCGGCCAGGGCAGTACCCCGCTGCTGGTCTTCGACGCCTGGGAGCACGCCTACTACCTGCAGTACAAGAACGTCCGCCCCGACTACGTCGACAGGCTCTGGAACCTGGTCAACTGGGAAGATGTCACGGCCCGCTACACCGCGGCGGTCGGCGCCTGATCCAACAGCGCACAAGCTCACCCGGCGGACCGGGAAGCCGGCCTGGCTTCCCGGCCCGCCCACTGGGTTCGGCGGCCGTCCGGCCAAGATCAGGAATGCGCCCGGATCGCCGAGATCGCCCCCGACGGCGGACACGGTGGACGCCTGAGCTGACCCTGACGCGGTCAGCCCCCGAGCCGTTCGGCTCCCAGGCCGACCGCACCCTCGCCATCGGCCACGAGCAAGTCGTTGTCTCAGTTGGTGGTGCACCGACAACGGATGGCGCCCAGGAAGTCACGGGAGCATGGCCGTTCAGGGGAAGTGACAGCGGAGCTGGTCATCCCGGTTCAGGGGTGTAGTTGTGCGAGTTCGTCTGCACGGCGGTGGTCCTTTGGGCGGCCGAGGGCTCGGCGCATGCGAATCAGATCGTCAAGTGCGGCATAGCGGATGGTGAAGCCCGCGGGGTCATGAGTCGTTTCGGCCCCGGTCAGGCAGGGGGCGACATCCATGGCTCCCCAGGGAAGGGCGGGGGTGCACAGGTCTCCGTTGGCACCGGTGACCCGGTATCCCACCTGTGCTCGGTCGAGATCGGGCAGTTCAGGGCAGCCGCACAGGGCGAGGGCGCGGCGCAAGGCGCGCGCCTCGTCAGGGGTGCCGTCCCAGAGCAGGTCGAGGTCCCCGGTCAGTTCGGTGGAGCCGTGCATGATGCCAGCGACCTGGCCGATGACCACCGCACGCGAGCCGGCGTCATGGAGGGCTTGGAGGAAGGGGAAGGGATCGAAGCCGAGTGCCCCATCGGTGGCGAAGGTGCCCAGCACATCATCGGCCTCCTCTGGGCGACGACCGCTGGGGGTACGTTCTCGCGTTGCGTCTTTGGTCCTGGCGATCGCCTGCCGCAGGCGCAGGGCAGCTGTCTGGCTCATACGCCCATCCAACACGGCCCGACCATGACTGTGATCAGACCGGCTGCACCCGCATCGAGCTCGTGCCCGGCCGGCCGGGTGAGCTTCCCGGACTGCCTGACTGACCCGCCCGGTGGCCGACCGCCCCTTCCTGACCGGCGGACTGTGTGCGGGCCGGACTCCAGCCGGGCCGGGGCTTGTCCGCTGCCCGGTCAACGTGCAGGGCATGTGATGCCTCGGGTCCCGCGCGGCGGGAGGGCCGCTCACGTCGACAGCGGCCTACGTCACCCAGCACGATGGGGACGCCCCATATCCAGCGCAGACGGCACAGGGGCCGCAGGATCGCGAACGCATGCCGCGGCCGGCCCGGCTGCCCGCAAGGCATGTGGTGCTGCCGACGCCGGTGCGGCCCCTGCGGGACGGCCGGTCCGGGGTTTGCGCGCACGGACGCGGCGTCTGCCGGATGCGATTGAGCCGGTGTCGCCCAACTGTGCGTGCTTGCGCCGCTCCCGCCCGGGATACGGCGCAAGCACGCTGTTGGAGCGCTGACGACCCTGCCAGTCCTGGCTGCTCAGGGCAAAGGCGGCGCGGGGTCAACTTTCCGACAGGCTGTCAGTTCGCATGCTGGGGCAGGGGCGGTCCGATGCCCAGGACGGCGCAGGCGGCCCGTGCCACGCTGGTCGGCGCTACGGCGGGATCGGGCGGGGGCAGCAGCATGTGGCTGATGCTGAGACGTACGAGCAGGTCGGCGGCTTCGGCGCGCCGGTTCTCGTCGACGTGGGGCAGGACGTCGCCCAGCCAAGCGGCGACCAGGGTCCAGGCGGTGGTGAGGATCGGCTCGGGACGGCTGGTCAGGAAGGGCAGGAGGGCGTCGGTGCCGCCGCGTGCGGCGCTGAGCACGGCATCGATGAACGGGTTGTTCTCGGCCTCGGCCAAGGCGTGGGCTACGCCGGCCCGCAGGGCAAGGCCCACATGGCTGCGGTGGCGGTCCAGAACGTCGGCCAGGCTGGTGAGGAAGCGGTCGGCCTCGCGGCGTACCAAGGCCTGCCCTATGCCTGCGCGGTCGCCGAACTCCGCGTAGATGGACGGGCGGGAGACCTCGGCGCGCTGGGCGAGGTCGGCCACTCTGACCCGGTCCCATCCGTTCTGTGCAGCCAGGGTCCACGCCTCGTCGAGCACTCGCCTGCGCATCTCCTTGCGCCAGGCCACGCGAGGCGGATCCGGCGGCTGCGAAGAACGGGCCGCCGTCCCCTTCTCCGGCAGAACCTGCCGCCATGACCTGCCTGTCTGCTGCATCACCCGGTCCCTTCCGCATTACACCTGATGTCGCATCAGAATATTTACACAGCGCCGCCTTTGTCAGCCGTCCTGGCCGGCTGTCAGTCTGAGGCCCCCACAGCGTGCTTCCGCCCCCACCTCGGCCAAAGAGGCGGAAGCACGCATTCTCGACGAAGGAGTGGGCACATGAGCCGCGCTGCCGACGACGTCTCCTGGCGGGACCCCAAGCGCCTGTGGTGGCCCTTGGCACTCGCCGTGCCGACCCTGCCCTGGCAGGCCGGCGCCCTGGTGCACGCCACTGGTGCCACCGCATTCTGGTGGTGGGGGCCGTTCTTCGCCTTCGCCCTGGTGCCGCTGTTCGACCTGGTCACCGGCGTGGACGGCAAGAACCCTCCCGAGGCGGCCATGCAACGCCTCGAGCGCGACCGCTACTACCGCTGGTGCACCTACCTCTATCTGCCGCTGCAGTTCGCGTCCCTCGTCTGGGCCTGCCGGCAGTGGGCGGGCGGCGGCCTCGGCGTCACCGGCTCGATCGGGCTGGCGGCCACCACCGGTGTGGTGGCCGGGGTCGCCATCAACACCGCCCACGAACTGGGCCACAAACGCGAGCAGGCGGAACGCCGCCTCAGCCGCCTGGCGCTCGCCCAAAGCTGCTACGGACACTTCTACGTCGAGCACAACCACGGCCACCACGTGCGCGTAGCGACACCCGAAGACCCCGCCAGCTCCCGCATGGGAGAAAGCTTCTGGGCCTTCCTGCCCCGGACGGTTGTGGGCAGCCTCCGCTCCGCCTGGCTGCTGGAGCAGCGCCGCCTGCAGCGCCGAGGACGACGCACCTTCAGCTTCCACAACGACGTCCTCACCGCATGGGCACTGACGGTGCTGCTCTTCGCCACCCTGACCGCACTGTTCGGGCTCATGGCGCTGCCCTGTCTGCTCCTGCAGGCGGTCCTCGGCATCGGCCTGCTGGAGTCGGTGAACTACCTGGAGCACTACGGCCTGCTGCGCCGGCGGCGCCCGGACGGCCGCTACGAACGCGTCGCGCCCCGGCACAGCTGGAACAGCAACAACACCGTCAGCAACCTCTTCCTCTTCCAGCTCCAGCGGCATTCCGACCACCACGCCAACCCCCTGCGCCGCTACCAGACCCTGCGCCACTTCGACGAGGCCCCGCAGCTCCCCGCCGGATATGCGGCGATGATCGTCCTCGCCTGGATCCCGCCGCTGTGGCGCCGCGTCATGGACCGACGGCTGCTGGCCCACTACGACGGCGACGTGAGCCTGGCCAACACCAAGCCCCTGGCGGGGCCACCGTCGGCGGCATCCACCCCTGCCGCTCCCGCGGCCACCGCGCCCCGACAGGCTGCTGACCGCGGTGCGTAGACGTCCCCCTGGTCACAGCACGGATGGCCAGCCCGTAGACCGGGAGGGCCATCCGTGCGCGGTCGTTCAGGTCCAGCGCATGCCGAGTCGGTCGAGTTCGGCGCGGCGTTGCGGGCTGAGCTTGGTGGCGCGGCGGCGGGTGTTGTCCAGCCACGCTCCCAGCTTGTGCTCGACACCGTCCACGATCTCCACAGCCTTGCGGGGGACGGTCAGGTGGCCTTCGCGGGCATGGAACTGCCGGGCGGCGGTGAGGTTCGCGGCCCAGCGGGCATCCTGCAACCACGGAGCGCCAGGTACCGGCTCGCCTTCCGCGGAGGATTCGATGCCGACGGATTCCAGGAGTCACTGCTGGGCGGGCATGAGCTTGTCCCACCCGGCCCGCTGTCCGGTGATCCAGACGCCCAGGTCCTCGCCTTGCACGATCAGGTGCCCCGGCCCGGCGGGGAGCGCGCCGCCCGCTTTCCTGTGGGCGAGGGTGAGCCGGCAGGAGCGCTGCCAGCTGATGTCCCACGCCGGGCACCACCCTGGACCAAGCTCTGCCAGTGCCTCCGCCCTCGACTCCGGCAGTTCGCCCGTGTACGGGACGTCCGTTTCCCCGTCCTCCCGCCGCTGAGCGTTCTCGGCCGCCTTGCGGGCGGCGGCACGGGCGTTCTTCATGAAGGTCCCGATGGGGTAGCCGTCCCAGACGGCGGAGGTGGGCGGGAGCAGGTGCGAGTGTGCGTCGGCGTACGCGCGGGCGACGGCGAGGCCGCTCTCCCACGCGGACGCCTGCACCGACCACACCATCCCGAGTGCCTCCAGCTCGGTCACGCGCGCGGCCTCCAGGGTCCCGGCTCCGTAGTACCGCCGCTGATCCGCCAGCCACCCCCCCAGCGGATGCCCGCCGGCACCGCCCCAGTCCTTCGGCGACACGAACGTGTAGGGCACCCGCAGCTGGGTGCTGCCGGTCTCGCGCAGCCACCTGGTGGCCGCCTCGATGCCGCGCCGCCAGTACGCAGCTTCGGGGTCGATGACCCGCAGCCGGACGAACCGGGTGGGCGCAGCCGGATCGTGTTCCTCGCTGAACCTGAGCACGCCAGCCGCCGCCGCGCTGACCTGGACGACGTCCTGCTCCTACTCCTGGCCGTCGTCGTCCTGGTCGTGGTCGTCGTCCGCGCCCAGCTGGGGACGGGCGTTGCGGACGCGGGGGTCGGCGAGTGCTTCGATCTCGCGGAAGTCTGCGGCCGCTCGACAGACGTCCTGGCCAACCCCCTCGCGGATGCCACACCAGCGCATCTCCCCATCTGGACGAAGGACGACCTCCGAATCCGGCGCCGCGTCGCCTTGAGGAGCGACGGCTTCGACATGACCGGGCCGATCGAACAGGACGCTCGCTGGAACAAGGCCAGTCTGCGACAGATCGCCAATGGCTGGCAGATCCCGCTCTGGAGCCTCAAGAGGATCCTCAGCCTTCGCTTCCCCGATCCCAACCCCCCGGCACGGGCCTTCATGACGGAGGACAACTACCGCAGGATCAAGACCCCCTACTCACAGGGTCTGACCGCCACGGAGACATGGCGCTGCTTCCTCGACAACCACGACTCCTGGATTCCCCTGACCACCATCACGGCGCTCTGCATCACCCTCGCCCGAGAACCCCAACTGGCCGAGTCCTGCGAAAGCCAGTAGCTCTTCAGGGCCGGCTGTACCGGTTCTCGGCGGGCCCACCACGAGATCGGGAAGTCAGAACGGAGGGCGCGCCTGTACAGACGCTCGGACGTGGGAGACCGGTCCACCGCCGTCAGCCGAGGGCGCCGAGCAACTCGCGCTCGCGCTGCGCGCTGAGGCCTGCGCGCCTTTCCCGGTCCAGCCCCTGCTCGCGTTCCCAGCGCAGCGTGTCGGCCAACATCTCCGCCGGGGGCCGGTGACGTAGCCCCGCGGCGCGCGCCGCGGACCCGTCCCTGGCCGACCATCCTTCCCAGCCCGGCTCGACCAGCCACATCGCCAGCGATTCGGGCCCCATGTACTGGGCCACGCCGTTGGCGAGCAGCCACGCCGATTCGGCGGTGACCACCGGACCGGTGTGCCCGCCGGCGGCGCGAGACAGCTCGATCCACTCTTCGAACGGAACGACCGGGCCGACGGCGTCGTACGTGCCGGTGGTTCCCGTCTCCGCGGAGTCGAGCAGCCAGGAGGTGAGGTCCCGCACGTCGATCACCTGGGTGGGCATGGCCGGTGTGTCGGGGACCAGCATCGGCCCTCGCGGATCGCGTGCGGCGCGGGCGACCCAGTAGCCGGAGCGCCCGCTGTGATCGCCCGGGCCGCCGATGAGCCCGGCTCGTGCGATGAGGAGGCGGTCGGCCACAGCGGCCGTCGACGCCTGCTCGCAGGCGACCTTCGCCTCGCCGTACAACTCGCGGTCGACCTCGCTCCTGTCGGTCGGGGCGAGCAGGGCCGCGGACTCGTCCGCCCCCAGCGCGGCGTGGGAGGCGTAGGCGTTGCCGGACGAGACATACACCCAGTGCCCGGCCTTGCCGCCCAGCACGTCGAGCGCTCCACGAACGAAGCCCGGCTGCCATGACACCTCGACGACCGCGTCCCATACGCGGTCGAGCAGGGGATCGTACGCCAACGGATCGCGCCGGTCGGCGGCGACCAGTGTCGCTCCGTCCGCGACTTCTCCGCTCTCGCCACGCGCGAGGCAGGTCACCCGATGGCCGCGTTCGATCGCCTGCCGCGACAGCTCCCGAGCCACCCATGCCGTTCCACCCAGAACCAGGATCTCCATCCCGACACACAAGCACCGGGATCACCGCCCGGCCAGGCGGATTCGCTGACAGCAGATGGTCATCCGTCAGATCGACCTCAACCCTTGGGCAATAACGCCGCCCCGCCGAGGCATCCAAACAACCGGATCATGACGTCGCACTGGAGTACTGACTGCCTGTCCCCGCCGAGGGCGCAACGCACCAGACCATCCCACTCGCGCCCCGCTAATGACCTGTAGTGACCCGCGCCGCTCAAACTTCGATGGCACACGCTCAGAGTTCGATGGCACAGGACACCTCCGTGTGTGACGCTGCACCGAAGTGCCGAACCGCGTTCCGGCTCCGACGCGTTGCGGGGCCTGCCGCCGGAAGGGGAAGAGGACCGTTCATGCCTGCCATCCGCCTGCGGGACCATCAGGTCGAGGCCGTCGACGCGATCGTGCGCGGTCTGGACGTACCCCGCGGCAGGATCGGGGCCGAGGGTCTGCGCGGGCAGGTGCACGCTGCCTGCGGCACCGGGAAAACGGTCATGGTGGCCGCCGCGGCACGGCGGATCGCGCCCCGGGGGCGGGTTCTCGTCCTGGTGCCGACCCTGGACCTGCTGACCCAGACCGTCAGGGCCTGGCACGACGCCGGGCACACCGGACCGGCGGTCGCGGTCTGCTCGCTCCAGGACGACCCGGAGCTGTGGAACCTCAGGGTCCGTTGCACGACCAACCCGATCCAGCTGGCCCTGTGGCACGGCTCCGGGCCGGTCACCGTCCACGCCACCTGCGCATCCCTGCCCGTACTGGCGGTGGCCTTCGAGGGCGCCTACGGCCAGCGGCTCGACCCCGTGGACCTCGCGGTGGTCGATGAGGCCCACAGGACGAGCGGCTCGATGGGCAAAGCGTGGGCGGACATCCACGGGCAGGACGTCATCCCGGCCCCGCGGCGGCTGTACATGACGGCCACACCGCCGATCTGGCAGGGGCGGGCCCCCGCCTGGGAGATCGCCGAGGGCGTACAGGACGCGCTGCCGCAGGAGATGGCAGCCTCCATGGACGACAGGGAAGTCTTCGGGCCCGTCCTGTACAAGCTCTCGCTTGCGTCGGCCGTCTCCCGGAGCCTGCCGGCGCGGTACCAGATCATCGTCCCGGAGCTGAAAGACCCCGTCGTCACCCCGGGACGGCTGATGGGCGAGGACCGGCACACCGAAGAGGTGCGCGGGCAGCGGCTCGGGGCGCTCCAGGCGGCGCTCCTGCACCCGATCGCCCGGCACGGGCTCCAGACATGCATCACCTTCCACCACCGGACCATAGAGGCACAGGCGTACGCGGAGGGCCTTCAGCGTGTCGAGGCGAAGCTGCACGCGGACCAGCCCGAGCGGCACCCGGAGCGGATCTGGGCAGACTGGCTGTGCGGCGAGCATGCCCCGGAGCTCCGGCACGAGGTCCTGGGCGGGTTCGGCTCCACCGCACAGCGGGCCGCCCAGCCTCCACACCTTCGTCAACGGCCTCGAACGCGATCTCGCCGCCGTCACCGCCGGCCTCACGCTGCCGTGGAACTCCGGCATCGTCGAAGGCCACGTCAACCGAATCAAAATGATCAAACGTCAGATGTACGGCCGAGCCGACTCGGCCTCCTGCGGAAACGCGTCCTGCTGGCATCCTGGCAGGACAGTCACGAGCTCTGCTGGAGGCGCTCCGCAGCCTGAGCAGGGGTGTCGTAGTAGCCAGGCCGTGCCAACAAGACCGAGCTGAAGTAGTAGCCCTGCTCTTCCTCCGGCTCATCATCGGCTGCGAACGGACGCCAGAAGCCCAGCAGCAAGTCCGGGGCGATGAATGAAGCATCGTCGTCAGGATCTTCCTCGATCGAGGTCGACTCACCGACGCGCCGGACAACTTCGCGGGCCGGAAGCGCGAACACGTCCACACCCTGGAACAACACTCGATCCGTCTGAGACGACGGCCTTCCCAGCTCGACGGCTTCAAGCATGTCGCGCACGCAGTGGATGCTGATCATCAGCCCACTGGGACGGAAGATGTGCTGACCCGGCCGATCGGACTCCGAGATCGCAGATAGATCGCGGAGCGAGTCCAACGCCGTGTTGGCCGCGTGTCGAGTCATACCGATCCGCAACGGGCCGACGCCGTTTGGTGGGGCGAGGTCGAAGTCCATGCGGGCATGATCCCAAACAGGTCTGTCAGCGAGCGACAAAGGGCCATCCCGTCCCGACAGGTTACAGAGCGTGAGGGCTCCACAGAAGCTGGACCAGAATCTTGAAGTGGCCCCGGCTTCCGGGCCGAGTCGGCCCCGGCTCATAGCCTCCCGGTACCGGCGCTGGTCGCCGGACGTTCGCCCAAATGGAACGGCGCAGGCGGCGCTATGCTGCTGTGCCATGCCGGAGACGCGCCTCGACACCGCTCGGATCCGGGCGGCTCGCCAGGTGATCGACCCGGTCTTTCTCGACACTCCGCTGTACCGCTGCGAGGCGCTGG
>NZ_JBVJMD010000100.1:0-15136 GCF_055584385.1 Streptomyces sp. NPDC104096
CGGTGGGTCTCTGGTTTTCCGTCTTGGGCTATAGGGTTGTGTTGCCGCGCCGGGGGGGGGGCCCCCCGGCCCCGGGGGGGCCGGCCCGGCCGGGACCCCGCGGTCCCGGCGGCGCGGCCGCGGACCGGCGCCGGTCAGTGCGCTCCGGTGCCGGTCAGCGACCTGACCTCCAGTTCGGCGTACTTGCCGGAGTCGGGGGTCTCCTTGGACAGCAGGGTGCCGACGACTCCGAGCAGGAAGCCGACCGGGATCGAGATGATGCCCGGGTTCTCCAGCGGGAACCAGTGGAAGTCGACGTCCGGGAACATCGACGTGGGCTTGCCCGAGACGACCGGCGAGAACAGCACCAGGCCGACCGCCGTGACCAGGCCGCCGTAGATCGACCACAGCGCCCCGGAGGTGGTGAACCGCTTCCAGAAGAGGCTGTAGAGGATGGTCGGCAGGTTGGCGGAGGCGGCGACCGCGAAGGCGAGGGCGACCAGGCCGGCCACGTTCAGGTCGCGGGCGAGGGCGCCGAGCACGATGGAGACGGCGCCGATCCCGACGGTCGCCCAGCGGGCCGCGCCGAGTTCCTGCTTCTCGGTGGCGGTGCCCTTCTTGATGACGTTGGCGTAGATGTCGTGGGCGAAGGACGAGGAGGAGGCCAGGGTCAGGCCCGCGACGACCGCGAGGATCGTGGCGAAGGCGACCGCCGAGATGGTCGCCAGCAGGATCGCGCCCCAGTTGGAGTCGACGCCGCCGAGATGGAGCGCCAGCAGCGGGGCGGCGGTGTTGCCCGCCTTGTTGGAGGCGATGATCTCGTCGGGCTTGATGAGCGCGGCGGCGCCGAAGCCGAGGGCGAGGGTCATCAGGTAGAAGGCGCCGATCAGGCCGATCGCCCAGATCACGGACTTGCGGGCGGCCTTGGCGGTGGGGACCGTGTAGAAGCGGATCAGGATGTGCGGCAGGCCGGCGGTGCCGAGGACCAGGGCGATGCCGAGCGAGATGAAGTCGAGCTTGGTGGTGCCCGTGGCGCCGTACTTCAGTCCGGGCTCCAGGAAGGCGGAGCCCTTGCCGCTGTTGTCGGCGGCCGAGCCGAGCAGGTCCGAGACGTTGAAGTCGAACTTGAGCAGGACCAGGAAGGTCAGCAGCAGGGCGCCCGCGATGAGCAGGACCGCCTTGACCATCTGGACCCAGGTGGTGCCCTTCATGCCGCCGATGGTGACGTAGACGATCATCAGGACGCCGACCAGGGCGACGATGCCGATCTTGCCGGCGTCGCTGGTGATGCCGAGCAGCAGCGAGACCAGGACGCCCGCGCCGGCCATCTGCGCCAGCAGGTAGAAGATCGACACGACGATGGTGGAGGTGCCGGCCGCCGTGCGGACCGGGCGCTGGCGCATGCGGTACGCCAGGACGTCGCCCATCGTGTAGCGGCCGGAGTTTCGCAGCGGTTCGGCCACCAGGAGCAGGGCGACCAGCCAGGCGACCAGGAAGCCGATGGAGTACAGGAAGCCGTCGTAGCCGAAGAGGGCGATCGCGCCCGCGATGCCGAGGAAGGACGCGGCGGACATGTAGTCGCCGGAGACGGCGAGTCCGTTCTGGAAGGCGGTGAACTGGCGTCCGCCGGCGTAGAAGTCGGCGGCGTCCTTGGTCTGGCGGCCCGCCCACACGGTGATGACGAGGGTCGCGGCGACGAAGACCGCGAACAGGGTGATGATCAGCGGCCGGTGCTCGCTCGCCTCGCCCGCGGCGAGGTGTACGTGGGTGATCGCGGGGCTCATGCGCCGCCCTCCATCCGGGACTTGATGGCCTCGGCCTTGGGGTCGAGCCGGTCGGCGGCGTGCCGCGCGGTCCACCAGGCGATGAGGAAGGTGGTGAGGAACTGGGCGAGGCCCAGCACCAGGGCCACGTTGACGTTGCCGAACAGCTTGGTGCCCATGAAGTCGCCCGCGTAGCTCGACAGCAGGACGAACAGCAGGTACCAGGCGATGAAGGCGACGGTCAGCGGGAAGGCGAACGAGCGGTAGGAGCGGCGCAGCTCACCGAACTCTGCGCTCTCCTGCACCGCGACGAACTCCTCTGTGGAGGGCAGCCGGTGTTCGATTTTTGAAGGGGGCGGTGCGTCCGTGGCCACGGAGTCTCCTCGCGTTACGGGTGCGGTGACGTCGGTGAACGACGGGCGCGGGCGGGCGGTCACCCTCCCGCACCCTGTTCGAGGTCACGGCGCCCGGCCGGACGCGGTTCAACTCGGTGGGCTTATTTCCCAAGTCGTACACGAAAGTCATTGCTGGCCAAGGAGTCCGGAAGATAGCTTCACTCTGCACCACCCGTCATGTACCTGCCCGAGCACGACCTGTGTCTCGGGCCGGTTTTGTTTCCGGATGATGTGGAGATCCCATGGCTCATCTGCCCTCGAGACGTCGACTCGCCCTTGCCGTACCGGTCGTGCTGTCCCTGACCGCGTCGCTCGGCTTCCTGCCGGCGGCGGCCTCGGCGGCGCCGCGCACGCAGTCCGTGGCCCAGGAGGCCGACGCGGGGACCTTCGCGTACGTCGTCAACACCAAGGTGGACCACCGTACGATCGCGTCGGTCGAGAAGGCGGTCGTCGCGGCCGGCGGCACCGTCGTCGTGACGTACGACAAGATCGGTGTGATCGTCGCCCACTCCTCCGACCCGGGCTTCGCCGCGCAGATCCGCAAGGTGCACGGGGTGCAGTCGGCGGGCGCGACGCGCACCTCGCCGGTCACCGCGGAGGGCACGACGGACGAGGGGGCGGTCCAGTACCTGTCCAGGGCGGAGGCCGCGAAGGTGGCCGCGAGCAGCACGGCCACGGGCCAGGAGCCCCTCGAGGCCGACCAGTGGGACCTGCGCGCGATAGGCGCCGACAAGGCCGCCACGATCAACCCGGGCAGCCGGAAGGTGACCGTCGCGGTCATCGACACCGGCGTGGACGACACCCACCCCGACATCGCCCCGAACTTCTCCGCCTCGCAGTCCGCCAACTGTGTGAGCGGCAAGCCGGACACGACGTACGGCGCCTGGCGGCCGGTCGACGCCGACCACTACCACGGCACCCATGTGGCGGGCGAGATAGCCGCGGCGCGCAACGGCGTCGGGGTCGCGGGCGTCGCCCCCGGTGTGAAGGTCGCGAGCATCACGGTGGCCCAGCCGGACGCGAACAGCCTGTTCTTCCCGGAGAGCGTGGTGTGCGCGTTCGTCTTCGCCGCCGATCACGGCGTGGAGATCACCAACAACAGCTATTACATCGACCCCTGGCTGTACAACTGCATGGACGACCCGGACCAGAAGGCCATCGTCGACGCGGTCAACAGGGCGCAGCTCTACGCCCGTTCGAAGGGCACGCTGAACGTCGCCTCGGCGGGCAACTCCAATGACGACCTCGACTCCGACGCCCTGGTCGACGACTCCAGCCCGGACGACTCGACCGCCGTGACCCGGACGGTCGACCCGCACAAGTGCTTCGACATCCCGACCCAGTTGCCGGGTGTCGTCACCGTGAGCGCGACGGGCGTCAAGGGCGCCAAGTCGTACTACTCCAGCTACGGCGACGGGGTCGTCGACGTCGCGGGTCCTGGCGGCGACAAGTACCAGATCCCGGACACGCCGTCGAAGAACGGCCGCATCCTGTCGACGCTGCCCAACAACCAGTACGGGTTCCTCCAGGGCACCTCGATGGCCTCCCCGCACGTGGCCGCGGTGGCCGCGCTGCTGAAGTCGTCCCACCCGAAGGCGACGCCCGCGATGCTCCAGGCGCTGCTGAAGGCGCAGGCGGACAACCCCGGTTGCCCGACCGCGCCGTACGACGGTGACGGCGACGGGGTCGTGGACGCGACCTGCGTGGGCGGCAAGCGCGTCAACGGCTTCTACGGCTTCGGCGTCGTCAACGCGCTGCGCGCGGTGAAGTAGCCCCCGGACGGGCGGCGGACGGGCCGGGGGCATCCCCCGGCCCGTCCGGCGTCCCGGTGCCGTCCATGTCCTGCCCCACATATTGATTGAATCTTGATTCAATCAATACTGCATAGTGCAGTCATGACTGGAATCAAGTACGCGTGGACCGCGCTGGGCGGTGATCCCGCCCTCCTCGTGCACGGCTCGACCGTCGTACGGCACGGAGCCCTCGCGGCCCGGCTTCCGGTGCGGGAGCTGGCGCGGATGTGCGTGGGCGCCTGCGCGCTGGCCGCCGCCGAACTCGGGGCGCGGCGGGCCGGACTGCCCCGGGTGCCCGGGGTCCACGTGGACGACGGGGCCGTGGCGACCGCGTTCGTCAGTGAGCGGCACCTCTTGGTCGACGGACGGGCTCCGGTCGCCTTCGCGCCGCTGTCGCGGCTGTGGCGGACCGCCGACGGCTGGGTGCGCACCCACGCCAACTACCCGCACCACCGGGCGCGGTTGCTGGGTGCGCTGGGGCTCGGTGACGACGCGACCGTGGACGACGTGGCCGGCCGGCTGGCCGGGCGGTCCGCCCTCGCGGTGGAGGAGAGGGTGTACGCGGCGGGCGGCCTCGCCGTCGCCCTGCGCACCGCGCGGGAGTGGGCCGCGCACCCGCAGGCGGCCGCGCTCGCCGGACGGCCGCTGGTGGAGCGCGCACGGCTGGACTCCGCGCCCGTGCGCGCGCTCGCCCCGGTCGGCGGCGGTCCGCTGCGGCCCGCCGCCGGGCTGCGCGTCCTGGACCTCACCCGGGTGATCGCCGGTCCGGTCGCCACCCGCACACTCGCCCTGCTGGGCGCCGACGTGCTGCGCGTCGACCCCCCGCAGCTGCCCGAACTCCCCGACGCGCACGCCGACACGGGCTTCGGGAAGCGGTCGGCGGTACTGGACCTGGCGACCGACCGGCGGGCCTTCGAGGAGTTGCTCGCGGCGGCCGACGTGGTGGTCACCGGGTACCGGCCGGGTGCCCTGGACCGGTTCGGGCTCTCCCCCGAGGCGCTCGCCGAGCGCAGGCCCGGGGTGGTGGTGGCGCAGCTGTCGGCGTGGGGCGCGTACGGGCCGTGGGGCGGACGGCGCGGCTTCGACAGCCTGGTGCAGGTGGCCACCGGGATCGCGGCCGCCGAGGGGTCGCCGGAGCGGCCCGGCGCACTGCCGGCCCAGGCCCTCGACCACGGCACGGGCTATCTGCTCGCCGCGGGGGTGCTGCGGGCGCTGACCGAGCAGTCGTACGAGGGCGGCAGCCGGTTCGTCGGGCTGGCGCTGGCGCGGACGGCGGCCTGGCTCACGGAGATCACGCCGGGGGTGCCCGGGGCCGTACCGTACGACGGTCCCGAGCCGTGGCTGGCCGGGACCGGCAGCGGGATCGGGCGGCTGCGGTACGCGCTGCCGCCGGTGTCCTTCGAGGGCGGGCCGGCCGACTGGGCGCGGCCGCCGGGACCGTGGGGCGCGGACGAGGCGCGCTGGGCGTGAGCGAAGGCCGGTCCGGCCGGCCCGAGTCGCGCTGCCGGTGCGGAAGGCGACTTGTCAGTTGTCCCGATGGAGTTGCCCCGTTCTGTGCGGGCTGGCGACGATCCTGACGTGACTTCGACACGACCGGTCTCCGAGGCCTCCGCCCCCGGTGGGGCGAGCGCCGACGGCCGCCCCGGCAAGGGGCCGGCCGTCGCCGTGCTGGTGCTGGTGGCGCTCGGCGCGCTGGTCCCGCTGCTCGGGCCGTCCGCCGCGCTGGACGGCACGGGCGAGGCCGCCGCGCCCGCCACCAGGGGCATCGCGCTGCTGCGGACGGTGCTCTTCGGGGCGCTGTGCGTCCCGGCGGGCGAGCTCCTCGCCGACCGGCTGGCCGCACGGGTGCCCGGTGCGCCCGCCGGGGCGCCGCGCGCCTGGGCACCGTACGCGGCCGCCGCCGGATTCCTCGCGGCGCTGGCGCTCGCCTCGGTCGTCGCCACCGGGAACCTGGTGCCGCACGGCCTCGCGCAGATCGACGTCGGCGGCCTGTACCGCTCGTACGACGGAAGGCTCGCGCTGCTGGAGGTCAACGGCTTCGCCGTGGCGGGTCTGTGCGCGCTGTCGCGCCGGCCGGGCAGCCAGGTGGTGCCGCTGGCCGCGGTGGCCGTCGCGGAGGCGCTGCGCGCGCATCCCCCGGCCGAGCACGGCGCGTCGACGGGCTCGGCGCTGACGCTCGTCCATCTGGTCTGTGCCGCGCTGTGGGCGGGCGGTCTGCTGCGGGTGCTGCGCGTCCTCGGGCCGTGGCGCGGGAGTGCGGCGGGCACGGCGCTGCTGGGCCGCTACGCGCGCGTGGCGGCCGTACTGCTGGCGGTGATCACCGCGACGGGCGTGTGGAGCACGCTGCGCCGGATGCCCGCGGACACGGTCCTGGACCAGTTGACGACGACGGCGTACGGGCGCGCCCTGCTCGCCAAGGTCCTCCTCGTGGCCGCCGTCGCCGTGCTGGCCCTGTGGGCGCGGATCCGGCTGCGCCGCGCCCCCGACCCGCTGACCGCCGTCTCCCCCGCGCGGGCCGAGGCCGTCGCGCTGGGAGTGGTGGTCGCGGTGTCGGGACTGCTGACGGCGCTGCCGCTGCCGATCCGCTGGGGCTGACCGGCGGCCGCCCGGCCCGCGCGGGCCGGGCGGGCGGCGGCGCTGGGGCTCAGCCGTTGGTGACGAGGACCTTGAGGGCGGTGCGCTCGTCCATCGCCTTGTAGCCGTCGGGGACGCCCTCGACGCCGACCGTCATGTCGAAGACGGGCGACGGGTCGACCGTGCCGTCGAGGACGTCGGGCAGCAGGTCGGGGATGTAGGTGCGGACCGGTGCCACGCCGCCGCGCAGGGCGATGTTCCGGTCGAACATGACACCGAGGTCGAGTCCGGTGCCGCTGCCGTGGGGCACGCCCACGAAACCGATGGCGCCGCCGTCCCGGGTGACCTCCACGGCCGTCCGCATCGACTGTTCGGTGCCGACCGCCTCGACCACGCAGTGCGCGCCCTGGCCGCGGGTGAGCTCACGGACCGCCGCGACGGCCGCCTCGCCGCGCTCGGCGACGACGTCGGTGGCGCCGAAACGGCGGGCGATGTCGGTACGGACCTCGTGCCGGCCCAGCGCGATGATCCGCTCCGCGCCGAGCCGCTTGGCGGCCAGCACCGCGCACAGGCCGACGGCCCCGTCGCCGACGACGGCGACCGTGGCGCCCGGGCGGGCCCCCGCGCCGAGGGCGGCGTGGTGGCCGGTGCCGAGCACGTCGGAGAGGGTGAGCAGGGCGGTCAGCAGCCGGTCGTCGGAGGCCGCCTCCTTGGGCAGCCGCACGAGCGTGCCGTCGGCGAAGGGGACGCGCACGGCCTCGCCCTGGCCGCCGTCGTGTCCGACGGCGCCCCAGAACCCGCCGTGCTCGCAGGACGTCGTCAGGCCCTCCCGGCAGTAGTCGCAGACGCCGTCGGACCACATGAAGGGGGCGACGACGAGATCGCCGCGCCGGAAGCCGGTCACCTCGCCGCCGGTCTCCTCGACCACACCGAGGAACTCGTGGCCGATCCGCTGCCCCGGCTGCCGGGCCGCGGTGCCGCGGTAGGCCCACAGGTCGCTGCCGCAGATGCAGGCGCGCAGCACCCTGACCACGGCGTCGGTGGGCAGCTGCACCACCGGGTCGGGCACGTCCTCCACCCGCATGTCGTAGGGGGCGTGGATGGTGGTGGCGCGCATGTCGAGGGTCCTTCTCGTGCGGGTTCGTGCGGTGCGGTGCGCTCAGGGGGTGGTCGAGCGCACTTCACCGTACGTCGCCGCGGGCGCCCGCCGCTCACCGAGGGTGCCCTGGACCAGCAGGAACTGCGCGGCGGCATAGGTCAGCATGACCCAGAAGCCGGGGTACGGCGGCTGCGGCCAGTCGGCGAGAGAGGTCGCGATGAGGGTGTCGGAGACCATGAACAGCGCGCCGCCGAGCCCCGCGACGAGCCCGGACCGGCCGGCCGCGGCACAGGCCATGGCGGTGAGCAGGGCGCTGTAGGCGGCGACCGGGACGCGCAGGCCCGCGGGCAGGTCCGGCCACAGCAGCGCCACGAGGGTGAGCAGGACCACGGCGTAGCCGGGCACGAGCAGAGCGGCACGCACGCGTGGCGAGCCCGCGGTGCGGAACAGGGTGAGATAGCAGACGTGACCGGCGGCGAAGGCGGCCATCCCAGCGAGGAAGGCGGGCTCCGCGTCGGACAGCAGCAGGATGTCGCCGGCCCAGCCGCACAGGAGGGCGGCGACCAGCGGGCGGGGCGCGCCGCGCAGGACGGCGCAGGCGGCGAGGAGCGGCATCAGCAGCGACTTGGCGACCGTGTGCCCGGTGTCCGCGCCGGTCAGCACGAAGACCAGGTCGGCCGCGGCGACCAGGCCGAAGGCGGCGAGCAGGAGGCGGGCGGCTCTCATGCGGCGCCGGCCTCCTCGACGGGAGCGCCGACGGGGGCGCCCACGGCCGGCGCCGGCTGCCAGCCCGGTCCGCGGAACACCCGTCCGGCGCGCTCGCGCCAACCGCGTGCCGTCCTCAGGTCCCTGGCGATGGCGGCGTACTCGTGGGTGGCGACCCGCAGCGGGTTGTAGGTGGCGATGTTCTTCGTCAGCCCGTACACCGGCCGCTCGGTCTCCGGCGCGAACGATCCGAACAGCCGGTCCCAGACGATCAGGATCCCGCCGAAGTTGCGGTCGAGGTAGCCGCCCTGGGAGGCGTGGTGCACCCGGTGGTGGGACGGCGTGTTGAACACGAACTCGTACCACCGCGGCAGCCGGTCGATCCGCTCGGTGTGGATCCAGAACTGGTAGACGAGGTTGACGGAGGAGCAGAACGCGAGCGCGGCCGGGTGCACACCGGCGGCCACGAGGGGGAGGTAGAACGGCCAGGACGTCAGCGAGGTCCACGGCTGGCGCAGGGCGGTGCTGAGGTTGAACTTCCGGCTGGAGTGGTGGACCACGTGGCAGGCCCACAGGATGCGCACGACGTGGTGGCCGCGGTGGGACCAGTAGTAGAAGAAGTCCTGGGCGAGCAGCATCAGCGGGATCGTCCACCACAGGACGGGCACCCGCAGCGGGGTCACCGCGTAGACCGCCGTGTAGAGGGCGACGATCGGGATCTTCCAGAAGAAGTCGAAGACGAGGCTGCCGAGCCCCATGCCGACGCTCGTCGCGGCGTCCTTGGCCGCGTAGCCGGCCGCGTCCTCGTCGGGATGGAGGCGGACGCTGATCATCTCGATCACGGTGAGCAGCACGAAGGCGGGTATCGACCACAGCACGACGTCGGGCAGGTTCGGCATGGACGCACCGTAGAACCGCTGGTCGCCGGGGAGCTAGATGCCGTTACCCACAAGTATTGCCGGAGGTACGCGCTTGCTTCTTGGTGATCTCCGCCAACGGGCGGCCCGCCGTCACGCCCCCGCCACCCCCAGCAGCGTCCCGACCGCGTAGGTGACCGCCATGGCCACCGCCCCGCCCGCCACGTTGCGCAGCACCGCGCGCCCCGGGGCCGCCGCCCCGAGCCGGGCGCTGGCCCAGCCGGTCAGGACCAGGGCGGCCAGCACGGACACCACGGTGACGGGCAGCCGCCAGTGCGCCGGGGGCAGGACGATGGCCAGCAGCGGCAGCAGCGCGCCCACCGTGAACGCCGCGAAGCTCGCCCAGGCCGCGTGCCAGGGGTCGGCGAGGTCGTCGGGGTCGATGCCGAGCTCCACGCGCGCGTGGGCCTTCAACGCGTCCCGTTCCGTGAGCTGCTCGGCCGCCTCCCGCGCCACGTCCCGGGAGAGTCCGCGCTCCTGGAGCAGCCCGGTGAGCTCCTCCAGTTCGGCCTCGGGCTCCTCCTTCAGCTCCTGTTTCTCCGCGGCCAGCGCCGCCTTCTCGGAGTCCCGTTGGGTCGACACCGACACGTACTCCCCCGCCGCCATCGACAGCGACCCGGCGAGCAGCCCGGCCAGCCCCGCCGTCAGCAGTGCCGCGCGCTCCTGGGTGGCGCCGGCCACACCGACGACCAGCCCCGCGGTGGAGACGATGCCGTCGTTGGCCCCGAGGACCGCGGCGCGCAGCCAGTTGAGCCGGGAGCCCAGCGCGCCGCCGTGGGCCTCGTCGTGCGTCGGTTCCGTCACACCGCGAGGATCCCATCCGCGGCCCCGGCGGGCCGCACCGACGCCCGGCCCGACCGGCGCGGCCGGGGATGCGCCGCGCCCGGGGCGCAACCGGTCGCCCCCGGGCGGTGCGCCGCGCTGTCGGTGTGGGCCCGTATCCTCATGGACCATGCTCGAAGACCACACGACCGCAGCGTCGCTCCCCCCGTCGTGGCCTGCCGCGTATCCGCGGGGGTACGCGGTCGTCGACGTGGAGACCACGGGCCTGGCCCGGGACGACCGGATAATCTCCGCGGCCGTGTACCGGCTGGACGCGCGCGGCGAGGTCGAGGACCACTGGTACACACTGGTCAATCCGGAGCGGGATCCGGGCCCGGTCTGGATCCACGGCCTGACGAGCGACGTGCTCGAGGGGGCGCCGCTCTTCCCGGAGATCGCCGAGGAGTTCGCGGCGCGGCTGGCGGGCCGGGTGCTGGTCGCGCACAACGCCGTCTTCGACTGGCAGATGATCGCCCGCGAGTACGCGCGCGCCGAGCGCGAGGCGCCGGTACGCCAGCGGCTGTGCACCATCGCGCTCTCCAAGGAACTGGGCCTGCCGCTGCCCAACCACAAGCTGGCGACGCTGGCGGCCCATTTCGGCGTCGTACAGCAGCGGGCGCACCACGCGCTGGACGACGCGCGCGTGCTGGCGGAGGCGTTCCGGCCCAGCCTGCGGGCCGCGGCGGCGGGCGGGGTACGGCTGCCGCTGCACGAGTGCCTGCCGCTGACCGAGTGGCAGGACCGGCCCGCGTCCCGGACCGGCCGGCAGGCGGGCGGCGCGGGCGGCGGCTACGGCGGTCATGCGCAGAGCAGTTGGCGCCCGTCCCGGAAACGGCCCGCATGCCCCCATCCCAACCCGGGACGCTACGAAGACGGCAAACCGCTCAAGCAGGGCATGAGGGTCGCCTTCTCGGGCGACACCTCGACCGACCGCGAACTGCTGGAGGACCGCGCGACCGACGCCGGGCTGCACGTGGCCACCAGCCTGTCCCGGCTGACCAGCCTGCTGGTGACGAACGACCCCGACTCGGGCACGTCGAAGGTGGTCAAGGCGCGCCAGTTCGGCACCCCGGTCGTCGACGAGGCGGCCTTCGGACAGTTGCTGCGCGACGTGGAGCCCGCCGGGGAGTGACCCGTACGGACGGGTGATTGCCGCACGACTCGCCCACCGGCCGCTCGCCCCCCGGGCGGTGACGGCCCACCCTGTGGCGCATGGCGAGATGCGAAGTTTGCGGCAACGACTACGGCATGAGCTTCGAGGTGCACGCGCAGGGCGCGGTCCACGTCTTCGACTGCTTCTCCTGTGCGATCCATCGCATGGCCCCCATCTGCGAGCACTGTCGGGTGCAGATCATCGGCCAGGGCGTCGAGGTCGAGGGCCACTGGTACTGCGGCGGTCACTGCGCCCGCGCCGAGGGGAGGGTGGGAATCGTCGACAAGGTCTGACCCGGTACCCGGCCGTTCGCGCCCCACGACCGAGTTGTACGGTCGTGGGGTGTACCGCTTCCTGTTGTCCCGGCAGTGGGTGCTCGTCACCCTCGTCGCCGTCGCGCTCATCCCGACGATGATCGAGCTGGGCATCTGGCAGATGCACCGGTACGAGATGCGCACCGCCCGCAACCGGCTGGTCTCCGACGCGCTGACCGCCGAGCCGGTCCCGGTCGAGCGGCTGACCTCTCCCGGGCACCCCGTGACCAGTGCCGAGCGGTACCGCACCGTCACCGCGACGGGCACCTTCGACACCTCCCGGGAGGTCGTCGTCAGGCGCCGCGTCAACTCCGACGACGAGGTCGGCTTCCACGTCCTGACCCCGTTCGTCCTCGCGGACGGCAGGGTGCTGCTGGTCAACCGGGGCTGGATCCCCGCGAACGGAGTGCAGACCGCCTTCCCGAAGATCCCCGCGCCGCCCGCGGGCCGGACCACGGTCACCGGACGGCTGATGCCCGACGAGACGACCGCGGCCAGCGGCATCAAGGACATCAAGGGCCTGCCGGACCGCCAGATCATGCTGATCAACAGCGCGGAGGAGGCCCGGCGGCTCGGTGCCGGGGTGCTGGGCGGCTACATCCAGCAGACGGCGCCGGAGGCGAAGGACGGCAGCCCGCAGCAGATCTCCGACCCGGGCAAGGAGGACGCGCCGCTGAACTACGCCTACATGATCCAGTGGTGGCTGTTCGCCGCGGGCGTCCCGGTGGGCTGGTGGGTGCTGGTCCGGCGCGAGCGCCGCGACCGGGCGGAGGCCGCGGCGGCGAGCACGGCGCCCGAGGCCGAACCGGCGGCGGTGTAGGGCCGCCCTCACCCGCCCGGCCCGACGGTCCGGGGTCGCACTCACCCGCCCGGCCCGACGGTCCGGGGTCGCCCTCACCCACCCGGCCGTATCCGCTGATTGCCCGGTCGGCCCACCGGGAACCCGGAAACCCGTGCACCCCCCCATCGAGGACTACGCCCTCATCGGCGACGAACAGACCGCCGCCCTGGTCGGCCGGGACGGCTCCGTCGACTGGCTGTGCGTCCCCCGCTTCGACTCGGCGGCCTGCTTCGCCCGACTGCTCGGCGACGAGGACAACGGTCACTGGCGGATCGCCCCCAAGGACGTCGAGGGCCCCTGCACACGGCGTGCCTACCGGCCCGACACCCTCGTCCTCGACACCGAGTGGGACACCCCCGACGGCACGGTCCGGGTCACCGACCTGATGCCCCAGCGCGAGCACGCCCCCGACGTCGTACGCATCGTGGAAGGGGTCAGCGGGCGGGTCACCGTGCGCAGCACGCTGCGGCTGCGCTTCGACTACGGCTCGATCGTCCCGTGGATGCGCCGCTCCGACGGCCACCGGATCGCCGTGGCCGGCCCGGACTCGGTGTGGCTGCGCAGCGAACCCGCGGTGCACACCTGGGGCGAGGACTTCAGCACGCAGTCGGAGTTCACCGTCGGCGCGGGCGAGCGGGTCGCGTTCGTCCTCACCTGGCACCCCTCGCACGAGGCGCGGCCGCCGCTGGTCGACCCCTACGAGGCGCTGAGCAGCAGTGTCGCCGACTGGCGCAGCTGGGTGGGCCACTGCACGTACAAGGGCCCCTACCGGGACGCCGTCGTACGCTCCCTGATCACCCTCAAGGCCCTCAGCTACGCGCCCACCGGCGGCATCGTCGCCGCGGCCACCACCTCGCTGCCGGAGGAGCTGGGCGGGGTACGCAACTGGGACTACCGCTTCTGCTGGCTGCGCGACTCCACCCTCACCCTGGGCGCCCTGCTGTCGGCGGGCTACCACAAGGAGGCCGCGGCCTGGCGGGACTGGCTGCTGCGCGCGGTCGCGGGTGACCCGGCGGACCTCCAGATCATGTACGGCCTGGCCGGCGAGCGGCGGTTGCCGGAGACGGAACTGCCCTGGCTCGCCGGTTACAGCGGCTCGGCGCCCGTGCGGTCCGGCAACGACGCCGTGACCCAGCTTCAGCTGGACGTCTACGGCGAGGTCATGGACTCGCTGTACCTGGCCCGGTCCTCGGGGCTGTCGGCCAAACCGCACATGTGGGCCATGCAGGGCGCTCTGCTCCAATTCCTGGAGTCGGCCTGGCGGCAGCCGGACGAGGGCCTGTGGGAGGTGCGCGGCGGCCGCCGCCAGTTCGTGCACTCGAAGGTGATGGTGTGGGTGGCCGCCGACCGGGCGGTGCGCACGCTGGAGGAGCATCCGGACCTGCCCGGCGACGCGGACGCCTGGCGCGCGCTGCGCGACGAGGTGCACGAGGAGGTGTGCGAGAAGGGCTACGACTCCGAGCGCAACACCTTCACGCAGTACTACGGCTCACGCGAACTCGACGCCGCGCTGCTGCTCATCCCGCGCGTCGGCTTCCTGCCCCCGGACGACCCACGGGTGATCGGCACGGTGGACGCGGTCCGCGCGGAGCTGGGCCACGGCGGCTTCGTCCGCCGTTACGACGCCGAGGACACCCCGGTCGACGGACTGCCTGGCGGCGAGGGCGCCTTCCTGGCCTGCTCGTTCTGGCTCGCGGACGCGCTGCACATGACGGGCCGCACCCAGGAGGCCCGCGAGCTGTTCGAACGGCTGCTGGGCCTCACCAACGACGTGGGGCTGCTGGCCGAGGAGTACGACCCGGTGGCCCGCCGTCAGCTCGGCAACTTCCCGCAGGCGTTCAGCCACATCGGCCTGGTGAACACCGCCCTCGCCCTGTCCGGGGACGGCGGGGCAGGATAGGGGCCATGGATCTTGGACTGAAGGACCGGGTGTACGTCGTCACCGGCGCCACCCGCGGACTGGGCAACGCCGTCGCGCGCGAGCTGGTGGCCGACGGCGCGAAGGTGGTCGTCACCGGGCGGGACGCTGAGCGGGTCGCGGACGCGGCGGCCGAGCTGGGCCCGAACGCCGTCGGGATGGCCGTCGACAACGCCGAGGCGGACGCCCCCGCCCGGCTGATCGCCGCCGCGCGCGAGCACTTCGGCGGCTTCGACGGCATCCTCGTCAGCGTCGGCGGCCCGCCGCCCGGCTTCGTCGCCGACAACACCGACGACCAGTGGCGTACGGCGTTCGAGTCGGTGTTCCTGGGCGCGGTGCGGCTCGCCCGGACGGCGGCCGGGGAGCTGGAGTCCGGCGGCGTCATCGGGTTCGTGCTGTCCGGCTCGGTGCACGAACCGATCCCGGCGCTGACCATCTCCAACGGGCTGCGGCCGGGTCTGGCCGGGTTCGCCAAGTCCCTCTCCGACGAGCTGGGGCCGCGCGGCATCCGGGTCGTCGGGCTGCTGCCGTCGCGCATCGACACCGACCGGGTGCGCGAGCTGGACAGCTACTCGGCGGACCCGGAGGCGACCCGGGCGGCGAACGAGTCCCGCATCCCCCTGCGGCGGTACGGGACTCCGGAGGAGTTCGGGCGGGTGGCGGCGTTCCTGCTGTCACCGGCCGCGTCCTACCTGACCGGCCTCATGCTGCCGGTCGACGGCGGAATGCGACACGGGTTCTGACCCCGTCGGGGGGGGGGGGGGGCGGGGGCGGCGGGGGGGGGCGCGCCGGCCCCCCCCCCCCCCCCCGGGGCGGGCGCGGGCGGCCCGGCGGGGGGCGGCGGGCGGCGGCGGAGCCGGACG
>NZ_JBVJMD010000101.1:0-14961 GCF_055584385.1 Streptomyces sp. NPDC104096
AAACGCCCGGTTACATTCCGAACCCGGAAGCTAAGCCTCACAGCGCCGATGGTACTGCAGGGGGGACCCTGTGGGAGAGTAGGACGCCGCCGAACTCCTTTTAGAGCTCTGGCTCTTGGGCACCAGCCCAAGGGCCAGAGCTTTTTTGCGTTGAGGTAAGGTCAGTGGGAATCATCGGCACATTTTCTACTGGAGGCCCCCGGGTGGAGGTCCAGGAGACCCGCGTCCAGACAGACCGGGTCCTCACCATCCCGAACATCCTGAGCATGGCGCGTCTTGCCGGCGTACCGCTCTTCCTGTGGCTGATCCTCAGGCCCGAGTTCGGCGGGCCGAACAGTGACGGCTGGGCCCTTCTCGTACTGGCGCTCAGCGGCATCAGTGACTATCTGGACGGCAAGCTGGCACGACGCTGGAACCAGATCAGCAACCTCGGCCGGCTCCTCGACCCCGCGGCCGACCGGCTCTACATTCTCTCGACATTGGTCGGGCTCACCTGGCGTGAGATTCTCCCGCTCTGGCTGACCGGCATACTTCTCGCCCGTGAGCTGGTCCTGCTGGTCATGGTGGGCATCCTCAGACGGCACGGCTATCCGCCGCCGCAGGTTAACTTCCTGGGCAAGGCCGCAACCTTCAACCTGATGTACGCCTTCCCGTTGCTTCTCCTGAGTGACGGAAGCGGATGGATCGCGTCACTCGCGGCTGTTTTCGGATGGGCGTTCGCCGGATGGGGTACAACCCTGTATTGGTGGGCAGGAGTCCTCTACGTGGTGCAGGTCCGCCGTCTCGTTCGTGCGGACGCCATGGCCGACTGAGCTCGTCCTTCGGCGGTAACAGTGGTTCGATGGCCCGTTACGGAAAAGTGCGGGACAATCAAGGCGGGTGAAGTCGGCTAGACCGTCGTCTCTTAGAGGAGGACGCTTCCGACATGAAGGCCGTCGTGATGGCTGGAGGCGAAGGCACACGCCTTCGCCCCATGACCTCAAGCATGCCCAAGCCGCTCCTGCCGGTGGCCAACCGGCCGATCATGGAGCACGTTCTGAGGCTGCTCAAAAGGCATGGGCTCAACGAGACCGTCGTAACCGTGCAGTTCCTGGCATCGCTCGTCAAGAACTACTTCGGAGACGGCGAAGAGCTCGGGATGGAGCTCACCTATGCCAATGAGGAGAAGCCACTCGGTACCGCCGGAAGCGTCAAGAACGCCGAGGAAGCATTGAAGGACGATGCGTTCCTCGTCATCTCCGGAGATGCCCTGACCGACTTCGACCTCACCGAGCTGATCAACTTCCACAAGGAAAAGGGCGCGCTGGTCACCGTCTGTCTGACGCGCGTACCCAATCCGCTGGAATTCGGCATCACCATCGTGGACGAGGAAGGCAAGGTCGAACGCTTCCTGGAGAAGCCGACCTGGGGCCAGGTCTTCTCGGACACGGTGAACACGGGCATCTATGTCATGGAGCCCGAGGTGTTCGACTACGTGGAACCCGACGTGCCGGTCGACTGGTCCGGCGATGTCTTCCCGCAGCTGATGAAGGAAGGCAAGCCGATCTACGGCTATATCGCCGAGGGCTACTGGGAGGACGTCGGTACTCACGAGAGCTATGTGAAGGCGCAGGCGGACGTCCTCGAGGGCAAGGTCGACGTCGAACTCGACGGGTTCGAGATCTCCCCGGGCGTATGGGTGGCCGAGGGCGCCGAGGTACATCCCGACGCCGTTCTCCGGGGCCCCCTCTACATCGGTGACTACGCCAAGGTCGAAGCCGGTGCCGAGATCCGCGAGCACACCGTCGTGGGCTCGAACGTCGTGGTGAAGACCGGAGCCTTCATGCACCGGGCCGTGGTGCACGACAACGTGTACGTCGGTCAGCACAGCAATCTGCGCGGCTGTGTGGTCGGCAAGAACACCGACATCATGCGGGCCGCCAGGATCGAGGACGGCGCGGTCATCGGTGACGAGTGCCTGATCGGTGAAGAATCGATCGTGCAGGGCAATGTGCGGGTCTACCCGTTCAAGACCATCGAGGCCGGCGCCTTCGTCAACACATCGGTGATCTGGGAGTCGCGGGGACAGGCGAATCTGTTCGGCGCGCGCGGGGTGTCCGGGATCCTGAACGTCGAGATCACGCCCGAGCTCGCCGTACGCCTCGCCGGGGCCTATGCGACGACGCTGAAGAAGGGCGCCACGGTCACCACGGCCCGTGACCACTCCCGTGGTGCCCGCGCGCTGAAGCGGGCCGTCATCTCCGCTTTGCAGGCCAGTGCCATCGACGTCCGCGACCTGGAGAACGTGCCCCTGCCGGTCGCCCGGCAGCAGACCGCGCGCGGCAGTGCGGGCGGGATCATGATCAGGACCTCGCCGGGTGTGCCGGACTCCGTCGACATCATGTTCTTCGACGGACAGGGAGCGGACCTGTCCCAGGCCAGCCAGCGCAAGCTCGACCGGGTGTTCGCGCGGCAGGAGTACCGGCGTGCGTTCCCGGGAGAGATCGGGGACCTGTACTTCCCGGCCAGCGTGTTCGACTCGTACACGGGGTCCCTGCTGCGGAACGTCGACACGACCGGTATCGCCGAGTCCGGGCTCAAGGTCGTCGTCGACGCGTCGAACGGCTCGGCGGGTCTCGTCCTGCCCAGCCTGCTCGGCAAGCTGGGCGTGGACTCGCTGACCATCAACCCCGGTCTGGACGAGTCCCGGCCGACGGAGAGCGCCGAGGTGCGGCGGGCGGGCCTGGTCAGGCTCGGTGAGATCGTCGCGTCCTCCAGGGCCGCTTTCGGCGTGCGGTTCGACCCGGTCGGCGAGCGGCTCTCGCTCGTCGACGAGAAGGGGCGGATCGTGGAGGACGACCGGGCGCTGCTGGTGATGCTCGACCTCGTGGCCGCGGAGCGGCGCAGCGGTCGGGTGGCCCTGCCGGTGACCACGACCCGCATCGCCGAGCAGGTGGCCGCCTACCACGGGACCCAGGTGGAGTGGACGACGACCTCGCCCGACGACCTGACCCGGGTCGGACGGGACGAGACGACCATCTTCGGTGGGGACGGCAAGGGCGGATTCATCGTCCCCGAGTTCAGCAGCGTCTTCGACGGCACCGCGGCCTTCGTACGACTGATCGGTTTGGTGGCCCGGACACAGCTCACGCTGAGCCAGATCGACGCGCGGATCCCGAGGGCGCACGTCCTCAAGCGTGATCTGGCGACTCCGTGGGCCGTCAAGGGACTGGTGATGCGCCGTGTGGTCGAGGAGGCGGGAGACCGCTTCGTGGACACCACGGACGGGGTGCGGGTCGTGGAGACCGACGGGCGTTGGGTGATGGTGCTGCCCGATCCGGCCGAGGCCGTCACCCATCTGTGGGCGGAAGGGCCGGACGACGCCTCCGCGCAGGCCCTGCTCGACGAGTGGGCGGCGGTCGTGGACAGCGCCGGCCGCTGACGTCCCGGTACGTGGGCGTGCCGGACAAGTGTCCCCGAGGGGGCCTGTCCGGCACGTCGGAGGGGCCGTTCGGAGGTACGGGTCGCGACATGCGACGATGTGCGGCATGCCGCAGGAGCCCCCCGTTCGGAGTACATTCACGCGCCCGTCGCGTCCGGACGCGTCCATGTCGCTGCTCACCAACGTCATGGATCACAGCCTGGACGACGGATACGCCGAGGCAGCCGCCCGCAAGAAGGCCGAGGGCGGCGGTGGCCTGCCCCGGACGCTGAGCGCGAAGCTGGGTCTCGCCGGCGGTCTGGTGCTCGCCGCGCTGGTCGTGACGGTCGGCGCGGCGCAGGCCCGGATCGCGGCTCCGGTCGTGGCCAAGGAGCGCCAGGAGCTGATCGACCGTATCGACCGTGAGACGAAGGCGGCGGACGAGCTGGAGGGCACCGTCGACGAGCTCCGGGACGACGTGGGCGCACGGCAGCGGGAGGCGCTCCGCGACGACGGCGGCGACAGCCGGGCCGAACTGGTGGGTATTCTCTCGGGCGCCTCCGAGGTGCACGGGCCCGGCGTGAAACTGGTCGTGGACGACGCCAAGGAGGCCACCACCGGAGGAGACGGCGACCCGCGCGAGACCTCCGGGTTCTCCGACACCGGGCGGGTGCGCGACCGGGACATGCAGCGGGTGGTCAACGGGCTGTGGGAGTCGGGCGCCGAGGCGATCTCCATCAACGGACAGCGGCTGACGGCACTGTCGGCGATCCGGGCCGCGGGGGACGCGATACTGGTCGACAACAGGCCGCTGGTGCCGCCTTACGCGGTGCTGGCGGTGGGGGACGGGAAGCGGCTGAGCACCAAGTTCCAGGACAGTGCAGACGGCCTGTACCTGAACGCCTTGCAGGAGAACTACGGCATCCGGACCGCCATCTCCACGGAGAGCGACCTCCGGCTGCCGGCCGCACCGAGTGTGATCGTACGTACAGCACAGCCGATATCCGAGAAGGGCACATCGTGATCGCCGTACTGGGCCTCGTCGTGGGAGTCGTGGCCGGCCTTTTGGTCCGCCCTGAGGTTCCGGCGGTCGTCGAGCCTTATCTGCCGATCGCCGTCGTGGCGGCGCTCGACGCCGTCTTCGGAGGTCTGCGGGCCATGCTCGACGGGATCTTCGACGACAAGGTGTTCGTCGTGTCGTTCCTGTCGAACGTGGTCGTCGCGGCGCTGATCGTCTTCCTGGGCGACAAGTTGGGCGTGGGCGCCCAGCTGTCCACGGGTGTCGTGGTCGTCCTCGGCATCCGCATCTTCTCCAATGCCGCGGCCATCCGTCGGCACGTGTTCCGGGCGTGAGACCGACGATGAGCAACCAGGACGAACAGCCGGAGCCGCGCGGGCCCGAGTCCGAGCAGCCCGAGCTTGAGCAGCGTCGACCTGAGCAGCTTCGGCCCGAGGCCGAGCCCGAGTCCGAGCGGGCCGAGCCTGAGCAGCGGCGCCCGGAGCCTGAGCCCGAGGGGCGGCAGTCCGAGCAGCGTCGGGCCGAGTCCGAGCCCGAGCGGCCGGGGCCTGCGCAGCAGCGGCGGCCCGAGCTCGAGCGGTTGCGCCAGCTTCGGTCCGAGGTGGAGCGGCGCCAGCCCGAGCCGCGTCGGCCCGAGCTCGAACCTGAGCGACCGCAGCCTGAGCGACCGCAGCCTGAGCGGTCTCAGCCTGAGCGGTCTCAGCCTGAGCCGCGTCCGCTCGAGTCCGGGCGGCCCCGGCCGGACTGGCGGCAGCCCGAGCAGCGTCGGGTCGAGCCCGAGCCCGAGCGGCCGGGGCCTGCGCAGCAGCGGCCGGAGCCGCGTCGGCCCGAGCCCGAACGCCCCCTGATACAGCGGCCGCAGCCCCGGCCGGAGTGGTCCCGTCCGCAGCCGGAGCAACCGCGGCCTCGACCCGAGCCGCCCCGGCCGCAGCCGGAGTGGTCCCGGCCCGAGCACGGGCTGCGCAGGGAACTGCCCGACGAGGTGCCCGCGCAGCCTGCCCAGGCCGAGCAGCCGACCGAGACGGCGGCAGAGCCTGGGCTGTCCGGTCGGCAGCGGCTGGTGCAGGGACTGTGGCCGCCGCGCCTGTCGCGGGCCCAACTCATCGTGGCCGTGCTGCTGTTCGGTCTCGGCTTCGGTCTGGCGGTGCAGGTGGCGTCGAACAGCGACAGCGACAGCGCGCTGCGCGGCGCACGTCAGGAGGATCTTGTTCGTATCCTCGATGAACTGGATGACCGCACTCAGCGTCTTGAGGACGAGAAGCAAGGTCTCGAGAAGCAGCGCGACGAGCTGGAGAACAGCTCCGACCAGGCCGAGGAGGCCCGTAAGCAGACGCTCGAGAAGGAGCGGCAACTCGGCATCCTCGCGGGCACGGTGGCCGCGCAGGGGCCCGGTATCACGATGACGATCGAGGACACGAAGGGGACGGTCCAGGCGGACATGCTGCTCGACGCGATCCAGGAGCTGCGCGCGGCCGGCGCGGAGGCGATCCAGGTGAACGGGGTGCGCGTGGTCGCAGGCACGTATCTGACAGAGTCCGGGAAGAGTGTGAGCGTCGACGGGAACAAGATCAACGCTCCGTATCGTTTCACTGTCATCGGCAAGCCGCAGGATCTCGAACCGGCGCTCAACATCCCTGGAGGCGTGGTGCAGACACTGGAGAAGGAGCAGGCCACGGTTACCGTCGAGCGTTCGAGCAAGATCGTCGTGAATGCCTTGCGGGCGGCGGAGCGGCCTGACTACGCTCGGTCGTCCTCCCAGTGAACCGGGGGTGCATGGGGGTCGTCGGCCCAGGGCATCAGGTTGCGGGGGGTCGGCGCACCGAATGGGTGGTGCGTGGTGGAAACTGTCTGGTGGATACGGACGTTGTGAAGATGTCCGGGTCGACCGGTGTATTGAGTCAGGGTTCGTCCTGCCCCACGGGCGGGTCTGTTTCGGTCAAGGGGAATCGCCCGTGAAGTTGTTTGCGAAGTTGTTCGGCAAGAGCGCTCGAGAAGGTAGCGACAACGCGACCGCTCGCCATCGCGCACAGCCCGACGCGGACGGCCAGCGGCCGTTGTTCCGGGACCAGGTGGCTGGCCCGGGTGGTGACGTCTCCGGCGGTCAGGGCGCGGCGTCAGTTGACCCTGCCCAGTCCGGCGGCATAGGTTTCGGGCAACCGTCAACCTCAAGTTCGGGTGGAGGGTTTTCCGTGTCGGCCCTGGTGTGTACGAGGTGCGGTAACCGCAACGGCGAGAACAGCCGCTTCTGTTCCAACTGTGGCGCACCGCTGCGCCCCGGTCTGACGCCCGAGCGGGCGTCCGAGACGACGTCCACGATCTCGATCTCGGGGATCGAGGCCTACGACGCCGAGGTCACCGGCCAGACGTCGGTGCCGGCGCTGTCCCCCGAGGCGCAGGCGGCCGTCGACGCACTGCCGCTGGGTTCCGCGCTCCTGGTGGTGCGCCGGGGCCCGAACTCGGGCAGCCGCTTCCTCCTGGACGGCGAGCTGACCACGGCGGGGCGGCACCCGCAGAGCGACATCTTCCTCGACGACGTGACGGTGTCGCGTCGGCACGTGGAGTTCCGGCGTGGCCAGGACGGCACGTTCACGGTCGCCGACGTGGGCAGCCTCAACGGCACGTACGTCAACCGTGAGCGGATCGACGAGGTCCCGCTGGCCAACGGCGACGAGGTGCAGATCGGCAAGTACCGGCTGGTCTTCTACGCGAGCCAGCGAGGCTACTGACCCTCCCCCGGACGCTGCGTCCGGGGGGACCCCCAGGGAAGGTCCATGCTTCGAACACCGGGCGGCGGTGCCGGGTACGGCACCGCCGAGGCGGACAGCGGGCTGATGAGCATCGGCTCGGTGCTGAACACGCTGCGCGAGGAGTTCCCCGAGGTCACCATCTCCAAGATCCGATTCCTGGAGTCGGAGGGCCTCATCGAGCCGCAGCGGACCCCTTCGGGGTATCGCAAGTTCAGCATCAAGGATGTCGAGCGTCTCGGCCATGTCCTGAGGATGCAGCGCGACCACTATCTGCCGCTCAAGGTGATCCGTGAGCACCTGGACGCCATGGAGCGCGGGGAGGCCGTACGGCTGCCCGCGCTGGGGCGCCAGCGCGAGGGCGAGGCCGCCCCGGAGGTCTCCGACGGCCTCACCGCGGCCCGGATCGGGCGGGCCGAGCTGCTCGCAGCCGCGGAGGTCGGTGAACGCGAGCTGGAGGAGTGGCAGTCCTACGGGCTCATCACCCCGCTGGAGGGCGGAGTGTACGACGCCGAGGCGGTCACGGTCGCCTCGCTCGTCGTCGAGCTGGGGCGGTTCGGGATCGAACCCCGCCATCTGAGGCTCATGAAGGCCGCCGCGGACCGCGAGGCCGGGCTGGTGGACCAGGTGGTGGCCCCGCTCAGGCGGCACCGCAACCCGCAGACCAGGGCACACGCCGAGGACCGCACCAAGGAGCTCGCGGGGCTCACGACGAGGCTGCACGCGGCGCTGGTGCAGACCGCGCTCGGGGTCCGGCTGCCCTGAGAGCCGGGCCTCCCGGACGGCGTGATCGGGCGCCCGTTCCCGGTCCGACTACCCAAACATCCCGGGCACGGCCTAGGGTTGCTGTGTGAACGAGCTCGATGTCGTAGGTGTCCGGGTCGAAATGCCCTCCAACCAACCGATCGTGCTCCTGCGTGAAGTGGGAGGCGACCGTTACCTCCCTATCTGGATCGGGCCGGGGGAGGCGACGGCGATCGCTTTCGCCCAGCAGGGCATGGCCCCCGCGCGACCGCTGACCCACGACCTGTTCAAGGACGTGCTCGAAGCCGTCGGCCAGGAGCTCACCGAAGTGCGCATCACGGACCTGCGTGAGGGCGTCTTCTACGCGGAGCTGGTGTTCGCCAGCGGGGTCGAGGTCAGTGCCCGTCCGTCCGATGCCATAGCGCTGGCGCTGCGTACCGGGACGCCGATCTACGGCAGTGACACGGTCCTGGACGACGCGGGGATCGCGATCCCGGACGAGCAGGAGGACGAGGTGGAGAAGTTCCGCGAGTTCCTCGACCAGATCTCACCCGAGGACTTCGGCAGCAGCAGCCAGTAGGCGCTGCGCGGGCGCGTCGCCCCGGTCGGGTGGCGCGCCACGGCGGCGGCAATTGCCAGCGGCCAGTGAGTGCGTCCTGCGGCTCCGCCGGAGAGCATTCGGCTAGCCTTTCCCCGCGGTGGGGTACGGGAAACCACTCCTAGGGTGATTATCACTCGGCGTGCCGAGTGTGGCGATCGTTGACGCACCCCTGGTGACTGCCTACCGTCGAGGAGGCAGGTCAAGGACGGAGGTCGGCGTGAGCAGCAGCGGCGGCGGTATGGCTGGGGGTGCCCCCGGACGCGGTTTCGGGGCGAGCGGTCCGTACCCGCTTCACGGCCAGGTGGCCGACCATGCTCCGCAGCGGCCTTCGGCAGTGCCGAGCAGCGGAGGGGCGACGTCCATGGCGTCCGAGCAGATCGGCTATCGGGGCCCGACGGCCTGCGCGGCCGCCGGTATCACCTACCGGCAGCTCGACTACTGGGCCCGTACCGGCCTGGTCGAGCCGAGTGTGCGCCCCGCCCACGGGTCCGGGACGCAGCGGCTGTACAGCTTCCGCGACGTGGTCGTCCTGAAGATCGTCAAGCGGTTCCTCGACACCGGGGTGTCGTTGCAGAACATCCGTACCGCCGTGCGGCACCTGAAGGAGCGGGGCTTCAGCGACCTGGAGCGCATGACGCTGATGAGCGACGGCGCGACGGTGTACGAGTGCACCTCGCCCGACGAGGTCCACGCGCTGCTCCAGGGCGGGCAGGGCGTCTTCGGGATCGCCGTGGGCGTGGTGTGGCGGGACGTGGAGAGCGCCCTGTCGCAGCTGCACGGGGAGCGGATCGACACCGGGGAGACCCTGGTCGGCCCCAACCCGGCCGACGAACTGGCGCGGCGGCGCAACCGGGCCGTCTGAGGTCCGCCCCGGCGCCGCGCGAGGGCATTGTCAGTGGCGTAGGGGAGCATCGGAGATGTGAGAACCGCGCCCACGATCCTGCATCTCGACATGGACGCCTTCTTCGCCTCGGCGGAGCAGGCGTCCAAGCCGAGCCTGCGCGGGAAGGCCGTCGTCGTCGGCGGGATCGGGCCGCGCGGGGTGGTGGCGACCGCTTCGTACGAGGCACGGGTCTTTGGCGTCAACTCGGCGATGCCCACGGCTCAGGCCCGTCGGCTGGTGCCGAACGCGGCCTACCTCGTGCCCCGCTTCGGGTTCTACCGTTCGATCAGCGAGCAGGTGATGGGGCTGCTGCGGGCGCTGTCGCCGTTGGTGGAGCCGCTGAGCCTGGACGAGGCGTTCGTGGACCTGGAGGCCGGTGGGGCGGCCTCGGACACCGAGTCGGCCCGGTCGGCGGGGGTGAAGCTGCGCGCCGACATACGGGCGGTGACGGGGCTCACGGGGTCCGTGGGGCTGGCCGCGTCGAAGATGCTGGCGAAGATCGCCTCCGAGCGGGCCAAGCCGGACGGTCTGGTGCTGATCGAGCCGGGTACCGAGCGGGCGCTGCTCGGGCCCATGCCGGTGCGGATCCTGCCGGGCGTCGGTCCGGCCACCGGCGACCATCTGCGGCGGGCCGGGATCACCACGGTCGACGAGATCGCCGGGGCCGGCGAGGACGAGCTCGTCCGGCTGCTGGGCAAGGCGCACGGCCACGCGCTGTACGCGATGGCGCTGGCGCGCGACGACCGGCCCGTGGTGGCCGAGCGGGAGGCCAAGTCGGTGTCGGTCGAGGACACGTACGACGTGGACATCCACGACCGGCTCAGGGTGGGGTTCGAGGTGGCGCGGCTGGCCGACCGGTGCGTGGGGCGGTTGCGCCGGGCCGGTCTGTCCGGGCGGACCATCGTGCTGAAGGTACGGCGGTACGACTTCTCCACCCTGACCCGGTCCGAGACGCTGCGCGGCCCCACCGACGATCCGGCCGTCGTGCGCGAGGCGGCGGCCCGGCTGCTCGATTCCGTGGACACCACGGGCGGCGTACGACTGCTCGGGGTGGGGGTGACCGGGCTGGCCGACTACACACAGGAGGACCTGTTCGCGCAGGCGGCCGGCGAGCAGGCGGCCGAGGCGGAGGAGGAGGCGACCGCGGACGAGTCCGTGCCGCAGCCGGCGGAGCCGGTCGAGCGGCACTGGCCGGCTGGACACGACGTACGGCATGCCGAGCACGGGCACGGGTGGGTGCAGGGCAGCGGCCTGGGCCGGGTCACCGTCCGGTTCGAGACGCCCGACTCCGCACCCGGCCGGGTGCGGACCTTCCTGATCGACGACCCCGACCTGGAACCGGCGGATCCGCTGCCGCTGGTACGGCGAAGACCGGCGGAGGCCGAGCTCCCGGGAGCGGTCCGCGGTGCCGAGGAGGAGGTGGCGGAGGGGGAGCCGCTGGACGAGGAGCCGTTGGACGGAGAGGCGGTGGACGGAGAGGGGCTGGACGGAGAGGCGTCCACCGCTGCGGAGCGCGCGGCCGGCTGACGGCGGGCTCGGGGGCCTGACGGGGCGGGGTCCCGGCTGTCCGGAACGGTCCGGGTTCCGGTTGTCCCGAACGGGCCGGTCCCAGCTGCCCGGCCGCGGAAGCGCTCCAGGGCTACCGTCCGCTCGCCCGCGAGCGCATCCCGTGGGTGGTCCGTACGCGCTCCGTCGGCCTCGGCCGACGTGCGGGGTGTCTGTCCAGGCGGGAAGCCGGGCGCGCGGTGTCGCCGGGGCGGCAGGGCGGGGTGGCGGCGTCAGGGCTCGTCCGGACCGGCCAGCTTGCCGAAGTCGCGGTCAGGGAAGGGGGGCGGGGCGGCGATGTCGAGGCCGTAGTGGTGGTAGAGCTGGAGTTCCTGCTCGGGGGAGAGGTGACGACCGACGCCGAAGTCGGGGGCGTCCTTGATCAGAGTGCGGTCGAACGGGACGCGCAGCGCGCCCTCGACCAGTTCACTGGGCTCGAGCGGAACGAAAGCGTCCCTCGAGAACAGGCCGGTACGTATGGCTGCCCACTCCGGTATGCCGGTCGCGTCGTCGAGGTACACCTCGTCGACGGTGCCGATCTTGGTGCCGTTGCGGTCGAACGCCTTGCGGCCGATCAGGTTGCGCGGATCGATATCGGTCTGCACGGTCCCTCCTCCAGGTCGCAAACTCATCCGTAAGCACTACAAAAGAGCACATTCAGGAAGGCGGCCACTCGAAGACTCCCACGTTGACCTCGCTGGTAGTCTGGCAAGCGGCTGCTGACCCCGCGCGGGAGAGTCCTCCGGACATCACCGGAGGCGCCGAAGGAGCAAATCCTCCCCGGAATCTCTCAGGCACACGTACCGCACGGACGAGGTCACTCTGGAAAGCAGGACGGGTGTCGACGACCCGCGTCCTCACCGACGGTGAAAGCCGGTGACCCCGATGCGGGCGATCCGGTGAAGCTCTCAGGTTGAGATGACAGAGGGGGAGGCCGTCCGGGTACCCGCGCCAGGGTGCCCCTCGCAGGTCGCGTCAGACCAGGAGGCCTCCGCAATGACCGCCCACCGCACCCCGCTCTTCGAACTCGAACAGGGCATCCCGTTCGAGCAGCGCCACATCGGGCCCGACCACGAGGCGCGGGCCAAGATGCTCGCCCACGTCGGCTACGGCTCGCTGGACGACCTCACAGCGGCCGCGGTGCCGGATGTGATCAAGAACGCCGACGCCCTCGACCTGCCGGGCGCGCGCACCGAGGCCGAGGTGCTGGCCGAGCTGCGCTCCCTGGCCGACCGCAACCAGGTCCTCGGCTCGATGATCGGTCTCGGCTACTACGGGACCTTCACGCCGCCCGTCATCCTGCGCAACGTGATGGAGAACCCGGCCTGGTACACGGCGTACACGCCGTACCAGCCGGAGATCTCGCAGGGCCGTCTGGAAGCCCTGCTGAACTTCCAGACCATGGTCGCCGAACTCACCGGGCTGCCGACCTCCGGCGCCTCGCTGCTGGACGAGGGCACGGCCGCCGCCGAGGCGATGGCGCTGTCGCTGCGCATGGGCAAGAACAAGAAGGGCCTGTTCCTGGTCGACGCGGACGCTCTGCCGCAGACCATCGCCGTGATCGAGACCCGCGCCGAGCCGACCGGCGTCGAGGTGCTCGTCGCCGACCTCAGCGAGGGCATCCCCGCCGAGATCGCCGAGCGCGAGATCAACGGCGTGCTCCTCCAGTACCCGGGCGCCTCCGGTGCCGTGCGCGACCTCAAGCCGGTCATCGACCAGGCCCACGGGCTGGGCGCGCTGGTCACGGTCGCCGCCGACCTGCTCGCGCTGACGCTGCTCACCTCGCCGGGCGAGCTGGGCGCGGACATCGCGGTCGGCACGACCCAGCGCTTCGGCGTGCCGATGGGCTTCGGCGGACCGCACGCCGGCTACATGGCGGTGCACGAGAAGTTCGCGCGCAGCCTGCCCGGCCGTCTCGTGGGCGTCTCCGTCGACGCCGACGGCAACCGGGCCTACCGCCTCGCTCTTCAGACGCGTGAGCAGCACATCCGCCGGGAGAAGGCGACCAGCAACATCTGCACCGCGCAGGTGCTGCTCGCCGTGATGGCGGGCATGTACGCGGTCTACCACGGGCCCGACGGTCTGAAGGCGATCGCCGCCCGCACCCACCGCTACGCCACGCTGCTCGCGGCGGGCCTCACCGCCGGCGGTGTCGAGGTCGTGCACGGCGCGTTCTTCGACACGCTCACCGCGCGGGTCCCGGGCCGGGCCGCCGAGACCGTGGCCGCCGCCCGCGAGCGCGGGGTCAACCTGCACCTCGTCGACGCCGACCGGGTGTCCCTGTCCTGCGACGAGACCACCACGCGCGCGCAGCTCGCCGCCGTGTGGACGGCGTTCGGGGTCGAGGCCGACATCGAGGCGCTGGACGCGGTCACCGAGGAGGCCCTGCCGGCCGCGCAGCTGCGCACCGACGCCTACCTGACCCACCCGGTCTTCCACCAGCACCGCTCGGAGACCGCGATGCTGCGCTACCTGCGCAGGCTCTCCGACCGCGACTACGCGCTCGACCGGGGCATGATCCCGCTGGGCTCCTGCACCATGAAGCTCAACGCGACCACCGAGATGGAGCCGGTCACCTGGCCCGAGTTCGGCCAGCTGCACCCCTTCGCGCCCGCCGAGCAGGCGCAGGGCTACCTCACGCTGATCCGTGAGCTGGAGGAGCGGCTCGCCGAGGTCACCGGCTACGACAAGGTGTCCCTCCAGCCCAACGCCGGTTCGCAGGGCGAGCTGGCCGGTCTGCTCGCGGTGCGCGGCTACCACCGGGCCAACGGCGACGACCAGCGGACCGTCTGCCTGATCCCGTCCTCCGCGCACGGCACCAACGCCGCCAGCGCCGTCATGGCCGGCATGAAGGTCGTCGTCGTGAAGACCGCCGAGGACGGCGAGATCGACGTCGAGGACCTCCGGGCGAAGATCGAGCAGCACCGCGAGCGGCTGTCGGTGCTGATGATCACGTACCCCTCCACGCACGGTGTGTTCGAGGAGCACGTCGCCGACATCTGCGCGCAGGTGCACGAGGCGGGCGGCCAGGTCTACGTCGACGGGGCCAACCTCAACGCGCTCGTGGGGCTCGCCAAGCCGGGGTACTTCGGCGGCGACGTCTCGCACCTGAACCTGCACAAGACGTTCTGCATCCCGCACGGCGGCGGCGGTCCCGGCGTCGGCCCCGTGGCCGTACGGTCGCACCTCGCGCCGTACCTGCCGAACCACCCGATGCAGCCCGCGGCCGGTCCGGAGACCGGTGTCGGCCCGATCTCGGCGGCCCCGTGGGGTTCCGCGGGCATCCTGCCGATCTCGTGGGCGTACGTCCGCCTGATGGGCGGCGAGGGGCTCAAGCGGGCCACGCAGGTGGCGGTGCTCTCCGCCAACTACATCGCCAAGCGCCTGGAGCCGCACTACCCGGTGCTCTACACCGGACCCGGCGGTCTGGTCGCGCACGAGTGCATCATCGACCTGCGGCCGCTGACCAAGGCGACCGGCGTGAGCGTCGACGACGTCGCCAAGCGGCTGATCGACTACGGCTTCCACGCGCCGACGATGTCGTTCCCGGTGGCCGGGACGCTGATGATCGAGCCGACCGAGTCCGAGGACCTGATCGAGCTGGACCGTTTCTGCGACGCGATGATCGCCATCCGCGCGGAGATCGAGAAGGTCGGCGCGGGCGACTGGCCGGCCGGTGACAACCCGCTGGGCAACGCCCCGCACACCGCCGCCGCGCTCGGCGGGGAGTGGGAGCACGCCTACAGCCGCGAGGAGGCCGTCTTCCCGGCCGGTGTCTCGGCCGCCGACAAGTACTGGCCGCCGGTGCGCCGCATCGACCAGGCCTTCGGCGACCGGAACCTGGTCTGCTCGTGCCCGCCGCTGGACGCGTACGACGACTGAGTGCTCGGCCGGCCCGCGGGCCGGTGAAGAGTCCGGTCCGCCCGGTCCCCACGCTCCCGTCAAGGGGTGCGGGGACCGGGCGGACCGGGTTCGGGACTTCGGCACCGCCGCTCGGCGGCGGGTGCCAGGGGGCTCCGCCCCCCG
>NZ_JBVJMD010000102.1:0-14745 GCF_055584385.1 Streptomyces sp. NPDC104096
CGCTTCCTTCGTACTCACCCTCTCGGGCTTTCCTCCGGGCTTTTTCCCTTCGGTCTTGCGTTTCCGACTCTATCAGACCGTTTCGCGATCCGATTTCCTCGGTGCTTTCCAGGTTCCCGCTCTCGCGTTTCCCTTTCCGGCGACTCCGACTTTATCAGAGATTCTGAGTCGGAATTCCCGCCCCGCTCGGGGACTGGTTCCGGCGCACAAGGCGGCCGGGTTCCCGTTCAGGCGGAGCCGTAAACGTACTGGAGCGGGGTGCCCCGATGCAAATCGAGGTACCCCGCTCCAGGTTCACGCGGACGGAGGGTCGTCCGGGTGTCAGACCTCCACCACGACCGGGAGGATCATCGGCCTGCGGCGATAGGTGTCCGAGACCCACTTGCCCAGGGTCCTGCGGATGAGCTGCTGAAGCTGGTGCGGCTCCACCACACCGTCCTGGGCCGAGCGTTCCAGCACCTCGGTGATCTTCGGGACCACCGCGCCGAACGCCGCGTCCTCGATACCCGAACCGCGGGCCTGGATGTGCGGACCGCCGGTGATCTTGCCCGTCGACGAGTCGACGACCACGAAGACGGAGATGATGCCCTCGTCCCCGAGGATCTTGCGGTCCTTCAGGGCCGGCTCGCCCACGTCGCCGACCGAGAGGCCGTCCACGTAGACATAGCCCGCCTGGACCTTGCCGGAGATCCTCGCCTTGCCCTCGACGAGGTCGACGGCGACGCCGTCCTCGGCGATCACGATCCGGTCGTGCGGGACCCCGGTCAGGGCTCCCAGCTCGGCGTTGGCCCGCAGGTGGCGCCACTCGCCGTGCACCGGCATCAGGTTCTTGGGACGGCAGATGTTGTAGAAGTACAGGAGCTCGCCCGCGGACGCGTGACCCGAGACGTGCACCTTGGCGTTGCCCTTGTGGACGACGTTCGCGCCCCAGCGGGTCAGGCCGTTGATCACGCGGTAGACCGCGTTCTCGTTGCCGGGGATCAGCGACGAGGCCAGGATCACCGTGTCGCCGTCGACGATCCGGATCTGGTGGTCGCGGTTGGCCATACGGGACAGGGCCGCCATCGGCTCGCCCTGGGAGCCCGTGCAGACCAGGACCACCTCGTGGTCCGGGAGGTCGTCGAGCGTCTTGACGTCCACGACCAGGCCCGGCGGGACCTTCAGATAGCCCAGGTCACGGGCGATGCCCATGTTGCGCACCATGGAGCGGCCGACGAAGGCCACCCGGCGGCCGTACTCGTGCGCCGCGTCCAGGATCTGCTGGATGCGGTGCACATGGCTGGCGAAGCTCGCGACGATGATCCGCTTGCGCGCGCTCGCGAAGACCTGGCGCAGCACGTTGGAGATGTCGCGCTCGGGCGGGACGAAGCCCGGTACCTCGGCGTTCGTCGAGTCGGCGAGCAGAAGGTCGATGCCCTCCTCGCTCAGCCGGGCGAACGCGTGCAGGTCCGTCAGCCGGTTGTCCAGCGGGAGCTGGTCCATCTTGAAGTCGCCCGTGTGGACCACCATGCCGGCGGGGGTCCGGATGGCGACCGCGAGGGCGTCCGGGATGGAGTGGTTGACCGCGATGAACTCGCAGTCGAAGGGGCCGATGCGCTCGCGGTTCCCCTCCGCCACCTCCAGGGTGTACGGACGGATGCGGTGCTCCTGGAGCTTCGCCTCGATGAGGGCGAGGGTCAGCTTGGAGCCGATCAGCGGGATGTCCGGCTTCTCCCTGAGGAGGTAGGGGACACCGCCGATGTGGTCCTCGTGGCCGTGCGTGAGGACGATGCCCTCGATGTCGTCGAGGCGGTCCCGGATCGACGAGAAGTCCGGCAGGATCAGGTCGATTCCGGGCTGCTCCTCCTCGGGGAAGAGCACTCCGCAGTCGACGATCAGCAGGCGGCCGCCGTACTCGAAGACCGTCATGTTGCGGCCGATCTCACCGAGACCGCCGAGCGGGGTGACGCGCAGACCGCCTTCGGGCAGCGGCGGGGGCGCACCGAGTTCAGGATGCGGATGACTCAAAAGACTCTCCTCACCACACGCGCCACGTACCGGTAGGGCACGTGGCGCGCATGACGTTCGTGCAGAAGCAGTTGTCATTGTGGGGCGCAGGCGCCGGTGGCCCGCTTATTCAGTTGTGAGGTCTCGTGGTGCCAAGTCTGTTGTCAGAGCTGTACCCCGCCCGCGGCAAGATCGATCTTGAGCTGGGCAATCTCCTCCGCCGTGAGCTCCACCATGGGCAGGCGCAGCGGTCCGGCGGGCAGGCCCTGGAGGGCGAGCGCGGCCTTGGTGGTCATGACGCCCTGGGTGCGGAACATGCCCGTGAAGACCGGGAGCAGCCGCTGGTGGATCTCCGTGGCCTTGTGGACGTCGCCGGCGACGTAGGCCTCGACCAGGGCGCGCAGTTCCGGCGTCACCACATGGCCGACGACCGACACGAAGCCGACCGCGCCCACGGAGAGCAGGGGCAGGTTCAGCATGTCGTCGCCGGAGTACCAGGCCAGGCCCGACTGGGCGATGGCCCAGCTGGCGCGGCCGAGGTCGCCCTTGGCGTCCTTGTTGGCCACGATCCGCGGGTGCTCGGCGAGGCGGACCAGCGTCTCGGTGTTGATCGGGACGCCGCTGCGGCCGGGGATGTCGTAGAGCATGACCGGCAGCCCGGCGGCGTCGGCGACAGCCGTGAAGTGCCGGTACAGGCCTTCCTGCGGGGGCTTGTTGTAGTACGGCGTGACGACCAGGAGGCCGTGCGCGCCGGCCCGCTCGGCGGCCCGGGCGAGTTCGATGCTGTGGTGCGTGTCGTTGGTGCCCACGCCGGCCACGACGTGGGCGCGGTCGCCGACCGCTTCGAGCACGGCTCGTACGAGATCCGATTTCTCCGCGTCGCTCGTGGTGGGCGACTCGCCGGTGGTGCCGTTGACGATCAGGCCGTCGTTGCCTGCGTCCACCAGGTGGGTGGCGAGCCGCTGTGCGCCGTCGAGGTCGAGTGCGCCGTCCGCCGTGAAGGGCGTGACCATGGCGGTGAGGACCCGCCCGAAGGGGGTCTGCGGAGTGGAGGTCGGAGCCATGGGTAACACGCTACTCGCTGCTCACCGCGTGGTCTGCCCGCGGGGTGCTGGGAAAGTCAGGACAAATGCGGAACCCGGCACTGCCTGCTCGGGGGTTCAAGCAGTGCCGGGTCCGTTTGATCAGGCTAGATGAACTTCTCCAAATGCCGCAATACGGACACTTCACACGGCTGACCCGCACATGTGTACTCGGCACCGAGACGCGGCTCCGCTACGGGGCGACACGGCCGTTGGCGTTGAAGGCCGCGTACGTCAGCGGCATCAGCTCGGCCCACGCCGCCTCCATCCTCTCGCCGACCATCTCGATCTCCCGCTGCGGGAAGGACGGCACCTTGGCCAGCTCGTGCTGGGTGCGCAGGCCGAGGAAGTGCATCAGCGAGCGGGCGTTGCAGGTGGCGTACATCGAGGAGAACAGGCCGACGGGAAGGACGGCGCGGGCCACCTCGCGGGCGACACCGGCGGCGAGCATCTCCTGATAGCGCTCGTACGCCTGGATGTAGGAGTCCTGCATCGAGCGCTCCACGATCTCCTGCTGCGCCTCGGTGCCCGCCACGAACTCGTACTTGCCCGGACGGCCCTGCTGGACGAGCTTGCGGTCCTCGCCGGGGACGTAGAAGACGGGCTGGAGCTCGCGGTAGCGGCCGGACTCCTCGTTGTACGAGTTGTGGACGACGATGCCGTTCGCGAGGAAGTTGTGCCAGGGGCCTTCGACGGAAAGGTCGTAAGTCATCTCCTCGCCGTCCTGCTCGATGGCGACGACGGGGTCCGGGATCGCCTTGGCGACCTTGCCTCCACGTCGGGCCGGCGCCTGCTCGCCGCCGCTCTTGGCGGTGTGGCAGGGCTCGCAGGCCGGGGCGAGATTCGTCTCGTCCAGAGCCCTGGTGAGGTCGCCCGCGACCGGGACGACATGATCGAGGGCGAGTTCGGCGCGGGGGAACTCCTGGCCGCAGAGGTGACAGGCGTCGGTCTCCTTGATCAGCCGCTCCCGCTGCATGGAGGTCCACACCCCGATGCCGCGGCGCAGGCTCGGCGGAACGAGTCGCTCGGAAGGCCTGGGGGCCGTTCCGCCGACCATGACGGAGTCGCCCACCACGAGCTCACCGGCCTTGACCCAGCCCTCCGGGGTGAACACGGCGTGGTCGACCGTGCAGCGCAGCGCCTTCCCCGACTCGGTGGTGATCTTGATGAGCTGCTTGACGCCCGACTCGATCACGTCGACGATCCTGGCGCGCTGGGCGAGCAGGGTCTCCTCGTCGAAGCATCGGACGTGGTTGCGCCGGACCGACTCCGACTTGCGCAGGCGAGTGCTGGGATTCTGCTCGCGGAACTCGGCCACCGCGGACTCCGCGGCCTCCCGGTTCTCGTACAGGCCGAGATAGTGGTTGGTCTCGCCACGGCGCACCTGGGCCATCCACTTGCCGGCCCTGCTGTGCCAGGTGACGCCGCCGGCCGAGTGCGGGAGGCGGTCCTCCACCCCCAGATGCCAGAGCTTGTACAGCTCGGCGATGGAACGTCGACGGAGGTTCCCGGCCTCGCTCTCCAGGGTGATCTCGGTGTCCCCGGAGACGCACCAACCCACCCGGTGGCGCATGAACTCGCGGAAGACGAAGATCGGGGCACTGATGAAGAAGGTCATCGAGTTGTGCTCGAAGGGGCTGCCGTGCCGGTCCCGCATCAGGTAGTTGATCAGGCCCTTGGAGCGCTCCGGGTCCTTGGTGAGCTCTTCCAGGGACTGCTCGCCGGCGGTGGAGACACGGGCGGCCCACAGGACGTCCGAGTCGGCCGCGCTGTGCTTGACCAGCTCGACGGTGACGTCGCTGCGGAAGCTGGGCTTGAGGTCGTCGGCGGGGGTGTCGGTCACGGCTCGGCGGGTCCTTCCATCACGTCACTCGGGCGGCGTCCACTCTACGGCCCGGCACTGACACCGGGCGTTCGGTGCCGGGCCGCGACATCTTCGATGAACTTCTGTCAATTCGGTGAAACCGGGCACCTTGGGGGACACTCGCTCGTCTGTATGGAAAACAGTCGCGCGTTCGATCCGTATCGTCCGCAGATCGTCCCGGATCTTCCCCAGAGGAGAAGCAGCAGCTATGTCCCGTCGGCGTGAACCCGTCCCGTTCGACTTCCTCGCCGAAGCCGACGGGTTCCGCAGCAATGTCGCTCCCCCGCCCGGAGAGCGGGCGTCCGCCGGCCAGATAGCCGGGCGCTGGCTGCTGGGCCTCACGGTCGTCGCCGGGCTCGTGGGCGCCCTGCTGATCGGCATGCCCGCGCTGACGCTGGACCATTCCACGACGGGCACCCAGCGGTCCCAGGCGTCCGAGGGACGCTGACCCGCCCCCGTCCCGCCGCACGGGGGCGTGACGGCGCGCCCTTGGCCCCCCGAGGGTGGTGGGCGGACAGGCAGGCGGATAGCCTCACCGGGCACAGCCCATGCATGGAATGAGTGAGGACCAGCCGTGCCCCTGCCCTTCCTGACGGCCGACCGCACCTTCGAGGCGACCGACGACAGCACGCTGCCGTACGACGACCGCGACCGCTGGCGGCGGCCCTACCGGCCCGGCCCGTGGCGCGTGGGGGCGGCTGCGCTGTGCCTGCTGCTCGCCTCGTACGTGCTCTTCGCGGCGGTCATCATCGCCCTGACCGACTCGCCGTCCGCCGCCGCTGCCGTGTTCGGCCTGGCGCTGCTCGTCATCGCCTCGTCGCTGCGGATGCTGCGCATCGGCGTGTGGGTGAGCGCCGCCGGGCTGCGCCACGTGAGCTTCCTCGTCACGCGCACGGTGCCCTGGAAGCGGGTCGTCGCCGTGCGCACGGTGCAGCAGCCGGTGCGCTGGCTCGGGCTGCCCCGGACCGTGCAGGGACAGGCCCTGGTCCTCGTCCGCAAGGACCGTGCGGCACAGGACGTGCTGCCGCTGCTCACCACGCACAGCGCGGACTTCCTGGCGCGTCCCGAGGCGTTCGACCGGGCCGCGGACACCGTCGAGGTGTGGGCCGACGAGTACGGCCGCCGCGGCTGAGCCCGCTGTCGCGGCCGTGGTCGCGACCCGTCGCGGTGGTCCCGTGCGGACCACCGCGATTTCTGTGCCGGCGCTCGGCTACCCGTGCAGTGTGATCGCGCGTTGCATCGCCTTGCGGGCCCGTGGGGTGTCGCGGGCGTCGTGGTAGGCGACGGCGAGCCGGAACCAGCTGCGCCAGTCGTCGGGGGCGTCCTCCGTCTCGGCCTTGCGCCGGGCGAAGACCTCGTCGGCCGAGTCCCGGTCGATCCGGCCGTCCGGGGTGCGCCTGAGTTCGTCGACGGGCAGGCCGCCCTCGGCGTCGAGTTCGGCGGCGAGCCGGTTGGCCCTGCGGACGAACCGGGTGTTCATCCACAGGAACCACAGGCCGATGACGGGCAGGATCAGGACCGCCACGCCGAAGGTGACGGTCAGCAGCGTGCCGGTCTGGATGAGCATGACGCCGCGGCTGCCGACCAGGACGAAGTAGAAGACCAGGACGGCGGCCGTGACGGCGTAGGTGAGCTTCGCGCGCATGATGTCGTCGGCGTCCGTGCTCAGCCGAGGTCCAGGAAGTGTTCCAGGCCGAAGGTGAGGCCCGGAGTGGTCACGACGCGGCGCACGCCCAGCAGGATCCCCGGCATGAAGCTGCTGTGGTGCAGGGAGTCGTGGCGGACGGTGAGGGTCTCGCCCTCGCCGCCGAGCAGGACCTCCTGGTGGGCCAGCAGACCGCGCAGCCGGATCGAGTGCACCGGCACCCCGTCGACCTTCGCGCCGCGGGCGCCGTCCAGCGCGGTGGCGGTGGCGTCCGGGGCCGGGGCGGAGCCGGCCCTGGCCCGCGCCTCGGCGATGAGCTGCGCGGTGCGGGCGGCGGTGCCGGACGGCGCGTCCACCTTGTTCGGGTGGTGCAGTTCGATCACCTCGACCGACTCGAAGTACGGCGCGGCGATCTGCGCGAACTTCATGGTCAGGACGGCGCCGATGGAGAAGTTCGGCGCGATGAGCACACCGGTCTCCGGGGACTGCGCCAGCCAGCCGTCGAGCCGGCCGAGGCGGTCGTCGTTCCAGCCGGTCGTGCCGACCACCGCGTGGATGCCGTGGCGGACGCAGAAGTCGAGGTTGTCCATCACCGAGTCGGGGGTGGTCAGCTCGACCACGGCCTGGGCGCCGGTCTCCGTCAGCGTCTCCAGCCGGTCGCCCCGGCCGAGGGCGGCGACCAGCTCCAGGTCCTCGGCGGCCTCGATCGCCCGTACCGCCTCGGAGCCGATGCGGCCCTTGGCACCGAGGACCGCCACGCGCAGCTTGCTCATCTGTCTTGCTTCCTTACCGAAGGGGATGGGGCGGGCCGGGGGGATCAGGCGACGGCGTCGTTCAGCCGCGCGGCCTGCTTGTCCTTGAGCGGGCCGATGACCGACAGCGACGGGCGCCGTCCCAGGATCTCGCGGGCGACCGAGCGGACGTCGTCCGGGGTCACGGCCGCTATCCGGGCCAGCATGTCGTCGACCGACATCTGCTCGCCCCAGCACAGTTCGCTCTTGCCGATACGGTTCATCAGCGCGCCGGTGTCCTCCAGGCCGAGGACCGTGGAGCCCTGGAGCTGGCCGACCGCGCGGCCGATCTCGTCGTCGGACAGGCCGTGCTCGGCGACGTGGTCGAGTTCGTCGCGGCAGATCTTCAGCACGTCGTGCACCTGGCTCGGGCGGCAGCCCGCGTACACGCCGAACAGGCCGCAGTCGGCGAAGCCCGAGGTGTACGAGTACACGCTGTAGGCCAGGCCGCGCTTCTCGCGGACCTCCTGGAAGAGCCGGGAGGACATGCCGCCGCCGAGGGCGGTGTTCAGTACGCCGAGGGCCCAGCGGCGGTCGTCGGTGCGGGCCAGGCCCGGCATGCCGAGGACGACGTGCGCCTGCTCCGTCTTGCGGCCGAGCAGTTCGACGCGGCCCGCGGTGCGGATGGTGCGCCGGCCGTCGCGGGGGGCGATGGGCGCGGCGTCCTGGGTGCGGAAGGCGCCCGCCTTCTCGAACGCGGCACGCACCTGTCGTACGACCTTGTTGTGGTCGATGTTGCCCGCGGCCGCGACCACCAGGTGGGTCGGGTCGTAGTGCTTCTTGTAGAAGCGGCGGATGCGGTCGGCGGTCAGGGCGTTGACCGTGTCGACCGTGCCGAGGACCGGGCGGCCGAGGGGGTTGTCGCCGAACATCGTGTGCGCGAACAGGTCGTGCACGCAGTCGCCGGGGTCGTCCTCGGTCATCGCGATCTCTTCGAGGATCGCGCCGCGCTCGACGTTGACGTCGTCCTCGAGGATGAGGGAGCCGGTCAGCATGTCGCAGACGACGTCGATGGCCAGGGGCAGATCGGTGTCGAGCACGCGCGCGTAGTAGCACGTGTACTCCTTGGCCGTGAACGCGTTCATCTCGCCGCCGACCGCGTCGATCGCGGAGGAGATGTCCAGCGCGCTGCGGCGCGAGGTGCCCTTGAAGAGCAGGTGCTCCAGGTAGTGCGTGGCGCCGTTCAGGGTCGGGGTCTCGTCGCGGGAACCGACGTGCGCCCAGATGCCGAAGGTCGCCGAGCGGACCGAGGGCAGGGTCTCGGTGACGATGCGCAGACCGCCCGGGAGGGTGGTCTTGCGGACCGTGCCGATGCCGCCGGTGCCCTTGATGAGGGTTTGGGTACGGGCAACGGCCCGCGCCTCCGAAGAGGTGCGGGCCGTCGCCGTGGAGCTGCTCGACGTCACTTGTCGGTGTCGTCCTTCGTCTCGTCGTCGCCTTCGCCTTCGCCCTCGATCACGGGGATGAGGGAGAGCTTGCCGCGGGAGTCGATCTCGGCGATCTCGACCTGGACCTTCTGGCCCACGCCGACGACGTCCTCGACGTTCTCCACGCGCTTGCCGCCGGCGAGCTTGCGGATCTGCGAGATGTGCAGCAGACCGTCCTTGCCCGGGAGCAGCGAGACGAACGCGCCGAAGGTGGTGGTCTTGACGACCGTACCCAGGTAGCGCTCGCCGACCTCCGGCATGGTCGGGTTGGCGATGCCGTTGATCGTGGCGCGGGCGGCCTCGGCGGCCGGGCCGTCGGCGGCACCGATGTAGATGGTGCCGTCGTCCTCGATCGTGATCTCGGCGCCGGTGTCCTCCTGGATCTGGTTGATCATCTTGCCCTTGGGGCCGATGACCTCGCCGATCTTGTCCACGGGGATCTTGACGGTGATGATCCGCGGGGCGTTCGGGGACATCTCGTCCGGCGTGTCGATCGCTTCCATCATCACGTCGAGGATGTGGAGGCGGGCGTCGCGGGCCTGCTTGAGGGCCGCGGCCAGGACGGAGGCCGGGATGCCGTCCAGCTTGGTGTCGAGCTGGAGGGCGGTCACGAACTCCTTGGTGCCGGCGACCTTGAAGTCCATGTCGCCGAAGGCGTCCTCCGCACCGAGGATGTCGGTGAGGGCGACGTAGTGCGTCTCGCCGTTGATCTCCTGGGAGATCAGACCCATGGCGATACCGGCGACCGGGGCCTTCAGGGGCACACCGGCGTTCAGCAGCGACATGGTGGAGGCGCAGACCGAGCCCATGGACGTCGAGCCGTTGGAGCCGAGGGCCTCGGACACCTGACGGATCGCGTACGGGAACTCCTCGCGCGTCGGCAGCACGGGCACGATGGCGCGCTCGGCGAGGGCGCCGTGGCCGATCTCGCGGCGCTTCGGGGAGCCGACGCGGCCGGTCTCGCCGACGGAGTACGGCGGGAAGTTGTAGTTGTGCATGTAGCGCTTGCGGGTCACCGGGGAAAGGGTGTCCAGCTGCTGCTCCATGCGGAGCATGTTGAGGGTGGTGACGCCCAGGATCTGGGTCTCGCCACGCTCGAACAGCGCCGAGCCGTGCACGCGCGGGATGGCCTCGACCTCGGCGGCGAGCGTACGGATGTCCGTGACGCCGCGGCCGTCGATGCGCTTCTTCTCCTTGATGACGCGCTCACGGACCAGGGACTTGGTCAGCGAGCGGTACGCGGCGGAGATCTCCTTCTCGCGGCCCTCGAACTCCGGCAGGAGCTTCTCGGCGGCGAGCGTCTTGACGCGGTCCAGCTCGGCCTCGCGCTCCTGCTTGCCCGCGATGGTCAGCGCGGAGGCCAGCTCCGGGCGGACGGCGGCGGACAGCGCCTCCAGGACGTCGTCCTGGTAGTCGAGGAAGACCGGGAACTCACCGGTCGGCTTGGCGGCCTTCGCGGCGAGGTCGGCCTGAGCCTTGCACAGGACCTTGATGAAGGGCTTCGCGGCGTCCAGACCGGAGGCGACGACCTCCTCGGTCGGCGCCTCGGCGCCGCCCGCGACCAGCTGGATGGTCTTCTCGGTGGCCTCGGCCTCGACCATCATGATCGCGACGTCGCCGTCCTCCAGGACGCGACCGGCGACGACCATGTCGAAGACGGCGTCCTCGAGCTCGGTGTGCGTCGGGAACGCGACCCACTGGCCGTTGATCAGCGCGACGCGGACGCCGCCGATCGGGCCGGAGAAGGGCAGACCGGCCAGCTGCGTGGACGCGGACGCGGCGTTGATCGCCACGACGTCGTACAGGTGGTCGGGGTTGAGGGCCATGATCGTGGCGACGACCTGGATCTCGTTGCGCAGGCCCTTCTTGAAGGACGGGCGCAGCGGACGGTCGATGAGGCGGCAGGTGAGGATGGCGTCCTCGGAGGGGCGGCCCTCACGGCGGAAGAAGCTGCCGGGGATCTTGCCGGCGGCGTACATCCGCTCCTCGACGTCCACCGTCAGGGGGAAGAAGTCGAGCTGGTCCTTGGGGTTCTTGGAGGCGGTGGTGGCCGACAGCACCATGGTGTCGTCGTCCAGGTACGCCACTGCGGAGCCGGCGGCCTGCTTGGCCAGGCGGCCCGTCTCGAAGCGGATGGTGCGGGTGCCGAAGGCGCCATTGTCGATGACGGCCTCGGCGTAGTGGGTCTCGTTCTCCACTAGCGTTTTCTCCTCGTCTTCGTCCCTCCTCGCCCGTGTGGCGGGGGGACGGTGGCGGAGAAGCGCTCCGTGCGGTGCGGGCCGGTCTTCGATCGAAGCACCCGGGGCTCGCTTCCCCCCGGGCGCCACTACCGAGGACCGGCGGCGGCGAGGTGCGCTTCTCCTCGTTCGGTGTGTGTGATCACGCGATACCCGGTACGGGTAGGGCCTATCACACGGTGTCGTACGTATTGCGTTGTGCTACCACACTACAAAGCGCCGGCGACACTCCGCACGTTTCCGCACGTACGGCAAAGGGGAGCGGCCCCGAGCATTTCGGGAACCGCTCCCCTCGTGGCGTCTTACTTGGCGCCCGCAGCACCACGGCGGATGCCGAGGCGGTCGACCAGCGCACGGAAGCGCTGGATGTCCTTCTTGGCCAGGTACTGCAGCAGGCGGCGACGCTGACCGACCAGGATCAGCAGACCACGACGGGAGTGGTGGTCGTGCTTGTGGGCCTTGAGGTGCTCGGTCAGGTCCGAGATCCGGCGGGACAGCATGGCGACCTGGACCTCGGGGGAGCCGGTGTCGCCCTCCTTGGTACCGAACTCGCTGATGATCTGCTTCTTCGTAGCGGCGTCGAGCGACACGCTTACTCCTCGTAGTCTCTGAGTAGCCACCGAGTGCCCCTGGTCCACTTCTCAGGGGAGCTTCCGTAACTCGGGAGGCGGGGATCCGCTGGGCGCGGCCTTCAGAGCGATGCTCCGCGGGCGCGTACACAAACGGCCGTCGTCCAGAGTACCAGCAGCACAGGGCCCACTCGGCCCGGGTCCCCGAACCACCGGGTCGGCGACCTGGCGGCCACTAGGGTGAACGCCGGGATCATCCGCACGTCGGGAAGGGGTCGCTTGACCATGGCGGAGGAACTGAGCGCGGACGTCAAGGCGCGCAAGGAACGGGAGCGGGACGAGCTCTACGCGCTCGACATCTCGGACGTCGAGTGGCTCGGCGCACCGGGCACCGAGGAGCACGAGGAGCGGGTCGAGATCGCCTACCTCCCGGCCGGCGCGGTGGCCATGCGGTCGTCCCTCGACCCCGGCACGGTGCTGCGGTACACGGAGGCGGAGTGGCGGGCCTTCGTGCTCGGCGCGCGGGACGGCGAGTTCGACCTGGAGCCGGTGCCTCACGACGGCGGTCCGGACGGCGGTCCCGACAGCCGTTCCGACGGTGGGTCCGACGGGGAGTGAGCGGGGCGTCGGCTCGACGGCCGACGGTACGAGGACGAGGGAGGGGCGGCACGCGTGCGTGCCGCCCCTCCCTCGTCCTCGTACCGTCGTCGGCTTCGGCTTCGGCTTCGGCGGTCCGCGCTCTCTCTTCGGTCGTGCTGGTCAACGCTCTTACGGGGTAGGTCGATCGAGGGCCCCGAATCGGTCAACTCCCTCCATGTTCCGTCCCGCTTGTTCATGAATGTCATGTGGTTTGTTCACCAATATGCGTGCTGTGTACGGCACTTCCGGGCAGGCTGTGACGCAGTGGACAGGCGCTCAGGGGCGGACGGGCCTGCCGGGGTGGGGCCTGCGGTGATTAGGCTGGGACAGGGCGCGATGCCAGAACCCGTGGACCGGGCATCGACGTCCCAGGGGGAGAGCCGGTTGATCGGTTGATCGGACGACCTCGAACGATTTCGGACGACGAGAAATGGTCGCCCCGGCACGGCATGAGGGTGCTCGACCACATCAGGAGGAACTGTGAGCAGCGATCGGGACGGGATCCGCGGGGGCTGGGCCACACCCGGCGATGACCAGCCCGACGTCGAGTCCGACATCGAGATGACGGGCGAGTTCACCCTCGACTACGCGCCGCCCGCCTGGTACACGCAGAACGCGGCGGGGAGTTCGGGTTCGGCGGCCGCCGCGGGTCCGGGTGGCGGCGCCGACGGCAGCGGTGGCGGCAGCGGTGGCGGTTCGGCGCCCGCCGTCGGCGCGAGCACGCCGGGGGCGCAGGGCGGCCCAGCCCCGCAGACCGGGCCTACGGCCCCAGGAGCACCGGGTGTTGCGGGGACGCCGTTCCCTTCGGGGCCCTCGGGGGCGCCGCTTCCGGGGCTCACGCCGCCCGCCCATGCCACGCAGCCGCCCGGGGCTCCCTTCGCGCCGCCGGTCCCCGCTCCCGGGGCGCCGTTCACCGGACCCCGGCCGCCCGTGCCGCCCACCGGCGGTCCGGTCGCCGTGCCCCGGCTTCCGGTCGGCAGCGGGTTCGAGCCCTCGGCTCCTCCGGTGCCCCCGGGGCCCGCTTCGCCTCCGGCACCCGCTGCTCCCCCGGCCGTGACTCCCCCGGCGGTCGCCGCGTCGCCGACGGCCGTGCCGAACATTCCCGTGGGCGGGTTCAACAGCCCGTGGGGTACGGGACCGGCTGCCGCGGCGTCGCCCACCCCTGAACCTCCGGCGGTTCCGGCGGTTCCGGCGGTGCCTGCCGTACCCGCCACGCCTGTGACGCCTGCCGCCTCCGTCGCCGAGGGCGGCGACCCCGGCAACGGTGACCTGGAGAGCGGCGCCACCATGCGGTTCTCCGCCGTCGCTCTGAAGCGGGAGATCGCGGAGCGGGCCGCCGAGGCTGCGACCGAGGAAAGGGAGCAGGAACGGGGACCGGAGCAGGAGCAGGAGTCGCAGGAGGCGGAGGTCGAGAGCCCCGCTGCCGACGAGTCCTTGCCGTCCGCGGACCCGGAGCCGGCCTCCGAGACCGAGGTTCAGGCCAAGGTCCAGGCCGAAGCCGAGGCCGAGGCCGAGGCCGAGCCGGAGACCGGCGAGGTGGCCGGTGAGGTGGCCGACGAGGTGGCCGGTGAGGTGGCCGGTGAGGTGGCCGGTGAGGTGGCCGGTGAGGTGGCCGACGACCAGGAGCCGACCGAGGCCCAGGAGCCGACCGACGACCAAGAGCCGACCGACGACCAAGAGCCGACGGACGACCAAGAGCCGACGGACGACCAGGACGTGTCCGTCGAGGAGGACCGCGAGGGCGAGTCCCTGACGCCTTCGGACGACGCCGAACCCGAGGAGGCGGCGGCAGAGGTCACCCAGGAGGACGGTGACGCGGTGTCTCCGGACGCCGGTGCCGTGGCTGGGGAAAGCCGTGCCGACACCGCCGAACCCACGGACGCGAATGCCGTGGACGCGGACGTCGTGGACACCGACGCCGAGCCCGTGGACGCCGAGCCCTCCGACGCCGTGCCCTCCGACGCCGTGCCCTCCGACGCCGTGGCCGACGAGCCGCAGGACGCCGTTCCGGGACCGGCCGCCGCGCCGCAGGACGCTCCGCCCGCCTGGGCACCCCCGCCTGCGCCGCAGGGTGGGCTGCCCCCACTGCCGCCGACGTACCAGCCCGCGGCCCCGGCCGCCGCGGCCCAGTGGCCCGCGCAGCCCCCGGCGCAGCCCGAGCCTCAGCCGACCGCGCCGACGGTGCAGCCGCCGTTCCAGCCGCAGGCGCCCGCGCCCGCGCCCGCCGCCTGGGGCGCGCCTGCCCCGCAGGGCGGTTACGGCTTCCCGCAGCAGGGCGAGGCCCCCGCCGCCCCGACTCCCGCACCGGCCCCGGCTCCTGGGCCGGTCCACTCCCCCGGCGGCCATCACCTCCCGCCCGTGCCGGGCCCCCGACCCGAGCCCGCACCACAGGCACCGGTGGACGCGACGCCGCACCCCGCCCCGGGCTACGGCTTCCCCCACCAAGGGGCCCCCGCGCCTGCACCCGTGGCGTCCAACCCCCAGGACGGCTACGGCTTCCCCCAC
>NZ_JBVJMD010000103.1:0-14347 GCF_055584385.1 Streptomyces sp. NPDC104096
CCCCCCACTCCTCCCCCCACTCCCGGAGGTATCCCCCCATGTCCCGTCGCGACGGCGACTCCTTTCCCCTGACGGCGGCCCAGCGTGAGATCTGGCTCGCCGAGCAGCGTTCCAGGACGGCTCTTCCCGCCTACCGCATCGGCGAGTGTGTGGAGATCCACGGGCCGGTCGACGCGGAGCTGTTGGAGGCCGCGGTGCGGCAGGTGGTCGACGAGGTCGACGCCCTGCACGTGAGCTTCGTCGAGGACGGAGACGGGCCGCGCCAGGTCGTCCGCGGGACCTGGGACTGGGCGCCGGCCTTCCTCGACCTCGGGGCGGAGCCGGCGCCGTTCGCGGCGGCCCGGGCGTGGATGGACGACGATCGGGTCCGCCCGCTCGACCTCGGCCGCGATCCGCTGTTCAGCCTCGGGCTGATCAGGCTCTCGCCGACGCACCACCTCTGGTACCAGAGCTACCACCACCTGGTGATGGACGGGTACGGCTTCGCCCTCGTCCGGCAGCGCGTCGCGCAGACGTACACGGCGCTGGCCGAGGGCCGGGAGGTGCCGCGGTGCGCGTTCGGTTCGCTGGACGACCTGGTGGCGGCGGACGCCGACTACCGCGCCTCGACGCAGTTCGCCACGGACCGGACGTACTGGACGGAGCGCTTCGCCGACCGCCCGGCCCCCACCCGGATCGTCGGCCGGGCTCCGGGCGGTCCCGCCCGCTCCGTGCTCCGCACCGGGGAGTCGGAAGTCTTGCGTCCGGAAGCGTTCCGGGCCGCGGCCAGGCGTATCGGCGTCCGGTGGTCCCGTCTGCTGATCGCGGCGACGGCTCTCTACGCGCACCGGCTGACCGGCTCCCGGGACGTGGTGCTCTGCCTTCCCGTCACAGGCCGGGAGCGGGCCCAGTCCGGTCTGGTGTCGGCGCCCGGCGCCGTGTCCAACGCGGTGCCCCTGCGCCTGGCCGTGCGACCCGACATGAGGTGGCGCGAACTCGTCGCACAGGTGGCGGGCGAGGTGGACGCAGCCCTGGCGCACCAGCGTTATCGGAGCGAGGACCTGCTTCGGGACCTCGGCGTGCCCGGCAGCATCGGGACGGCGTTCCCGCTGGTCGTGAACATCATGGCCTTCGAGTCGAAGGCGAGCTTCGCGGGACATGCCGTCACGGTGCACCACTTGTCCGAGGTGGCGACCACCGACCTGGCCGTCTGGGCATTCGCCGACCGGGACGGCAGCGGTCCGCGGCTCGTGCTCAACGGCTCGCCGGACGCTTACGGCGACGGCGAACTCGTCGCCCACCAGCAGCGGCTGATGGCGCTGCTGGAAACCGTCGCGGACTGCGACCCGGACGAGATGGTGGGCCGGATCGACCTGCTCACGGCCGAGGAGCACGGTGAGGGGGCGGCCCTCGGCACCGGACCGGTGGCTCCGGCCCGGGACGCGAGCCTGCCGGAGCTGTTCCGGGAGCACGTCCGGGCGACTCCGGACCTGGTCGCGCTGGTGTGCGGCGACGTCTCGCTGACGTATGCGGAACTGGACGCGCGGGCCAACCGGTTGGCGCACGCCCTGATCGCCCGGGGAGCGGGCCCCGAGCGGCTGGTGGCGGTGGCCCTGCCGCGCTCGGCGGAGCTGGTGGTGGCGATCCTCGCCGTGCTGAAGTCGGGGGCGGCGTACGTGCCGGTCGACCCCGAGTACCCGGCCGCCCGGATCGCGTACCTGCTCGACGACGCCCGGCCGACCCTGGTGGTCACGGACTCCCGCAGCGAGGGGCAGCTGTCCGAGGCCGGACCTGTCGGCCGGCTGGTGCTCGACGCCCCGGAGACGGCCGCCCTGGTGACCGACTGCCCGGCGGCCGACCCGATGGTGGCCGTCGACCGGAGCCATCCGGCGTACGTCATCCACACCTCCGGCTCCACCGGTCGGCCCAAGGGCGTGCTGGCGACCCACGGCGGCCTGCTCGACCTGCTCACCGACCTCCGGCAGGTGCACCTCGCGCCGGTGATCGAGGAGCGGCGGCGGCTGCGGGTGGCGCTGACCACCTCGGTGTCCTTCGACGCCTCCTGGAACCAGCTGCTCGCCGTGTTCGGAGGCCACGAGCTGCACGTCCTGGAGCACGCGACCTGGACCGACCCCGACGCCTTCGTCGGCTACGCGGTGCGCTGCGGACTGGACTACATCGAAGCCACCCCGTCCTACCTCCAGGTGCTTGTCTCCCACGGGCTGCTGAGCGATCCGCAGTGGCGTCCGGCACTGGTCGCGGCGGGCGGCGAGGCCGTTCCGGAGCGGCTGTGGGAGCAGCTGCGGGCGGCGGAGGGCGTGGCCTGCCTCAACCTCTACGGACCGTCCGAGTGCACCGTCAACTCGGTGGTGGCGCAGCTGGGTTCGAGCCCGCGACCGGTGATCGGCCGTCCGGTCACCAACGCCCGGCTGTACGTGCTCGACGGCGCCCTGCGTCCGTTGCCGGCCGGTGCTGCGGGCGAGCTGTACATCGCGGGCCCGGGGCTGGCCCGCGGCTACCTCGGCCGACCGGGGCTGACCGCCGGGCGTTTCGTCGCGGACCCGTTCGGGCCGGGCGGGTCGCGGATGTACCGCACCGGGGACATGGTGCGCTGGGACGCGGCCGGGAACCTGGAGTTCCTCGGCCGCACCGACGACCAGGTCAAGATCCGCGGCTTCCGGGTCGAGCTCGGCGAGATCGAGGCCGTCCTCGCCGAGCACCCGCAGGTCGCCCGGGCCGCCGTGACGGTGCACGCCGAGGAGGAACCCCGGCTGGTCGCCTACGCGGTGCCCGAGCCCGGCGCCACCGTGACCGACACCGACCTGCGCGACCACCTGCGGGACCGGCTGCCCCGGCACATGGTGCCGGCCGCGTACGTACTGCTGGACGCGCTGCCGCTGACCCCGAACGGCAAGCTGGACCGGCGGGCCCTCCCGGCGCCCGGGCGGCAGCCCGCCGCGCCGGGCCGCGCACCGCGCACCGCGACCGAGCACCTGCTCGTCGGGCTGTTCGCCGAGGTGCTCGGGGTGCCCGAGCCCGGCCTCGACGACAGCTTCTTCGACCTCGGCGGGCACTCCCTGCTGGGCACCCGGCTGGTCGCCCGGGCCCGCTCGATCCTCGGCGTCGAGCTGCGGCTCGGCGACCTGTTCGACGCGCCGACGCCGGCGGAACTGGCGGCGGCCGTGGACGTCGCGGGCCGGGCCCGTCCGGCGCTGGGGCGGCGCGAGCGGCCGGAGACCGTCCCGCTGTCCTTCGCGCAGCGACGGCTGTGGTTCCTGCACCGCATGGAGGGCCCGAGCGCCACCTACAACATCCCGCTGACCCTGCGGCTGTCCGGGAGCCTGGACCGGCGGGCCCTGGAAGCCGCTCTGGCCGACGTGGTCGAGCGGCACGAGAGCCTGCGCACCGTGTTCCCGACGGCCGACGGCGTGCCGTGCCAGCGGGTGCTGGACCCGGAGGAGGCCCGGCCGCGGCTGCGGGTGACCGAACTCGGCGAACGCGAGCTGCCGGAGCGGCTGACGCAGGCGGCCCGGTACGGCTTCGACCTCGCCGAGGAGCCGCCGCTGCACGCCGAACTCTTCCAGACGGCGGCCGAGGAGCACGTGCTGCTGCTGGTGGTGCACCACATCGCCGGCGACGGCTGGTCGACGGGGCCGCTCTCGCGGGACCTCACGGCCGCCTACGCGGCCCGCGCCGAGGGCGGGAAGCCGGAGTGGTCGCCGCTGCCGGTCCAGTACGCCGACTACGCCCTCTGGCAGCGGGAGCTGCTGGGCGACGGCGCCGACCCGGACAGCCTCTTGAACGGCCAACTCTCCTACTGGCGAAAGCAGTTGGCGAACCTGCCGGAGCAGGTCGAGCTGCCGTTCGACCGGCCCCGGCCGGCCGCGATGTCCTACCGGGGCGCCCACCTGCCGGTGCGGATCGACGCCGAGCTGCACCAGGGTCTGCGCACACTCGCCCGTGACGGCGGGGCCAGCCTCTTCATGGTGCTCCAGGCAGGACTCGCCGCCTTGCTGGGCAGGCTCGGCGCGGGCACCGACGTACCCGTGGGGACGCCGATCGCCGGACGCACCGACGAGGCCGCGGACGATCTGGTCGGCTTCTTCGTCAACACCCTGGTGCTGCGCACCGACCTCTCCGGCGACCCGTCGTTCACCGAACTGCTGGGCCGGGTGCGGGCCGACGCGCTGGCCGCGTACGCGCACCAGGACGTGCCGTTCGAGCACCTGGTGGAGGCGCTCAACCCGGCCCGGACGCTGGCGCACCACCCGCTGTTCCAGACCATGCTCGCCCTGCAGAACGCGCCGCTCGGCACGTTCGACCTGCCGGGGCTGCGGGTGACGACCGACCTGGTCCACACCGGTACGGCCAAGTGCGACCTGACCTTCATCCTGGGCGAACAGCCCGGTGAGGAGGGCCTGTCGGGCGTGGTGGAGTACAGCACCGACCTGTTCGACGAGACCACCGTGACCGGGATCGTCGAGCGGTGGCTGCGGCTGCTGCGCGCCGTCGTCGCCGACCCCGGCCGGAGCATCGGCCAGGTGGACGTGCTGTCCGCCGAAGAGCTTCGCGCGCTGCTCCCCGCGCCCGCCGGTCCGGGCGAGGAGCTGTCGGAGAGCAGCCTGACCGGGCTGTTCGAGCGGCAGGTACGGGCGAACCCGGCCGCCGTTGCCCTCACGGACGGCGAAGCAGCCCTGACGTACGACGAGTTGAACGCCCGCGCGAACCGGCTCGCGCACGCCCTGATCGACCGGGGGGTGGGCCCGGAGCAGCGCGTGGCGCTGGCCCTGCCGCGCTCGGCGGAGCAGGTCGTGGCGGTGCTCGCCGTGCTGAAGGCGGGCGCAGCCTACCTCCCGGTGGACCCGGAGTACCCGGCCGCCCGGATCGCCTACCTGCTCCGGGACGCCCGGCCCGCGCTCCTCGTGACCACGAGCGGGACCGGCGACCTGCCGGGCGCGGAGGCGGTGGACCGGCTGCTGCTGGACGCCGCCGACCTGGACGGGCTGCCGGACACGGACCCGGAGGTCCCCCTCGCCCCCGGCCACGCCGCCTACGTCATCTACACCTCCGGCTCCACCGGCGACCCCAAGGGCGTGGTGGTCACGCACCGGAACGTGGTGCGGCTGTTCGGCACCACCGAGAAGCTGTTCGACTTCTCGGCCGACGACGTCTGGACCCTCTTCCACTCCTACGCCTTCGACTTCTCGGTGTGGGAGCTGTGGGGCCCGCTGCTGCACGGCGGCCGCCTGGTGGTCGTGGACCACGAGACCAGCCGCTCGCCCCGCCGGTTCCTGGACCTCCTCGCCCGGGAGCGGGTGACGGTGCTCAACCAGACCCCGTCGGCGTTCTACCAGCTGATGCAGGCGGACGAGGAGGCGCCGGAGACCGGCCGCTCCCTCGCCCTGCGCACCGTGGTGTTCGGCGGCGAGGCCCTGGAGATCGCCCGGCTGGCGAACTGGTACGAGCGGCACCCGGACGACGCGCCGCGGCTGGTCAACATGTACGGCATCACCGAGACCACCGTGCATGTGACGCACGCCGCGCTCGACCGGTCCAGCACCGCCGCCGGGGAGATCGGCACGGCCGTCCCCGATCTGCGTACCTATGTGCTGGACGCCCGTCTGCGGCCGGTGCCCCCGGGCGTGCCCGGCGAGCTGTACGTGGCGGGCGCCGGGCTGGCGCGCGGCTACCTGAACCGGCCCGGTCTGACCGCCGGGCGCTTCGTGGCCGACCCGTTCGGGCCGGCCGGCGCGCGCATGTACCGCAGCGGCGACGTCGTACGCCGGTCCGCGGGCGGCGGCCTGCGGTTCGTGGGCCGGGCCGACGACCAGGTGAAGGTGCGCGGCTTCCGGATCGAGCTCGGCGAGATCGAGGCCGCGCTCGCCACCCACCCGGCCGTCGCGCAGATCGCCGTCCTGGCGCGACAGGACCGGACCGACGACACCCGCCTGGTCGCGTACCTGGTGCCTGCCCCGGGCGCCGCCCCGGGCCCGGCCGAACTGCGCGCGCACCTGCGGGAGCGGCTGCCGGAGTACATGGTGCCGGCCGCGTTCGTCACCCTGGAGGGCCTGCCGCTGACCGCCAACGGCAAGCTGGACCGACGCGCGCTGCCCGCACCCGACCTGGCCCCCGCGACCACCGGCCGCGCTGCGCGTACACCGCAGGAGCGGATCCTGTGCGAGCTGTTCGCCGAGGTCCTCGGAGTGGCCGAGGCCGGTGTCGAGGACAGCTTCTTCGACCTCGGCGGGCACTCGCTGCTGGCGACCCGCCTGACCGCCCGGGTCCGCACGACCCTGGGCGTGGAGCTCGAGCTGCGCACCCTGTTCGAGACCCCGACCCCGGCCGGTGTGGCCGCCGCCCTCGCCGGTGCCCGCCGGGCCCAGACCGCCCTGGCGCCCCGCCCGCGGCCCGAGTCCGTCCCGCTGTCGTTCGCCCAGCGGCGACTGTGGTTCCTGCACCAACTGGAAGGCGCGGGCGCCAACTACCACATCGCCCTGGCGTGGCGGCTCTCCGGGAACCTGGACCGGCGGGCCCTGGAATCCGCGCTGGCGGACGTCGTCGAGCGGCACGAGAGCCTGCGCACCGTCTTCCCGGCGGTGGAGGGCGTCCCGTACCAGCGGGTGCTGGACGTCGCGGCGGCCCGTCCGCGACTGGAGACGGCACGGACCACCGAGGCCGTCCTGCCGGACGCGCTGGCGGCCGCCAAGGCCCTTCCGTTCGACCTCGCGTCCGAGATCCCGCTGCGGGTGAACCTGTTCGAGCTCGCGCCGGACGAGCACGTGCTCCAGGTGGTGCTCCACCACATCGCGGGTGACGGCTGGTCGCTGGGCCCGTTCGCACAGGATCTGACCGCCGCCTACGCGGCGCGCCGCCGGGGCGAGGCGCCGCAGTGGGTGCCGCTGCCGGTCCAGTACGCCGACTACACCCTGTGGCAGCACGAGCTGCTCGGCGACGCGGCCGACGGAGACAGCCTGTTCGCCCGCCAGGCGGCCTACTGGACGGGGCAGTTGGCCGCCCTGCCGGAGCAGCTCCAGCTGCCCGGCGACCGGCCCCGCCCGGCGGTCGCCTCGCACCGGGGCGGCTTCGTGCACGCCCGGCTGGACGCCGAACTGCACCGCGGACTCCGCGAGTTCGCCCGCACGCACGGCGCCAGCCTGTTCATGGTGCTCCAGGCCGGGCTGGCGGCGCTGCTGAGCAAGCTCGGCGCGGGAGAGGACATCCCGGTCGGCAGCCCGGTCGCCGGCCGGACCGACCAGGCCCTGGACGACCAGGTCGGCTACTTCGTCAACACCCTGGTGTTCCGCACGGACACCTCGGGCGACCCGACCTTCGCGGAGCTGCTGGGCCGGGTCCGGGAGACCGCGCTGGCCGGGTACGCCCACCAGGAACTGCCGTTCGAGTACCTCGTCGAGGCGCTCAACCCGGTCCGGTCGCTGGCGCACCACCCGCTGTTCCAGGTCATGCTGGCGCTCCAGAACGCGCCCCGGGCCGACTTCGCCCCGCCCGGGCTGCGCGTCGGCGACATGCCGTTGACGACGACCACCGCCAAGCTCGACCTGATCTTCACGATGTCCGAGCGGCACGCGCCGGACGGTTCCCCGGAGGGGATCGACGGGCTGGTCGAGTACGCCGGCGACCTGTACGACCCGGCCACCGTCGAGACGATGACCGGGCGGTGGGTCCGGCTGCTGCGCGCCGTGATCGCCGAACCGCGGCGGCGGCTCAGCGGGATCGGTCTGCTCGCCGCGGACGAGGAGCGTGAGCTGCGGGCGCTGGGCACCGGTCCGGTGGTGCAGCTCCCCGCCGGGAGTCTGCCCGAGGTGTTCCGGGCGCAGGTACGGGCGACGCCGGACGCGGTCGCGCTGGTGGGGCCGGACGCCTCGCTGACGTACGCGGAGCTGGACGCGCGCGCGAACCGGCTGGCGCACGAGCTGATCGCGCGGGGCGCGGGGCCGGAGCGACTGGTGGCGGTGGCCCTGCCGAGGTCGGCCGAGCTGGTGGTGGCGATCCTCGCGGTGCTGAAGACCGGCGCCGCGTACGTTCCGGTCGACCCGGAGTACCCGGCCGCCCGGATCGCCCACATGCTCGACGACGCCCGGCCGGTCCTGCTGGTGACCGACGCCGGTACCCACGGCCGGCTGCCCGAGGCCGCTCGCACCGGACGGTTGGTGACCGACCACCCGCAGACCGCGGCCCGGGTGGCCGGCCGCCCGGCGACGGACCCGGAGGCGACCGTCGCCCCGGAACAGCCGGCCTACGTCATCTACACCTCCGGCTCCACCGGACGGCCCAAGGGCGTACTCGCGACGCACGGTGGCCTGTTCAACCTGTTCGCCAACCAGAGGCCGCTGCTGTTCGAGCGGCGTCCGAAGCGGCGGCTGCGGGTGGGACTGACCACGTCGGTGTCGTTCGACGCGTCCTGGGACCAGTTGTTCGGCCTGTTCGCGGGCCACGAGCTGCACGTCCCGGACGACGCCACCTGGACCGACCCCGACGCCTTCGTCGAGTACGCCGCGCGGCACGAGCTGGACTACGTCGGCGCCACCCCGTCGTATCTGCGCGTTCTGGTCGGACAACGACTGCTGGACGGTCCGCGGTGGCGTCCGGCGATGGTCGCGGCGGGCGGCGAGGCCGTACCGGAACAGCTGTGGGAACGGCTGCGCGCGACCGACGAAGTGACCTGCTTCAACTTCTACGGACCGTCCGAGTGCACGGTGAACTCGGTCGTCGCACCGCTGGAGTCGAGCCCGCGCCCGGTGATCGGCCGGCCGGTCGCCAACACCCGCCTCCACGTGCTGGACCACGCCATGCAACCCGTACCCCCGGGTGTGGCCGGCGAGTTGTACATCGCAGGCGCGGGCCTGGCGCGTGGCTACCTGAACCGGCCGGGGCTGACCGCGGGACGGTTCGTCGCGGACCCGTTCGGGCCGGCCGGTACGAGGATGTACCGCACCGGCGACCTGGTGCGATGGGGAGCGGACGGGAACCTGGAGTTCCTCGGCCGCACCGACGACCAGGTGAAGGTGCGCGGCTTCCGGATCGAACTCGGCGAGATCGAGGCGGCACTGGCGGAACACCCGCAGGTCGCGCAGGCCGCCGTGGCCGTCCGCCAGGACCGGGCGGGCGACACCCGACTGGCCGCCTACCTGGTGCCCGTCACCGGGGCGGAGCTCCGACCGGAGGACCTGCGGGGGCACCTGCGCGAGCTGCTGCCCGACTACATGGTGCCCGCCGCGTTCGTCCCCCTCGACGTCCTGCCGCTGAACGCCGGCGGCAAGCTGGACCGGCGCGCCCTGCCCGAGCCCGAGGCCACCGTGACAGGGTCCGGCCGGGCACCGCACACGCCCGAGGAACACGTGCTGGCCGGGTTGTTCGCCGAGGTGCTGGGCCTGCCGCAGGTCGGCGTCGAGGACAGCTTCTTCGACCTGGGCGGACACTCCCTGCTGGCCACCCGCCTGGTGGCCCGGGTCCGGACGACCCTGGGCGTGGAACTCGCGCTGCGCAACCTGTTCCACACCCCGACCGTGGCCGGACTCGCGGCCGGGCTGGGCGGCGCGGACCGGGCCCGGCTCGCCCTGGGACGGGCCGAGCGGCCCGAACTGGTGCCGCTGTCGTCCGCCCAGCGGCGGCTGTGGTTCCTGCACCAACTGGAGGGCTCCGGTCCCGCCTACAACATGCCCCTGGCGTGGCGGCTCTCCGGACCGCTGGACCGGCGGGCTCTGGAGGAGGCGCTGGCCGACGTCGTCGACCGGCACGAGACGCTGCGCACGGTGTATCCCCAGGTCGACGGGGTGCCGTACCAGGACGTGCTGGACGCGCGGACGGTCCGGCCGCCGCTGCCGGTCACCACGGCCGACGAGAGCGACCTGCCGGGGCTGCTGGTGGCGGCCGCGACGCGCGGATTCGACCTCGCGGCCGAACCGCCGCTGCGCGCCGAGCTGTTCGCGGCGGCACCGGACGAGCACGTGCTGCTGCTGGTGATCCACCACATCGCGGGTGACGGCTGGTCGCTTGGCCCGTTGGCCGCCGACCTGGCCACCGCTTACGCGGCCCGCTGCCGGGGCGAGGAGCCACAGTGGGCGCCCCTGCCGGTCCAGTACGCCGACTACACCCTGTGGCAGCACGAACTGCTCGGCGACCCGGCCGAGCAGGACAGCCTGTTCGCCCGCCAGCAGGCCTACTGGACCGAGCAGTTGGCGAACCTGCCGGAGCAGATCCGGCTCCCCGCCGACCGCCCCCGCCCCGCGACCCCCTCCTACTCCGGCGGCCACCTCGCGATCGAACTGGACGCCGAACTGCACGCCGGTCTGGTCCGGTTGGGCCGGGACCACGGCGCCAGCGTGTACATGGTGCTGCAGGCAGCCCTGGCGGCGCTGCTGGACAAGCTCGGCGCGGGAGAGGACATCCCGGTCGGCAGCCTGATCGCCGGCCGGACCGACCAGGCCCTGGACGACCTCGTCGGATTCTTCGTCAACACCCTGGTACTCCGCACGGATACCAGTGGCGACCCGACCTTCGCCGACCTCCTCGGCCGGGTCCGCGAGCGCGCGCTCGCCGCCTACGCGCACCAGGACCTGCCGTTCGAGCACGTCGTCGGGGCCCTCAACCCGTCCCGGTCGCTCGCCCGTCAGCCGCTGTTCCAGGTGCTGCTCGCGCTGCAGAACGTGCCCCGCACCGAGTTCGCGCTGAGCGGTCTGACCGCCGAGATCGTCCTGGTGCGGACGCCGACGGCGATGTTCGACCTCGGCTTCCACCTGCTGGAGCGCGGCGGCACCGGCGGCCCGGCCGAGGGCATCGTCGGACGGGTCGAATACAGCACCGACCTCTTCGACCCCGCCACGGTGGAGGCACTGGTCGCCCGGTGGCTGCGGCTGCTGGCGTCGGTGGCCGCCGAGCCGGACCGGCCGCTGAGCCGGATCGACGTCCTCACCGCCGAGGAACGGCACGAACTGCTGGTCGTACGCAACGACACCGCGCGTCCGATGCCCGCAACCACCCTGCCCGTACTGTTCGAGGCGCAGGTCCGGGCGACCCCGGACGCCCCGGCGGTGGTGTTCGAGGACACGGTGCTGACCTACCGGGAGCTGAACCGCAGGGCCAACCGCCTGGCGCACGCGCTGATCGCACGCGGGGTGGGGCCGGAGCAGGTCGTCGCCCTGCGGCTGGAGCGCTCCGCCGAGCTGGTGGTCGCGGTCCTCGCGGTGCTCAAGACGGGCGCGGCCTACCTGCCGGTCGACCCGGACTACCCGGCCGCCCGGATCGCGTACATGCTGGACGACGCGCGGCCTGCCGTGGTGCTCGACGACCTCGCGGCCGTCACACCGGACGGGGACCTGCCGGAGCACGATCCGGCCGTCGCCGTGGACCCGCGGCACCCGGCCTACGTCATCTACACCTCGGGCTCCACCGGCCGGCCCAAGGCCGTGGTGATGCCCGCCGCCGGGCTGCTGAACCTGCTGGCCTGGCACCACCGGGCCGTCGGTGGCGAACCCGGCACGCGTACCGCGCAGTTCACCGCGATCAGCTTCGACGTCTCGGTGCAGGAGACACTCTCCGCGCTGCTGTACGGCAAGACCCTCGTGGTGCCGACCGAGGAACAGCGCCGCAGCGCCGAGCTGTTCGCCCGCTGGCTGGACCGGCACCGGGTCGAGGAGCTGTTCGCACCCAACCTGGTGGTCGAGGCGCTGGCCGAGGCCGCCGAGGAGGCCGGTCTCGAACTGCCGAGGCTGCGGCTGATCGCACAGGCCGGCGAGGCGATGCGACTCGGCGGTGCCGTACGCCGCCTCCAGGCCCGTCGTCCGGGCCGGGAGCTGCACAACCACTACGGCCCCGCCGAGACCCACGTGATCACCGCCTACCCGCTGCCGGCCGACCCCGCCGACTGCCCGCTGCCGGTGCCGATCGGCGTACCGATCACCAACTGCCGGGTGTACGTGCTGGATTCGACCTTGCGACCGGTCGCCCCCGGCGTGCTGGGCGAGCTGTACCTGGCCGGGACGGGACTCGCCCGCGGCTATCTCAACCGGCCCGGACTCACCGCCACCCGGTTCGTCGCCAACCCCTACGGTCCGGGCGGCGCGCTGATGTACCGCACCGGTGACCTGGTGCGCTGGCGCGCCGACGGCGAGCTGGAGTTCGCGGGCCGGGTGGACCACCAGGTGAAGATCCGCGGCTTCCGGGTCGAGCCGGGCGAGATCGAGGCCGAGCTGACCGCGCACCCGGGTGTCGCCCAGGTCGCGGTGCTCGCCCGGGAGGACCGGCTCGTCGCGTACGTCGTCCCCCTGACCGGGACCGGGACCACCGCGGCGGCGCTGGCGGCGTACCTGCGCGACCGGGTGCCGGACCACCTGGTGCCGTCCGCGTTCGTCCTGCTGGACGCGCTGCCGCTGACGCCGAACGGGAAGCTGGACCGGGCCGCGCTGCCCGCGCCCGAGCCGGTGACCACGGCGACCGGCCGGGCGCCGCGCACGCCGCAGGAACAGATCCTGTGCGAGCTGTTCGCCGAGGTGCTGGGCCTCGCCCGGGTCGGGGTCGACGACGACTTCTTCGACCTGGGCGGGCACTCCCTGCTCGCCACCCGGCTGGTCTCCCGGGTCCGGGCGACCCTCGGCGTCGAGCTGGAGCTGCGCAGCCTGTTCCGCACCCCGACCCCCGCCGGAGTGGCGGCCGGGCTGCACGACGCGGGCACCGCGCGGCAGGCCCTGGTGCCCAGGCCCCGACCCGAGCCGATGCCGCTGTCGTTCGCCCAGCGACGGCTCTGGTTCCTCCAGCAGTTCGGGGCGCCGAGCGCCACGTACCACATGCCGCTCGCGCTGCGGCTGACCGGCGACCTCGACCGGGCCGCGCTGAGCGCCGCGCTCGCGGACGTGGTGGCCCGGCACGAGAGCCTGCGCACGGTCTTCCCGCACCTCGCAGGCGTCCCGCACCAGCGGGTGCTGGACATCACCGAGGCCGCAGTCCCGCTGACCGTACGCGCGGCCGACGAGGCGGAGATCCCCGCGCTGCTGCGCGAGGCGGCGGTACGGGCGTTCGACCTGACCTCGGAAGTACCGCTGCGGGTCGAGCTGTTCGCGCTCGCGCCGGACGAGCACGTGCTGCTGCTGGTGATGCACCACATCGCCGGGGACGGCTGGTCCATGGGTCCGCTGGCCCGTGACCTGGCCACCGCCTACACCGCGCGGCAGGGCGGCGGGGCGCCTGCCTGGCCGCCGCTGCCGGTGACGTACGGCGACTACACCCTGTGGCAGCACGAGATCCTCGGCGACGAGCACGACACGGACAGCGTGTTCGCCCGCCAGGTCACCTACTGGACCGAGGCGCTGACCGGGCTGCCCGAGCAGTTGCGGTTGCCTGCCGACCGGCCGCGTCCGGCCGCCATGTCGTACGGCGGCGACCTGCTGGAGCTCCGGATCGACGCCGAACTGCACGCGGCAATGGCGGAGTTGGCGCGACGCTCGGGCGCGACCCTGTTCATGGTGCTCCAGGCGGCGCTGGCGGCGCTGTACACGCGGCTGGGTGCGGGTACGGACATCCCGATCGGGTCTCCGATCGCGGGGCGTACCGACGAGGCGCTGGACGATCTGGTCGGGTTCTTCGTGAACACGCTGGTGCTGCGCACCGACACCAGCGGCGACCCGTCGTTCGCGGAGCTGCTGGGCCGGGTGCGGGAGACGGCGCTGTCGGCGTACGCGCACCAGGACGTGCCGTTCGAACACCTGGTGGAGGCGCTGAACCCGTCCCGCTCGCTGTCCCATCACCCGCTGTTCCAGACCGGGTTGGTCGTACAGAACGCGCCGGGTGACGACTTCGAACTGCCGGGGCTCCAGGTCCGCGGGGTGAGCGTGCTCACCGGGACCGCGCGGCTCGACCTGACCTTCGGGTTCGCGGAGGAGCACGGGCCCGACGGCGCGCCGGCCGGGCTGAGCGGTGCGGTCGAGTACAGCACCGACCTGTTCGACCGCTCGACGGTCGAGACCCTGACCGCCCGGTGGACCAGGTTGCTGGCCGCGGTCGTCGCCGCGCCCGACCGGCCGATCGGCGGGATCGACCTGCTGTCCGACGGGGAGCGCCGCGAGCTGCTGCCCGCCGTCGAGGGCGGGGCGGCCGGGGCGAGCCTGCCGGAGATGTTCGCGGCGCAGGTGACGGCGACCCCCGACGCGGTCGCGCTCGTCTGCGACGACGTCGAGCTGACCTATCGTCAACTCGACATCCGAACCAATCGGTTCGCGCATGCGCTGATCGCGCGGGGTGTCGGTCCTGAGCAGACCGTGGCCGTGGCTCTGCCGCGGTCGGTGGAGTCGGTGGTGGCGGTCCTGGGTGTGCTGAAGGCCGGTGCCGCGTACCTGCCGGTGGATCCGGCCTACCCGCA
>NZ_JBVJMD010000104.1:0-14141 GCF_055584385.1 Streptomyces sp. NPDC104096
GGATGCGGCGCGGTGAAAGCCAAGCTGGCGCTGCATGTCCGGACCTACGCATGCGAGGCCTGCCACCTGGTCATCGACCGGGACGCAGGCGCCGCGCTCAACCTCGCCCCTCTCGCGGCAGCCGTAGTAACTGGTACGGGAGTGGCCGGAGACCAGGACACCGCTCCGGCGGTGTCGAAGCCTCGCGGAGCCGACCGTAAGACCCGCGCCACCCGCCCTCGCCGCAAGGCGGAGGCGGGGCGGGCAGGTGGCGCAACCCTGCCGCCACAGCGGCAGACGGAAACGAGAGACCGTCCTCAAGCCGAACCGTTGACACTCTGGTGATGTGACGGACCATCCGGACCGAAATGCCCGGGATGCTGAGACCTGACTACGGTCTCGGCAACGGTCCTCACGACTTGTCGGGCGGGGCGGTGCTCTGTCGCTCCACCAGATGCGTGGCCAGCTCGATGCGCTGGGTACCCTTACCGGATTCATCCTGGTTGAACAGCATGCGCGACGCCTCCTCGGCCATCTGGCGAAGTGGCTGGTGCACCGTGGTCAGCGGCGGGCTTGACCACTGCGCGAGCGGCACGTCGTCGTAGCCGACCACCGACAGGTCTTGCGGTACGCGCAGTCCTTTGAGCCGGGCGGCCTCGAGCACGCCGAGCGCCTGGAGATCGCTGCCCGCGAAGATCGCCGTCGGCCGGTCCGGTTCGTCCAGCAGGCTCATCGCGTGCTCGAAGCCGTCCTGCACATGGAAGTCGCCGAACCGTATCAGCCGCGGGTCCACGTCCAAGGCCGCCATCGCCAGGGCGGAGCGATAGCCGTCGAGGCGGGCGCGTGAGCACAGCATGTCCTTGGGTCCGGTGATGATCGCGACCCGCTCGTGGTTCAGTGCCGTGAGATGCCGGGTGGCCGCAAGACCGCCGGCCCAGTTCGCCGAGCCCACCGATGGCACATCGGGGTCGGGGTCGCCTGCGGGGTCGACGACCACGAAGGGAATGGCCGCTGACCTGAGCTGCCGTTTGACGTCCTGCGGAAGCGTGGAGAAGACCAGGACGACGCCCAGCGGCCTTCTTTGCAGCACTCCTTCGAGCCATTCCGGCCCAGGCGTATGCCGCGTGCCGCTCACGGTGAGCACCACCGTCGCACGGTTCTCCCTCGCGACCTGCTCCACCCCCTTGATCAGCTCCATCGCCCAGATGCTGTCCAGCTCGTGGAACACGAGTTCAACAAGCCCGGGCCGCGGTGCCATCCGGGGGCGGCGGCGGTAGCCGTGGACCTCCAGCAACCGCTCGACCTTGGCCCGGGTCGCACGGGACACGTCGGCACGGCCGTTGAGGACCTTCGAAACTGTCGGAAGTGATACGCCCGCAAGTTTCGCCACCTCAGCCAGGGTCACCCGGCCGCTCGTCTCCTCGTAATTGCCCATGTGTGCAGGGTATAGGCACCGTCGCCGGTAACGGTTCAGACGCGTGCATGCATGACTGTTGACCGAGTCTCGGGCCTGACCTAATGTCCCCACCGCAGAGACTTTCGGTAATGAGGCCGAAACTTTCGAAAGGCGAACGATGAAGACACGCGCACGCTTGCCCAGACTGGTCGCCTGCGGTGCGACGCTTGCCCTGGCGTTGCCCCTGTCCGCCTGCGGCACCGGCAACGGCCAGGCGTCGTCGGACGACGGCAAGATCCATGTTCTGGTCTACGGGGACGCCAGCAACAAGGTTGAAAAGCAGATAGTCAGCACGTTCAACAAGACGTCCGATGTCAAGGCCGTCCTGGACACCATCCCCGGTGCCGACTACCAGCAGAAGCTCCAGACGATCATCAACACCCCGCAGGCGCCGGACATCTTCTTCAACTGGGGCGGCGGCAGCATCCAGCCGTTCGTCAAGGCCGACCTGCTGCTGCCGCTGGACGACTTCATCAAGAAGAACCCGGATCTGGACAACAAGTTCCTCCCCTCGGTCTTCAACAGCGCAGTGGTCGACGGCAAGCCCTACGGCGTGCCGATGCGTGGCACCCAGCCGGTCCTGCTGTTCCACAACAAGAAGGTCCTCGACCAGGCGGGAATCAAGCCGCCCCAGACCTGGGACGAACTGCTCGCCGCGGTCAAGAAGCTCAAGGCCGAAGGTGTCACGCCCATCGCCCTGGGCGGCGGTGACAGATGGCCGACCCTCATGTGGTTCGAGTACCTCTACGACCGCGTCGCCGGACCGGGCCTGTTCGAGAAGGCCATCAAGGGCGACAAGTCGGTGTGGGAGAGCGCCGACAGCAAGAAGGCACTGGGCATGCTCAGGGACCTCGTGGACGCAGGCGCCTTCGGGAAGAACTACGACTCGGTGAAGTACACCAACGGGGCCTCACCGGCACTGCTGGCCTCCGGCAAGGCCGGCTTCGAGCTCATGGGCTCGTGGTACTACGCCCAGCAGCAGACGGACGCCAAGGACTTCGCGGAGAAGGACCTCGGCTACACCACCTTCCCGGCCATTTCCGGCGGCAAGGGCGACGCTGCGAACGTCGTCGGGAACACCAACAACTTCTACTCGGTGCTGAAGAAGACCAAGCACCCCGAAGCCGTCGCCGAGTTCCTGAAGCTCATGTACTCGGATGAGTTCGTGAAGGCGCAGCTGGCCATCGGCAACCTGCCGACGACCACGAACACCTCGTCCTTCCTGGACTCCTCGGCCAATCCCGACTACTCGCGCTTCCAGTACGACCTGGTCGCAAAGGCCCCCGCGTTCCAGCTGTCCTGGGACCAGGCGTACCCGCCGTCGGCCGGCACCCCGATCCAGCAGGCCGTGCAGCAGTTCTTCAACGGTCAGATGGACGCGGACGGCTTCATCAAGGCCATGCAAGCCCTTCCGAACGAATGAACGGCTCATGACGACACAGATCACGAGCACCCAGCCCGCCGCCAGGTCCCGTAAGGAGGCCCGGCGGCGGCCGGCCGGCTCGTCCGCAGCAAACGTGGGAAGACCCGGCTTCACCTGGGCCCTGCCCGCCACCTTGTTCTTCGCTGTCTTCGCAATCGTTCCCCTGGTCATGGTTGCGGTGCTGTCCTTCATGAGCTGGAACGGGCTCGGATCGCCTCGATTCGTCGGCACGGACAACTGGTCGCGGCTTCTGGACGACCCTGTGATGCTCAAGAGCATCTGGGTGACCCTGCTCCTGACGGCACTCGGCATCCTCATACAGACGCCGCTCAGCATCGTCCTGGGGGTCTGGGCCGCCGGCTACCAGCGCAATCGGGCCGTGCTGTCCGCCATCTACTTCGTCCCGCTGCTGCTGTCGGCCACCGCCGTTTCCGTCCTGTGGCGAGCGCTGCTCGACCCCAACTTCGGCATCCCCGCCGATGCCGCCTGGCTCTTCGGGGACGGCAACCTGTTCGGCGAGCAGACCACGGCCATCGGGGTGCTGGCGTTCGTGAGCACCTGGCAGTTCACTCCCTTCCACACCCTGATCTACCAAGGTGCTGCCCGAGCCGTCCCACAGGTGCTCTACCAGGCCGCAGAGATCGACGGAGCAGGCCGCTACCGGCAGTTCTTCCACATCACGCTGCCGCAACTGCGCAACGCGATGATCACCTCGATGATCCTGATGACGGTCGGCGGTCTGACCACGTTCGAGACGGTCCTCATCCTCACGCAGGGAGGCCCCGGCACCGACACCACCATCAGCGCCTACTACATGTACGAAAAGGCCTTCAAGAGCTTCGATTTCGGTACCGGGTCCGCCATCGCCCTCACCCTGGTCGTCGCGTCGACCGTCATCTCGCTCATCGTCGTCCGCGTATCGGGCTACGACAAGATGCGCAGCTCCATGGAGGGTGTGTCATGAGGCGCCGTCCCAACTACCTGGCCGGCGTCGGCTCCGTCGTCTGGCTGTTCCTGGTCGGCCTGCCCCTGTACGTGATGCTCGCGGCGACCCTGCGCACCCGCGGCGACTACGCGCAGAACGGCCCGGTGTCGGTGCCTGACACCTTCACCTTCGACAACTACCTCAACGCCTTCGACTCAGGCTTCGGCCGATACTTCGTCAACACCATTGTCGTCACGGCAGCCGTGGTGGGTCTGGTGCTGGTACTGGTGCCGCCGCTCTCGTACGCCATCGTCCGCAGCCGCAGCAAAGTGACCTCTCTGGTCTTCCGCCTGTTCCTGCTGGGCCTTGCCATTCCGGCCCAGGCCGTCATCGTCCCGATGTTCTACCTCATCAGCCAAGCAGGGCTGTACGACAACCTGCTCGGCGTCATCCTGCCGACAGCCGCGTTCTGCCTGCCGATGTCGGCGCTGATCCTCAGTGGCGCCATGCGGGACATCTCGCCCGAACTGTTCGAGGCCATGGCCGTGGACGGTGCGACTCCGCGGCGCATGTTCTTCCAGCTGGTCGTACCGCTGTCCCGTGGGGGCCTGTCCACGATCACCGTGTTCTCCGCGCTCCAGGCATGGAACGGCTTCCTCTTCCCGCTCGTGCTGACCCAGTCCGACTCCACCAAGGTGATCACGCTGGGTCTGTACAACTTCCAGACCGAACACGGCATCGACATCCCCGGCCTCCTCGGAGCCGTGATGCTGTCCATGCTGCCCGTCCTGCTCATCTACCTGTTCGCCCGTCGCGCCCTGGTCCAGGGCCTGATGGGCGTCGGAGGAAAGTGACCGCCCCGTGGCCGTAGAGACCTCCCCCCAAACCCCGCCCTGGAACGATGCGGCCCGCCCCCTCGCCGCCAGAGTCGCGTCCCTGATAGACGCGATGACCCTGGAGGAGAAGACGGCCCAGCTCTATGGCGTGTGGGTCGGCGCCTCCGCCCATGGCGGCGAAGTGGCTCCCCACCAGCACGACATGGAGGACCCTGTCGACCTCGACGCGCTGATGCCCACCGGACTGGGACAGCTGACCCGGCCCTTCGGCACCGTGCCCGTCGACCCCGCGCTCGGGGCCCTTTCCCTTCAGCGCACCCAGGCCCGCATCGTCTCGGCAAACCGCTTCGGCATCCCCGCTCTCGCACACGAGGAATGCCTGGCCGGCTTCGCCGCCTGGGGAGCCACCGCTTACCCCGTCCCGCTTTCCTGGGGTGCCACATTCGACCCTGAGATCGTGCGGCGCATGGCCGCGACCATCGGCCGTGACATGCGCTCGGTCGGCATCCATCAGGGACTCGCACCAGTCCTCGACGTGGTGCGCGACGCCCGCTGGGGCCGCGTGGAGGAGACGATCGGCGAGGACCCGTACCTCGTGGCCACCATCGGCACAGCGTACGTGCAAGGCCTGGAGGCGGCAGGAATCGTCGCCACCCTCAAGCATTTCGTCGGCTACTCCGCCTCCCGCGCAGGACGCAACCTCGCTCCCTCGGCGATCGGACCCCGGGAACGGGCCGACATCCTGCTGCCCCCCTTCGAAATGGCCGTACGCGAGGGCGGCGCCCGCTCCGTCATGCACGCCTACAACGACAACGACGGCGTACCCGCCGCCGCTGACAGGCGGCTGCTGACCGAGCTGCTCCGAGACACCTGGGGCTTCGACGGCACCGTCGTAGCGGACTACTTCGGCATCGCGTTCCTCAAAACCCTGCACGGTGTCGCGGCAGACTGGGCCGGCGCCGCAAGCACGGCCCTCACAGCGGGCGTCGACGTCGAACTGCCCACCGTCAAGACCTTCGGCGAACCACTCGTCGAGGCTGTCAAGGACGGCCGCATCCCAGAGTCGCTCATCGACGGCGCCCTGAGCCGGGTCCTCCACCAAAAGGCCCAGCTCGGCATGCTCGACCCCGACTGGAGTCCAGTGCCCGCCGCACTGAGCGGCACCCACCTCGACGACCCCGAGGCACTGCGCGGCAAGGTCGACCTGGATCCTGCCTCGAACCGCGAACTGGCCCGCGAAATAGCCGAGAAGGCGGTGGTCCTCCTCAGCAACGACGGCGTGCTGCCGCTGGCAGCGCCACGCCGCATCGCCCTGGTCGGCCCCAACGCGGCAGAGGCCACAGCCGTCCTCGGCTGCTACTCCTTCCCCATGCACGTCGGCGTCCAGCACCCGGACATCCCCCTCGGCATCGACCTGCCCACCCTCCACGCCACCCTTACGGCCGAGTTCCCCGACACGGACATCACCCTCACCCGTGGCACCGGCATCGACGACGGCGACCTCTCCGGGATCGACGGGGCAGTAAATGCTGCCCGGAACGCAGACATCGTCATCGCGGTCCTCGGCGACCGCGCCGGCCTGTTCGGCCGTGGCACCAGCGGCGAAGGATGCGACGCGGAGTCACTCACCCTCCCCGGAGCCCAGCAGCACCTCCTCGACGCACTCCTCGACTCCGGCCGCCCGGTCGTCACCGTGCTGCTCGCAGGCCGGCCATACGCCCTCGGCCGTGCAGTGGACGAGTCCGCAGCGATTGTGCAGTCCTTCTTCCCGGGAGCCGAAGGCACCCGCGCGATCGCCGGCATACTCAGCGGCCGCACCAATCCCTCGGGACGTCTGCCCGTCAGCGTGCCCCGGAGCCCCGGCGCCCAGCCGACCACCTACCTCGGCGCCCGCCTGGCCCAGGCCAGCGATGTCTCCAATATCGATCCGACCCCCGCGTTCGGCTTCGGCCACGGCCTCAGCTATACGACATTCGCCTGGAGCGATCTCACGGTTCAGACACAGCAGGCCTCGACAGAAGACGAGTTCACCCTCGCCTTCACCATCCGCAACACAGGCGAACGGCCCGGCACCGAAGTCGTCCAGCTCTACCTCCACGACCCGGTCGCCTCCGTCGTCCAGCCGGTACAGCGCCTCATCGGCTACAGCCGAGTCCCCCTCGCGCCGGGCGAAACCCGTCGCCTTCACATCACCGTTCCCGCCGACCTCGCTTCCTTCACCGGCCATGACGGCTACCGCATCGTCGAACCAGGCGACCTGGAGCTCCGCCTGGCGTCATCGAGTACAGCCCCTCGCCTGACGGCGACCGTCACCCTGACCGGCCCAAGCCGCATCGTGGATGAGACACGCCGATTCCACGCCACCTTCGTCCAGAGACCCACCCACGAAGAATGACCTGGACTTGAACCAGATTCCCAAGACACCGTGGTTCCCACGGCGCAGGCGGCCCGGATGGGTGAACAGGTTTTGAAGTTCCGCTTCTATCCTGCCAATAGGGCTCCGTTAGATCTTCCTGTCGGTGCTGACCAAGAGCATGCGGGGACGCGCACGAAGTGAATCGTGTCCGGGTGACGTTTGGTGTCATTCGTCGCCGATGTGTTCGTGTCGGTGCGGCGGAAGGAACAGCGGGCCTGGGGCTACTGCGGTCTGCGGGCACTGATGCAGGACGGCCGCCGCAAGTTGGTCCAGGCAATGGCCTTGCGGCTGCCGGACGGCAACGAGCAGAACCTGTGACAGTTCATGAACCAGCTGGCCTGAGATCCGGTGGACGGGAGGACACCGGCCGGGGTGGCTCCCCAGCGCTGGGGAGCCACCCCGCGTGCCGCCCTCGCCGGAAAGTCGAGCGGATCTTCGCCGAGTACATCCAGCGCGACCGGGTGCAGTTCGTGGACGGCGGCCCCGCCGAGGGCGCCTGCCTCATCACCCACGACGGTGTGGACTCCATCATCCGGGATGTCCGGCTGCTGGAGCACCAGCGAGCCGTGTTCGGGCCGGTGGCGTCGTTCCCCACCGTGTGGCGGGCGCTGCGCGAGGCGGATGCCCTCGCGCTGCGGCGCATCGAGCGGGCCCGCGCGGTAGTGCGGCGCCACGTGCACACGCTGCTGCGGGGCCGACCCAAGGGTTTTCCCGAGGCGGAGGTCGACGGGGTGTCGCTCAAGGGATGGACGGTGATCGACAGCGACAGCGACAGCACGCTGATCAGCGCTCCGTCGGAGAAGGAAGGCGCGCGGGGGACCTGCAAGGGCACCTTCGGGCACCACGTGTTCGTCGCGACCCTGGACACCACTGGTGAACAGCTCGCGGTGGTGCTGCACGAGGGCGATGTGAGTGCGAACGACGCGGCCGTGAACATCGACGTCCTCACTCGGGCGGTCGCCCAACTTCCGTGGTGGCAGCGGCAGAAGATCCTGTTCCGGGTGGACGGAGCGGGGTTCTCCCACGGCCTGCTGCAGTGGATCGCGAGCGCGGGCGGCCGGGCCAGCCCGATCTTCCGCTGGGAGTACTCCATCGGCTGGGCGCTCACCGAGCGCGAGCAGGCCGCCATCGAGGCCGTCGACCGCCAGAAGCTGTGACGGCCGGCCACCGGCGCGGACGGTCAGGTGCGCGAGGACGCCTTCGTCGCCGACATCACCGGCCTGCTCGGCGACCTGGCCGGCTGGCCGAAGGGCCACCGGGTCATCGCCCGCAAGGAACCCCTGCACCCCCGCTACCTGAAGGACGCCTCCGCCTACGAAACCGCCGAGCAGGCCCGCTACCAGACCTTCGCCACCAACAGTCGCCGGGGCCAGATCGCCTTCCTCGACGCCCGGCACCGCAAGCACGCCCGCGTCGAACCGAAGATCCGCGATCAGAAGGCCTCCGGGATGGGACTGCTGCCCTCCCGCGAACTTGCCGTCAACACCGCCTGGCTGACCGCCACCACGATCGCCGCCGACCTGCGAGCCTGGCTCCAGCTCCTCGCCCTGGAAGGCGAGATGGCCAAGGCCCCCCCAAGACCCTGCGTTACCGCATCCCCCACGTCCCCGCCCGGCTGGTGCGTGGCCAGCGCAAACGCCGCCTCGAGATCCCGACCACCTGGCCCTGGGCAGCGGCGATCGTGCGGGCCTTCGCCCGCATCCTCGCCCTGCCCCGGCCCGCCTGACCGACACGGACCGCCCCCGCGAGCGCCGGGAGGAGGACACCGCGCACCCCGGGCCAGTGGAACCCGGCGTCATTCGGCACGACAGCCGACGCGCGACCCCGACCGGCACCGCCCGCAGACAGGGATCAACGCGACATAACGGGCACGAGATCAACTTCTGGCACCCGTGAAACAGCGAGGCCGGCCTGACCAGGTGGCCGACGTGCCCTTCGGGGGTACCGCGGCGGGGTCGTCGAGCATTCCTCGCGCGCGTGCGTGAAGGGGGCGCGCGGTTCGAAAGGGAAACCGGTGGGGCGTGCCGCAGAAAAGGACTGCGCTGAGTGGTTCCGGGCTGCTTGCAGATGCGTCATGAAATACCCGAGGTCTCACCGTCGGAGGAGAATCGGGGGAGGCTGCACAAGCCGCAATTCTCCCACGACTGTCCCTAGGGTTCTCCTTAGAGATCCCCGGCTGTCAATGCTCGTGCACGTCGACCATTGGGGATTTCCCTAAGACTGATCCGCTGCAGCGGCGGAGCGCGGCTGCGAGGCCGAAACTAGGGCCACATCGCAACTTGTTGCCGCCCGGTCGAGCGGTCGAGCCGATCGCCTGTTCCGTGGTCGGCACGGTGCGGTGCCTTTTCATTCTCTGTGTGGGTGGGGGAGCGCAATATGGTCGAGTCCGAGCTCAACGGAACGGGGAACCGAGTCGGTTCGGCTTCGGCGGATTCGGCCGACGGCATAGCTGTGATCGGCCTGGCGTGCCGACTGCCGGGGGCCGCCGACCCAGCCGCCTTCTGGCGGCTGCTCAGCGAGGGCGCGGACGCGATCACCGACGTCCCCCCGGACCGTTGGGACGGGGCCGCGGTGGGTGACGCCGACCCGTCCGCACCCGGCAGGACCGACATCCGACGGGGCGGATTCCTCGACCGCATCGGCTACTTCGACGCCGGGTTCTTCGGAGTCTCCCCCAAAGAGGCCGCCGCCATGGACCCGCAGCAGCGGCTCGTGCTGGAGCTGGCCTGGGAAGCGCTGGAGGACGCGCACGTGCGTGCCGGGACGCTGCGCTCCACCCGGACCGGGGTGTTCGTCGGCGCCATCTGGGACGACTACGCGACCTTGCACCACCGCTCCGGGCTCACCGCCATCTCCCCGCACACCGTCACCGGCCTGCACCGCAGCATCATCGCCAACCGCGTCTCGTACTTCCTCGGGCTCAACGGGCCCAGCCTGACCGTGGACTCCGGCCAGTCCTCCTCCCTGGTCTCGGTCTACCTTGCCTGCGAGAGCCTGCGCAAGGGCGAATCGACGATCGCCCTCGCGGGCGGCGTGAACCTCAACATCGTCCCCGAGAGCACCCTGGGCGCAGCCAAGTTCGGCGGCCTGTCACCCGACGGCCGCTGCTTCACCTTCGACGCCCGTGCGAACGGCTACGTCCGTGGTGAGGGCGGCGGCATCGTCGTGCTCAAACCTCTCGCCCGGGCCGTTGCGGACGGCGACCCCGTCTACTGCGTGATCCGCGGCAGCGCGGTCAACAACGACGGTGGCGGCGACGGGCTGACCGTGCCGCTGCAGGCGGGGCAGGAACAGGTGCTGCGTCTCGCCTACGAGCGGGCCGGGATCGACCCCGCCCACGTCGGCTACGTGGAGTTGCACGGCACCGGAACCAAGGTCGGCGACCCCGTCGAGGCGGCCGCGCTCGGCGCAGTGCTCGGCGCGGGACGCGAGCCCGGCCGCCCGCTGCGGGTCGGCTCGGCCAAGACCAACGTCGGCCACCTGGAGGGCGCCGCCGGCATCACCGGCCTGCTGAAGGCCGCCCTGTCGCTCACCCACCGCGAACTGCCCGCCAGCCTCAACTTCGAGACGCCGAACCCGGCGATTCCCCTGAACCGGTTGAACTTGCGGGTGCAGACCGAGCACACGTCGTGGGATGACCAGGAGGACCGCCCGCTGCTCGCCGGCGTCAGCTCGTTCGGCATGGGCGGCACCAACTGCCACATCGTGCTGGCGGAACACCGGGCGACCGCGGGGACTGCGGCGACCGCGACGACCGTGGGGACTGCGGGGACTGCGGCGACCGCGGAGGGCGCGGCTGCGGAGGCGGGTACGAGCGCGGTGCCGACTGCTTGGCCGCTGTCCGCCAAGACCGCAGCCGGGGTGCGCGCCCAGGCCGCCGCCCTGCTCGCACACGCCGAGGCGCACCCCGGTCTCGCCCTGTCCGACGTCGGCTGGTCGCTGGCCAACGGCCGCACCGCTTTCGAACACCGGGCCGTCGTCGTGGGCGAGGACCGCGACGACGTCCTGCGCGCCCTGCGCGAGCTGTCCACCGGCGGCATCGACGCCGCACTGACCACGGGCCACACCGGCCCACGCGGCGAGCTCGCCTTCCTCTTCTCGGGCCAGGGCAGCCAGCGAGCCGGCATGGGCCGCGAACTGGCCGCTGCCTTCCCGGTGTTCGCCACCGCCCTGGACGAGGTGTGCGCACACCTCGACCCCTTGCTGCCGCGGCCGCTGCGCGAGGTCATGTTCGCCCTCGAAGGCACGGCGGAAGCGGCCGAACTCGACCGGACCCTCTACACGCAGACCTCGCTGTTCGCGTTCGAGGTCGCTTTGTTCCGGCTGCTGGAGAGCTGGGGCATCACCCCCGGCGTGCTGATGGGCCACTCCATCGGCGAACTCGCCGCCGCGCACGTGGCCGGCGTCCTCTCGCTCGCGGACGCCTGCGCCCTCGTGGCCGCGCGCGGCCGCCTGATGCAGGCGCTGCCCGCCGGCGGCGCCATGATCGCCGTCGAGGCAGCGGAGGACGAGGTCCGCGCCCGCATCGGCGGCCGTACGGACCGGGTGAGCATCGCCGCTCTGAACGGCCCGGACTCCGTCGTCGTCTCCGGCGACGAGGACCTCGCCGCCGAGATCGCCGACGCCTTCGCCGCCCTGGGCCGCAGGACCAGCCGGCTGCGGGTCAGCCACGCCTTCCACTCCCCGCACATGGAGCCCATGCTGGCGGAGTTCCGCGACGTGGCCGAGGGGCTGACCTTCCACGCCCCGCGCATCCCGATCGTCTCCAACGTGACGGGCCGGCTGTCCGAGGAGCCCTCGGGGTACGAAGGCTGCACGGCCGCGTACTGGGTCCGCCACGTGCGCGACGCGGTCCGCTTCGCCGACGGCGTCGCCCGCCTCGACGAGCAGGGCGTCCGCACGTACCTGGAGCTCGGTCCCGGCGGCGTGCTCACCTCCATGGCCCGCGCCGGCGCCGACAGCGAGTCCCTGCTCGTCCCCGCCCTGCGCGCCCGTCGCCCCGAGGCGCAGGCCCTGCTGGCGGCGATCGCCGCGCTGCACGTCCGCGGCATGGAGCCGGACTGGAACGCCCTGTTCGGCGGCGGGCGAGGCGCACGCCGCAAGGTCGCGCTCCCCACCTACGCGTTCGAACGGCAGCGGTACTGGCTGGACGGCGACCCCACGTCGTCCGTCGCCACCACCGGCCGGCCTCCTGCGGCTCCGCAGCAGCCGGACGCCGCCGTCATCGCCGAGACCGACAGCGCGCCTGTGGGAGGCCTGGGCCGGCGGCTGGCCGGATTGCCCGAGTCAGAACGCGACGAAGCCGTACTCGACCTGGTCCGCGCGCACATCGCCGCCGTCCTGGGCCACGCCGAAGCCCGCCAGGTCGAGGCCGAGTGGACGTTCAAGGACCTGGGCTTCGACTCGCTCAGCTCGGTGGAACTGCGTAACCAACTCGGCGAGGCCACCGGCCTGCGTCTGCCCAGCGGGCTGCTGTTCGACCACCCGACCCCTGCCGCGCTCGCCCGCCACCTCGCCGCCCGGTCCCTGGGCGGCGAGGTGGGGGCGGCTCCCGCGTCCGCGACGTTCGCCGACCCCGACGAGCCCATCGCCATCGTGGCCATGAGCTGCCGCCTGCCCGGCGGGGTGAGCTCCCCCGAGGACCTGTGGCGGCTGGTCGCCTCAGGCGGCGACGCCATCTCCGGCTTCCCGGCGGACCGCGGCTGGGACGTCGAGGCGCTCTACGACCCGGAGCCCGGCACGCTCGGCAAGTCCTCGACGCGGCACGGCGGCTTCCTGCACGACGCGGCCGGGTTCGACGCCGGATTCTTCGGCATCAGCCCCCGCGAGGCAGCCGCGATCGACCCACAGCAGCGGCTGGTTCTGGAGACCGCGTGGGAGGCCTTCGAACGGGCCGGCCTCGACCCGGCCACACTGCGCGGGAGCCGGACGGGCGTATTCATCGGTGCGACGGCACAGGACTACGGCCCCCGGCTGCACGAGCCGGTCGGCGGCATCGAGGGCTACCTGCTCACCGGCACGACGACCAGCGTCGCCTCGGGTCGCGTGGCCTACTCGTTCGGCCTCGAAGGCCCGGCGATCACCGTGGACACGGCCTGCTCGTCCTCGCTGGTGGCGCTGCACCTGGCCGTTCAGTCACTGCGGAACGGCGAGTGCACGATGGCCCTGGCCGGCGGCGTCACCGTGATGTCCACGCCCGGCATGTTCGTGGAGTTCAGCCGTCAGCGGGGGCTGTCGGCCGACGGCCGGTGCAAGGCGTTCGCGGCCGCTGCGGACGGTACGGGCTGGGCCGAGGGCGCGGGCATGCTCCTGGTGGAGCGACTGTCCGACGCCCGTCGCAACGGCCACCGGGTGCTGGCCGTCGTACGGGGCAGCGCGGTCAACCAGGACGGCGCGTCGAACGGACTCACGGCACCCAGTGGCCCCTCCCAGCAGCGCGTCATCGGCCAGGCCCTGGCGGCTGCCGGACTCGCCCCCGCGGACGTCGACGCGGTGGAGGCGCACGGTACGGGCACGCGGCTCGGCGACCCGATCGAGGCGGAGGCCCTCATCGCCGCCTACGGCCAGGGACGGGACGGCGACCGGCCGTTGTGGCTGGGCTCGTTGAAGTCGAACATCGGCCACACGCAGGCCGCGGCGGGCGTGGCCGCTGTGATCAAGATGGTGATGGCGATGCGGCACGGTGTGCTGCCGCAGACGCTGCATGTGGACGAGCCGACGCCGCACGTGGACTGGTCGGCGAGCGGCGTACGACTGCTGACCGAGGCGGTTCGATGGTCCGCAGGGGACCTGCCGCGCCGGGCAGCGGTGTCCTCCTTCGGGATCAGCGGCACCAACGCGCACGTCATCGTCGAGCAGGCCGTGACGAGCGAAGAGCCCGCCTGCGGAGCGCCCGTCGCGGGCCCGGTCCCGTGGGTGCTGTCGGCGAAGAGCGATGCGGCGTTGCGGGAGCAGGCGGGCCGCCTGCTGTCCTTCCTGGACGCCGAGGACGCCGAGGACGCCGAGGGCGTCGGGGTTCGGCCGGGGGACGTGGGGTTCTCGCTGGCGACGTCGCGTGCGGTGCTGGAGCGTCGTGCGGTGGTTGTGGGGGAGGGGCTCGGAGAGTT
>NZ_JBVJMD010000105.1:0-14100 GCF_055584385.1 Streptomyces sp. NPDC104096
GGCGATCCTCGAGGACCGCGACCGCTTCGCCGGCCGACACGTGGTCACCATCGTGTGCGGCAGCAACGTCGACCTGGACGTTTATCACCGCTGGGCCGGTGCGGCTCCCAGCCACAGGTTTTGACATTGAGCTTTTTCAGAGCGGCCACTGATCGAGTGATGGCTGCGCCGAAGCACGCTGGTTGTCGCATGGGCAGGCTTGCTGTCGCTGTGGCCGAGGCTGCGTGCGTTGGACTTGACCAGCTGAACACCGGTGCCACCAAAGTTGGTTGAGGCGGCCAGGGGTTGTCAGTGGCTGGTGACAGGATCACCGGCATGGTTTTCGTACGTACTACTCCGCCGCGACCCGTGGACGTGACCGCGGTCTTTCCCGAGCTGGCGCCGTTGGCACGTCCTGCGATTCGGCTGCACCCTCGTCCCGGGGCGCCTTCGGCCGGGGAGAGCTCGGTCGGGGGGCCGTTGCTGTGGCCGGCCGATGAGCCGTGGCCGCACTGCGAAGCCTCGCACCTGCACGTGGACAGCGGGTTCCGCGAGTCACCGGACGACGTACGGCTCATGAGGCGCATGCGGGCCCGGTGGCACGGTGATCACGGTGGTCGGGGTGGGATGACTCCCGAGGAGGCGGCGGTCAAGGAGCGGAACGCCGCGCTGCTCGCGGAGCGACTCGACGCCGACCTTCCGTTGCCCGCGGACTGCCCGGTCCCCATGCTGCCCGTGGCCCAGCTGTATCTGCGCGACATACCCCTGTTGCGGCCGCCCGGCCAGGCCGATCTGCTCCAGGTCCTCTGGTGCCCCTACGACCATGATCCGCATCACAAGCCGGCGACCGCACTGTTCTGGCGGTCCGCCGCCGAGGTCGGCGACCTCCTCGCCACACCGCCCGAGCCGTACGAGGTGAACGATGACGGCTATCTGCCGGAGCCGTGCGTGCTGGCACCGGAAGCGATCACCGAATACCCCAACAGCCTCGATCTGAGCCCGCAGATGCTGCTGATGGTGGAGGACTGGAGCAGATGGCAGGCAGCCGGCGTCGACGTGGACAGCTCCGAGCACGCGGACTGTCCGCGGGACTTCTATGACGTCCATCTGGCTGACGCGCCCGGATGGAAGGTCGGCGGCTGGCCTCCATGGGGCCGCACCGACCCCAACCCCCGATACTGCACTGTCTGTGCTGCGCAGATGGCCCCACTGCTGACCATCGCCTCCTATGAATGGGACGGCGGTGAGGGACACAGCTGGGCACCTCACGAAGAACAGGCCGCCGCCAACGCCGCCGGGCATTGCTGTGGCCAGAGCCCGTCGCGGCCGACCAAGGTCGCAGTCGGCAGCACCGACAACATGCAGGTCTACATCTGCCCGGCCTCTCCCGAGCATCCGCACACCGACCTGATCCAATGAGCTGCCGGGCCTGTCACGCACCCTCCCGCAGCCGGTGACAGAAGTGCCGCCGCGCCAGGGTGTGTGACAGGCCGTTCGCCTCATGGCGGCGGGACCCGCAACGCATGAGGCTCCTGTGCCGTCGGGGGAGGTGTTCGAAGTCCCGACCCGTCGGCACAGGAGCCTCGTTGGTTCCCCATCCTGCAGCACTCGATCTGCCGCACGCGCTGGTCGAGTGGGTCACCATGCTCATCGTCACCCGTGAGGGTGACCGCCTCTGCAAGCTCCCACCGCACGCTGGTCGCCTTGGTGTACCTGCGCAAGCACGACACGCTCGCGCAGATCGCCGCCGGCTGCGGCACCTCGGTGGGCACCGCCCACGCCTACACCCACACCGTGATCGACCTGCTCGCGGTGCGGGCACCCGGCCTGCTCAAGATCCTGCGTGAAGCCGACCCGGACTTCGTCCTGCTCGACGGCACCCTCGCCGCATGCGACCGCCTGGGCGATGGCCGGGCCGACTGCTCCGCCAAACACCGATGCCATGGGGTGAACGTCCAGGTCATGACCGACCCAGCCGGCCGGGTTCTGTGGTTTTCACCCGCCCTGCCAGACCGGACCCGCGACCTGACCGCGGCCCGCACCCACCGGATCATCCGGATCTGCGAACGCCAGGGTGGAGCGAGGGCAGCGCGAAGGCGCACAGCATGGTGGTGATCAGGGCTGCCAGGCCGAGGACGGCCTGGGTCAGCTTGCGCCCGTGGCGGACAGGGTGTGGTTCGACATCGTGGTCTTTCGTTTCATTGTCCGCCGTATCAGGGAGGCGGGCCGTACGGTTCCGCGAGCCGGATGCGGCGAGTGCGGGTGGGCGGCCCGACGGCTTCCAGGTGCCGGACGCCGGGGCGGCCCCGGGGCCCGGGAGGGGGCTCAGGCGCGGGCGGCCGCGGCGGCGACGATCCAGTTGCGGAATTCGACGGCGTAGTGCCGCAGGTGGTGGTCCAGGACCTCGTCGGGGCAGGTGAGGGGGAAGTAGACGGTCAGGTTCGCGGTGAAGCCGTCGGCGGTGTCGCCGAACTGGATCAGGGCCCGCCCGACGACGGTGCCGTCGGCCAGGAAGAGGTTCGAGGACATCTTGCGCGGGAACTCCGACTCCGGGAGGAGTTCGGCCGCGTCCTTGGCCCAGGCCAGGGCGTCGGTGCCCCAGCCGCCCATGTAGAAGTCGGCGACGTGTGGGCCGATGTTCTCCACCACGCGCGCGCCGATCTCATCGGTGCCCATCACGTAGTGCTCGGGGTGCGCCGCGAGGAGCACGTGCTCGTCCCCTGCGAAGGCCTTGTCCATCCAGGCCAAAAACTCACCCGAGGTCAGCCCCTTCGCCGCGAGCACGGTGGTGCCCGCCTTGAAGACGCCGTCGGAGGCCCGGGCGCTCTCGCGCAGGAAGGCGTTGCCCTCCTCGATGTCCGCGGCCAGGAGGTCGAGGAGTCCCTGGCGGCCCAGCAGCGTCCGGAAGCGGTCCAGGGCGCGGCGGGCGTAGAAGAGCTCGAAGTCGTCGATGCTCCCGGCGCCGGCAGGCCCGGACTCAAGCGTCACGGTCACGGGAAGCGTCTGGTTGCCGGTCATGGTCGTACCTCCGATAGAATGCGAATGTGAATTCACATTCGCATTGCCAGGGTACGCCGAGGAGTGCACCAGATGTCAAAAGGTCCTGCTGAGAGCGCCGTGGATACCATGCGGGACATGACCGAGGAGCCCGAACGCCCAGCGTCCTACCGGGAGCCCCGGCAGGCGCGCAGCGCCGCGACACTGGCCCGCGTGCTGCGGGCGGCCGAGGAGATCGCCTCCACCTCCGGCCTGGAGGAGATGACGATCGCCGGCGTCGCGGAACGCGCCGGCGTCTCCGTCGGCACGATCTACCGCCGCTTCGAGGACAAAGAACAGCTGATCACCGCCCTGTCCGAGCGGATGCTGGAGCGCCGCGAGGAGTACGTGGCCGAGCGGCTGCGCGACGCCGAGCCGTCACTGGCCGGTGTCATGGACGCCTACGCGCACGCCCTGCTGCAGTCCTTCGCCGACAGCAGCAGCCTCTTCCCCGAGCTGCTGCGCACGCGCGGGGCCAGGTCACTGGAGCGCGGCGCCCGCACCATCACCGAACTCCACCGTCTCCTGCTCGACGCAGCTGCCCCGTACACCGACCAGATCCGCCGCTCCCAGCCCCAGCAGGCACTCGACACTGCGGCGCGCGCCATCCTCGGCGCCTGCTTCCACGACTCCGTGCGCCCCGATCCCGCCACCGGAGACGCGGCCAGGCGCCGGTACGCGGACGAGCTCGCAGACATGGCGATCGCCTACCTCCTGACTGCCGACCGCCGTGGCAGCGCCGAGACCTGAAGCCGAGCGCGCTGCCGCACGGCCGACACAGGACAGGGCCCACCTACGCCTCCTCGTCGTCGAGCTCGGCCGCATCCGGGTCGTGCAGGGGCCGCAGGACGCCGGCGGACGGGGTGGAGGACGCGGAGCTGTAGCGGCCGACCAGGTTCTCATCCGGACGAATTCCGTGTGGGGGACCGGCTGAACTTCGAATGCATCCTGACCGAGACTGGCCCCGACGCCTGCCACCTCCAAGCCCCCGGGGCCGAGTACCAGGACCGCGGATCGGGAGCCGACCGGGCCGCTCTCCCCGTGCAGCTCGGTCGTGCCGTCCCGTGGTCACGGACGTGACCGGTCCTCGCCGTCGCGCTGATCGTCGAGGTGAGCAGCCAGGTCGGGCCAGTGCTCGGACCACCGCACCAGATCGCCCGCGGCCAACGACCACCGCGAACGCAGGGCCTCGTCCGGCAGGAAGCGGACGCAGGTCCCCGTGGTCCCGTCGGCTTCGACGGGCTGCAGATCGGTCACCGGGACGCCGTGTTCATAGCGCTGGCTCCAGGACCCGCTCAGACGGCGGTTGGTATGAATCAGCCACTCGCTGAGCGCTGCGACGACGGACATGCCGCGACGCGGATGTCCGTCCGGAAGTCGCTCCGCCTCAGGGAGGTCGAAGAACCGCAGATCCTTCGTGGCCATGACCGGCTTCTTCACCACTTGGCCATGCTCGTCGACCCGAGTGTCGGTGCCCCGGCCGTCGTCCTTCACCGACACCGAGCCGTCGGCATGCAGCGTGACCACGCACCGTCCGCCGCCCCGGCTCGCTGCCTCGTCAGCGGCGTAAGCAACGATCTCGAGAACAAGGTGTTCGGGTCCGGCCGGCGCGAACTCTGCGAATCCCTGGCGGATCCGATCGATATGGTCCGCGTCCACGGTGCCGGCCCAGTCGTGCGTGGTGTTGACCCAAGAAGCCCTTGATCCATCCATCCGGCAAGTATCCGTCGGGCTCTCGTTCGGGCTGCCGCAACGAACCGGTCAGCAGTGATCGTCGGGGCCGGGCTCGATGCTCTCGCCAAGGTCGACGAGGAGGCTGCGGATCCGGTCGGCGACAACGTTGTGTCGTTCGACCTCGCGGGGCCAGCCGCGTTCGACGGCGTCCTGGGTGAGCTGCTGTTCACGCACACCAGCGGTGCTGGCCGGCAGCGCTGCGCAAGCCAGCCCCGACCAGCACGCGCAGCCTCCTCGCGGAGCGGTGGCTGCGCAGTTCGGACGCTCGTACAAGCGGGCTCTCCGCATGCCCGCGTGATCGGCTGCGCAGTGCTGTGGCCTGCACGGTCGGGTCTGTGGTCGGGGTTCAGGGTCGGCCCGCATGAAGGAGTGCGCAGTACTGCGCACTGCGCGTTCACGACGTACAGGAGTGTATCCAGCCAACCCGCTGGTCTGGGGCCTGCACGGGTTGCCACACGGGCGCTGAGGGGCCCTCTCGCACCACCTCGGTCAATGGCGCTGCCAGGACGGGAACGTCGCGCAGGAACTCTGCCAGTGCCGGGTCGTGGACGGCTGCGTGCAGGGCGCTGATCCGGTTCTCGATACCGGCCTGGGCGGCGCCGTCCAGGACGAACAGCAGCCGCGGGAACAGCGGATAGTGCCACCGCCCCGCCTCTTCCAGCGGCGCTTGGTGGAAAGCCGGGCCGCGGCCGCCAGGTCTCCGCCCGGACGGCTGGGGCACGTAAGCATGCAGCCGCGCGTAAGCCGTGCGCCTGGCGGCGGGATGCTCAGGCCTCATGGTGGCCGGTCGGCTTCCACGAACGCCCGCAGCATCGCACCGCTGCCGTTGTCGGTGTCGCCCTGGTAGAACATCAGGGCGACGGGGATGACGGCCTCACCGCCCCCGGCCGGGTGGTGGACCTCCGGTATCCAGTCCAGCGGTCGGCACCCGTTTCCCCGCCGGCGGGCGTCCTGCAGAAACGCCAGCGCCGTCTCGGTCACCGTCAGCCCGTGCCCGGCGCGCAGCCGGACCCCGGTGGGATCGGCCACCTTCTTCGGCGGCCGTCGCCCCCGAAACTCCGCCAGCTCAACCACGACGGCCACGCCGTAGCCGGTGGGGAACCACACCCGACTTTGCCCAGCCGGCTGCAGCGTGATCCGCTCGACCGGGCCTTGACCCCGAATCCTGGACACGGGTTATGCGGCTGGTGCCGGCGTAGTTGGCAGTTGTTGGAAGGCGTTCTCGAAGACGATCGGTGATCGTTGTCCGAGGCGGGAGTGTCGGCGTCGGGTGTTGTAGCGGTGGAGCCACCGGAAGGCGTCGAGGCGGACCTCACGCTCGTTCGGCCAGCTCTTTCGTCCTTCGCCAAGGTGGACCGCGCCTTCCCGTCCTCCCAGATCTGCTCGGCCTGCGGATTCAGGGACGGCCCCAAGCCCCTGCACGTCCGAAAATGGACATGCAGCGCATGCCACGCCGTGCACGACCGCGACCACAACGCAGCCCGCAACGTCCTCTTCGAAGGACGCCGCATCGTCGCCGCCGGACGGGCGGAGACGCCAAACGCCTGTGGAGCGCCGGTAAGACGGACACAGGTGCCCGCACAGCGCGTTGAAGCAGGAAGCCCCCGGAAGGGTCAGACGACCCTTCCGGAATCCCTGGACTTCAGGCCAGGGAGCACGTCAACGCCTGTCCCGGTCCCGCCGTCCGGTCCGGCGCGTCTCGGTCTGTCTGTCGACCGTGCCGCGTCCGGTCGCTTCGGTCGGGACGCCGGGTCCCGGGGCGTTGTGTGCCCCGGGTCCGTCGTCCGGCGTCCGTCGCGTGCCCTTTGTGTCGTCCGTCCGCTCCGGGTGGCTGCGCTGCCCGTCGGTCCCGCCGGTTGTCCGGTGCCCTCCCCGCCGCTCCATACGCCCACTGCACGGCCCCGCTGCGACCCCGGCGCTTCGGCCGCGCCCGTGCCCACCAGCCCCGGACCCGCTGCGTTGCGCCGCTGTGCCTTCGGTACTTCCGTCCCGTGGTCCGGCTTCCGGGGCGCGCCTCGGTCCGGCCGCCCGGCCTCTGCCCGCTCCGCTCCACGCCCGGGACGACCGCCGCTCTGCCGCCTGTCCCTGCATCGTCCCGTGCCTTGGCCGCCCCGTGTCGTTCCGCGGCCGGGCCGGCCGGGGACTGTCCGCACGGACCGTTCCCACGGACTGAGCGGGAGTGAGTCCCCGGTGCCGGAACCAGCCCGTGCCGGCTGCCGCGGTCGGCCGTTCGGCACGCCCAGTGCCCGCGGCCGGCGGTTCGGCGGTTTCAGAGGGGCTGTGGGGTGAAGGGCAGCAGTTCGTCCGTGCCGGGCTGCACGACGCCGTAACTGGCCTCGGGGACCTCGTTCCAGGCACCGGGCAGGTCACCGAAGGGCTCGGACACCACGAGGCGGGTCTCGTCGGATATCTCCCGCAGGAACGCCAGGTCCGGGTGCAGTGCCCGCAGCGTGTCCACGCGGCTGCTGAAGAACAGCGAACGTGAGGCGCCCTGGCTGGAGTAGCGGAAGGTCCACAGCCGTCGTCCGTCGGTCACGGCGACCGTCATCTGCAGCGGGAACTCCACGCCGTACTCGTGCCCCGTCCGTTCCACCAGGCCCGCCATCCGTGCCACGGCACCCGGCGGGTCGTGGTCCAGGCCGAAGGTGAGGGCCAGATAGAACATCGTCTCCGAGTCGGTCGTTCCCTCGATGCAGGTGAAGAACTCCGGAGCGACGGCCAGGACGAGGTCCCGCCGGACCCGGTGGAAGTCGGTGATCGCCCCGTTGTGCATCCACAGCCAGCGGCCGTGGCGGAACGGGTGGCAGTTGGTCTGCTGCACCGCGGTACCGGTCGAGGCCCGGATGTGGGCGAGGAACAGGGAGGAGCGGACATGGTCGGCGATCTCCCGCAGATTGCGGTCGCTCCAGGCCGGGCCGGTGTCCCGGACGACCGCAGGAGTGTCGGTGCCCGGCGTGTACCAGCCGACGCCGAACCCGTCGCCGTTGGTCGTCTCGACGCCCAGCCGGGAGCGCAGGCTCTGGTCGATCAGCGAGTGCGTCGGCTTGTAGAGGATGCTGTCGAGCAGTATCGGGGTGCCCGAATAGGCGAGCCACCGGCACATCGGTCACCGCCTCCCTCGGCTTTCCGCTCGCTCCGTGCGGCTTCGGCCCGAAGCCGGCGCGGTCCACCGTGATGCCCACAGTCGGCACATCCCAGAATCACCCGCGCGGCCCGATCCGGCCACTGCACCCCGGGCGGGACGGCCGGCTGCGCCCCTCGACCGACCGGCTGCCGGCACGGGGTGGCATCGTGTACGCGGTGTATACGCCCACGAAGAGCGGAGCCTGAAGATGCTGCCTGCTGTCACCGGCCGCGACGAGTTCGCCGCGCTGGTCATCAGAACCGACTTCGGCGACGAGCCGGCTTGGCAGTGCCTGCGTACCGAGCTGTCGAAGCCGTGGGGCGACGGCGATCACGAAGCCGTGGTCCACATCGTCGACGACCCGGTGTGGTCCGGTGCCCCGGCCGACGACGTGGTCGCCGCCGTGTCCGCGGACGAAGATCTCAGCGTCGTCTTCCTCGCCGACCGCACCACGATGCGCGACCGCGACCACGCGCTGCTGGCGGTGGCCGTCCTGACCAGAGACGAGTGCGAGAGCGACGAGGAGTTCGATGCATCCGGCGGATCGGTCCGTGCCGTCCCTGCCGGCATCCACGACATCCACGCGAACCTGTCGATCGCGAACCTGGACTTCGCGGACGTCGCCGACACCGCGCGGCTCGACCCCGAAGGAGTCTTCCGGTCCTTCTAGGACCTTTTGGACCTCAAGGTCATCGAGGTCCGCGAGTCCGTCCGGTATCGGCCAGGGGTGCAGGTGGGGCACGAGGCCTTTCGGTCGGTGCAGACGTCGCGATCCACACCGAACCCGGAAGGCCCTCACCTGTTCCGTGGAATCCGACCCCCGCTTCTGCGAACTGCTCAACGATCCCGAGCAAGACGGGCCCTGGCTCGTCTCGCTCCCAGGCACCCTTCGTGAGGCTCTCGCAGCGGCCGCCTCGGAGCGCCTGCTGGAAACCGCCACCGCATGGACCCACACGGAAGACGGTGGCGGGCAGGATCCAAGGCTCATGGCCGACTTCCTGGAACGCCTCGGCGAACTCGCCCGCGACGCCGGGCTGCGACGACGCCTGTACTGCGGAATGTCCCTGTAGGGAGCCGCGCATGGGGAACAGGTTGGGCGGCATCAGTACCGCCGCGGTGATCAGGGACTCGACACCCATTGATCACCCGGAGATCGCGCCTGCCTCCGTCCGATCCTGGTCCACGAACTCAAGAACCGCACCGGCTATCTGAACCAATACCAAACCGGACAGATCCTCTGAACGACACCGTCCTGCATAGGGCATCGGGCACGAGAACGGCCCCTGACCGATCTGCCTGGTCAGAGGCCGTCCATCTGTGCGGCGGGTGTGGGATTTGAACGACGGCTCGCGCCACGACGGGTTTCAAGACCGTGAGCCTTTCCAACCTCGCTTTGAACGGCTCGGGAGGAGCGCTCATGGCGTTCCGGGGCCATGCTCCGAGCGGAGCAGACCGTAGACGAGCACATCGACATACCTGCCGTGCTGGAAGGACCTGCCGCGCATGACCCCTTCCCGGCGGAACCCCAGGCGTTCGAGGACTTTCTGCTCGCCGAGGTTGCCGCCATCGGTGAAGGCTTCGATCCTGTTCGCAGTCGTGCGGCCGAACAGGTAGTCCACGAGCAGCTTCTGCGCCGCCGTGCCCACCCCCTGTCTACGATGCTCGGGCAGCACCCCCGCGCCGATCTCGTAGGTGACACCCGACGGGAAGCCGCTTGGCTTCCAGCTGGCGATGCCGATAACCGTGTCATCGGCCCGCGCGATCGCAACCGCCGCGGACTCGACGGAGATGTACCCGTCAATCTCCCATCGCTTACGGCGCGCCCTCGGATCACCGAATCCGAGCCACTCGAACTCGCCGAGCGCCTCGGGATCGGTACAGAGGCGGTCGAGAAAGACGAGGTCGGCCTCGGTGAACGCCCTCAGGTGGACTGTGTCGGGGTGGTTCGCTGGAGTCATGGGGGTCAGTTTCTCGCCCGGAACATCATCCGTCAGGCAATGAGTGCTCCCCAACCTGACTGTGGCAGGCTGGAGTTGGACGAATCCCCGAGTGCTGGACGTGGCGAAGCTCCTGATGGAGGAGATCGCGACCAAGATCACTCGCTCGGCCAGGAGTTTCGTCGTGCTTGTCTGCCCATCCGCGGTCGACCTGTCCAGTTCGCACCTGCGGTTCTCGCCGGGCACCTGCAACGGCGTCGCCGCGAACGAGGCACTCGGTGGCGCAGCCTGCCGGTGTACCGCCAGGCCCTGTTCGTGCTCGCGCACCTGCGCCGCGGGGACACCTGCACGCGCCTCGCCGCCAGTTTCGGGATCGGCACGGCTGCTGAGCCTTTTCCAACCTCGGTTTGAGCAGATGAGGTGGAGGGTGAGTGAGCGGGGTGAAGCAAGATGTGGTCTGGCTGGCCCGAATCTGTGCAGGTTGACTTTGTATTTTCGGGCCGCGGGCAGGTTGCAGCGAGTCAGTGAGAGGGACCGATCGCGCGGTCGCGGAACTCCTGGAAGGCGTGCCAGCCTGAGAGTTCTTGTGGAGTGATCAGGTCTCCTGCGGAGCAGTCCAGCACCTTGCATTCGAGGGCGCCCGCGAGGCGGAAGACGGGGGTGAGCACGTCGTCGCCGGCGCCGCGGATGTGGAGCATGATCGAGTCCACGGGGTCCTCCTCGCCGATGTTGAGTTCGATGGACCAGGTGGGTCCGAGGAGTTCGCCCCAGGTGGGGTCCGAGAGGTCGGCTTCGGGGGCGGCCTGGCTCACGGCCGCGAGCACTTCTTTCTGTCGGCCGAGTGGGGACGGGGTGTAGTCGTCGGGTATGTCCTGCACTGAGGCGATGTCATCGGACAGGCGGAGGAGGAGAACGTCCCAACTCATGTGGACCTTCCAGGTGGGAGCGGGCAGTTGCGCTGCGGCGGGGAGTCAGCTCAAGCGGAGTTGCTCTCCCGGTGGCTGGGGCGTGAGTGTGCTGCGGAGCCGGTTGATGGTTGCCTGCCAGGGGCCGTCGTCCGGTTCGGCCCAGAGTTCCAGGAGTTCGGACGGCTCGGTAGTGACGCGGTCGAGGGCTTGGAGGGCGAGGGCGCGTAGACCGGTGAGGTCGGGGAGGGGCTCGTCCGGTCCGTAGTGGGGGTGGGCGGGCTCGCCGCCAGGGCATTGCGCGGCGACCAGGGCGGCAGCGGCGATGGCTTCATCGGCGACGTCCGCGTCGAGATAATCGCTGGTGTCGGCCGCTCGGGCGAGTGTGTCTCGAACCAAGCCCTGGCGCGCCTCGGGGGAGGCGTCGTCGAGGTCGCCGCACCAGTCTGCCGCGGTGTCGTTGTCGAAGGGGCCGACGTCCCAGGTACCCATGTGTCTCTCCGGATCGTGACGATGTCCGGGCATCGTGACAGGTGGTACTGACATCAGCCGCCCACCCTGAGCGGGGGGCGGGACGCTCGGGTTCTTCCAGTGGGTCGTTGCTAGGAGAGCTTGTAGTAGCTGTCTTCATTCGGGAGAAGAGCGTGGGTTGGGAAGGGGTGCCAGGCCCGCCGGAACACCGTGGCGAGGCGGCGGAGGTGATGGCCCTCAAGCAGCAGATTGCCCATGTTGACAAGGCGATCGAAGCCCGGTTTCGCGAACATCAGGACTTCGAAGTGATCACCAGTATGCCCGGCTTGGGCGTAATCCTCGGAGCCGAGTTCCTGACCGCGACCGGCGGTGACATGAGCTTCTTCGGCACCGCAGACCGCCTTGCCGACTTCGGCGGCGTCGCACCTGTTCCCCGCGACTCCGGCAGGATCAGCGGCAACCTTCGCCGGCCACGACGCTACAACCGCCGACTCCAACGCGTCTTCTACATCTCCGCGCTGTTCAGCATCCGCCACTGCGCTGAGCCTCGCCGGTTCTACGAGCGCGAACGAGCCGAAGGCAAGCACCACATCCAGGCCGTCCTCGCCCTGGCCCGCCGCCGCGTCAACGTCCTCTGGGCCCTCCTACGCGACGGACGGACCTACGAACTCGTGCCGCCCACTGCTCGCGCAGCTTGACAAACCACATCAGGAATCAGTGTCGCCGCGGGGCGGCGGCCGCCCGCACCGGGGGAGGCGCAGGCGCGGCGCACCGCCGCTACCGGGGCCGGGGTGGGTGGTTGCGAACCTGGCGCGGTAGTGGCCGGGCGGGATGCCCAGCCGGGCCACGAAGACGCGCCGCAGGGTCTCCGCGCTGCCTAAACCGGCCGCCCGGACGGTCTCGGTCACGCTGTGGCCTGCGGTGAGCAGCGCCTCGGCGTGGTCGAGGCGGACGAGCTCGACGTACTTGGCCGGTGAGGTGCCCAGCTCGGCCGTGAACAGCCGGGTGAGGTGCCGGGGGCTCACCCCGGCGACGGCCGCCAGCGAATCGGCGGTGTGGTCGAGCGCGGGCTGTGCCGAGACGAGGTCGGTGACGGCGCACAGTGCGGCGGACCGGGGCGGCCGGAGTTCCAGCGGCGCGGAGAACTGGGACTGCCCGCCCGGACGCTGCACGAACACCACCAGGCCGCGGGCCGCCTCGCGGGCGAGGTCCGCGCCGTGGTCCGCCTCGACCAGCGACAGGGCCAGGTCGATGCCAGCGCTGACGCCCGCCGAGGTGAAGACGCCGCGGTCCGCTACGAAGAGGGCGTCGGGCACGACGTCGACGCCGGGATGCGCCCGCGCCAGCAGCCCGGTGTGACGCCAGTGGGTGGTCGCCCGGCGCCCGGCCAGAAGGCCCGTGACGGCCAGGACGAACGAGCCGGTGCAGACGGACACCAGCCGACGCGCACCGGGGCTCAGCCGCCGCACGGCCTCGGTCAGCTCCGGCTCGATCGGCTCGCCCACGAGCCGGTCCCCGCCCGGGACGACGAGCGTGTCGACCTCCTCCAGCTCCGCCGCCGTCGCCTCCACGGGCAGCACCGTGCCGATGGACGTGCGGACCGGCCGCCCGGAAGGCGACACATAGCGCAGCGCGTAGCGGGCGCCGAGCGTGTCCGCCTCGGCGAACACCTCCGCGGGGCCCGAGACATCGAGCATCTTCACGCGTCGAACACGAGGAACGCCACCGCGCGAACCTCGTCTCCCCGCCGCTCCTCTCCCCGGCCCGGCTCCCGGACCTGCCGGGGCCGGGGGCCGGCCGCCCGTACGGCCGGGGTGGATCCGCACCCGTGGGCCGGTCACTCGGGCCAGGCGTTCTGCTGGATGATCCGGACGAAGTCCTCGCGCCGGAACTCCGGGTCGAAGTGGGCGAGCACGTCGTCGTTCATGGTGCCGAACGTGGTCTGCGGACGGTCAGCCATGCCGTCGTAGAACGCCTGGAGGATCCGCCGCTTGAAGTCCGGGCGCGGGTGCGCGGCCAGCACCTCGGCGCGCTGGTCCGGCGTGATCTGCTCCAGCTCCAGGCCCAGCACGTCGGTCTCGACGCCGAGGGTCACGACGGCTACCTCGGGTGCCAGGTGGAGGGGGACCTCCGGGGTGGTGTGCAGCGCGATCGCCAGCCAGACGTCGCGGGCTTCCCGTTCGGTGCGGCCGTGGTCCCGCAGGAACCCGTACGCGGCCTCGGCCCCGTCGATCTCGAACCTGCGGTCCTTGGCGCGGTGGTCCGCGGTGAGGCCGAGGTCGTGGAAGAGGGCGCCCACGTAGGCGAGCTCCAGGTCCACCTCGCGGCCCCGCGCGGCGGTCTTGAGCGCTCCCCACAGGAACACCCGGCGGGAGTGGTGGAACAGCGTGTCGTCCTCGACCGCGCGCACGAGCGCGGTGGCCTCGCGGACCAGTTCGGTGTCCGGGACGGTGATCCCGGCGATGGTCTCAGGCATGGGTGCCTCCACGGGAAAGAAGCTCTGACCAGGTCTCCTTCCACCCTCCCGCATGGCCGCCGCGCCGGTAAGCGGCCGAATGGACGCACAGCCCACAGATCCGGACCTCACGCGTCCGCGACCGCCCGGCACCGGGCGAGCCGAGGGACCCGCCCGGCGCCGACAGCGGAATCGGATCCGCTCCCGCGGGCGTCTGGCGAGGGCGGCCGTCGGGCGAGGAAGAGCAGAAGGCTCCTGAAAGGCGGCCGACTCCCACATTGAATCGGCTGCCTGCCGGTGCAGGAGCGTCAGCGCTCACTCGTGCATTCCGCGCACCATGGTTCTGGACAAGCCCTAACCTCGATCTAGTCTTCCGAGTCGGGAATTCTGTTCAGATATGAGGCGAGGCGTTCGAGGATCTCGTCCGCGGTCTTCGTCCAGACGTAGGGCTTGGGGTCG
>NZ_JBVJMD010000106.1:0-13635 GCF_055584385.1 Streptomyces sp. NPDC104096
GCAGAGGGGCCTACACCCTCCTGCCCGATGCACCAAAACCATTGGCAGAAAGCGGGTTGACCTGCAGAGATAAGCCTTAACTCCGCGGCATTGGCACAGGAGCCCTGTTGGTTCCATGTCCTGCCGCACTCGACCTGTCACATGCCTTGGTCGAGTGGGTCACGATGCTCATCGTCACCCGTGAGGGTGATCGGCGGTGCAAACTGCCGCCGCACCGGCGAGCGCTCGTCGCACTCGTGTACCTGCGCCACCATGACACCCTCGCCCGCATCGCTGTCGGCTTCGGGATATCCGTCGGCACCGCCCACGCCTACGTCACCACCATCACTGCCCTGCTCGCCGACCGCGCCCCGGGCCTGCTGAAGACGCTGCGCGAACACTGTCCGGACTTCGTTCTCCTGGACGGGACGCTCGCCGAGTGCGACCGCGTCGGCGACAACCGCGCCGACTACTCGGCCAAGCACCGCCGGCATGGCGTGAACGTCCAGGTCGTCACCGATCCCGTCGGCGAGGTGCTGTGGATCTCACCGACCCTGCCGGGCCGCACCCACGACCTGACCGCGGCCCGCACCCACCGCATCATCCGGATCTGCGAACGCCAGAGCGTCCCCGTCCTCGCCGACCGCGCCTACACCGGTGCCGGTCCCTGGGTCACGACCGGCCTGAGGCGTCCGCCCGGCGGGGAGCTCACCCCCACCCAGCGGACCGTCAATCGTGCCCTCGCTCAGGCCGGGGCCCCAGTCGAGCGCGGCATGGCGCGGCTGAAGTCCTGGCAGATCTTCCGCAGATCCCGCATCAGTCCCAACCACATGACCGTCATCACCAAAGCCGTCCTCACCCTCGAAAGGCAACGCTGAAAACGCTCAGTAATTGGGGGGGGAGTGACTCGTCAGCGAGCTGGTTGCTGCGGTCGATCTCCGGCATGTGCGTCTCGGCCCAGACCCGCAGGGCGGAGAGCGGTATTTCGAGGGACAGGCCGAGCTCGGTGAGCAGGTAGTGGACGGCGGGCGGCACGGTGGGTTCCACGCGGCGCGCGACCAGACCATCGCGGACCAGGCTCTGCAGGGTGACGGACAGCATCTTCTGCGAGATGCCCGGGATACGACGCCGCAGTTCCGCGAAACGGAGCTCACCCGGAGCCTCCTCGGCCAGCACCTTGACCGCCATCGACGTCCACTTGGTGCCGATACGGTCGAGCAACTGGCGGGTCGGGCAGCGCGGATCCAGCAGGTCCCCGCGCTCACCGGGTCGCCGGCTGGGTTCGCCGGGCCTCGACGTGGTCACCCGGGGCTCACCACCTGAAGGGAAAGTGCCGTCTTGGGCAGACCAGCTTAGTTCCCTAGCGTGACCTAGTCACCATCACTCACCAAGCACCTGGAGTCCCTCCATGCCCGAGCTGCGACGCGTCCTCGCCAACGGTGTCGAACTGAACGTCGCCCTCTCCGGATCGGGCCCGGCTGTCCTGCTGCTGCACGGCTTCCCGCACACCTGGGAACTGTGGACGGACGTCATGGCCGACCTGTCCGGCCGCTACCGCGTCATCGCGCCGGACCTGCGCGGGTTCGGCGCGAGCAGCCGGGCCGCCTCCGGATACGACGCGGGCACCCTGGCCGAGGACGCCGCGGCGCTTCTCACCACGCTCGGCGTGTCCTCGGCCGCTGTGGTGGGCATCGACGCGGGCACCGCACCGGCCTTCCTCCTCGCCCTGCGCCGCCCTGGTCTCGTCCGGCGCCTGGTCGTCATGGAGTCCCTTCTGGGCAGGCTGCCCGGCGCCGAGGACTTCCTCGCCGACGGGCCGCCGTGGTGGTTCGGCTTCCACTCCGCCGCGCCCAGCCTCGCCGAGACCGTGCTGGAGGGCCACGAGGCCGCCTACGTCGACTGGTTTCTGAGCGCCGGCACACTCGGCGACGGGGTGCGCCCCGCCCTCCGGGACGCGTTCGTCCGCGCATACACCGGCCGCCAGGCGCTGAGCTGCGCGTTCTCGTACTACCGGGCCCTGCCCGAGAGCGCTGTGCAGATCGAGCAGGCGGTCGCCGCCGGCCGCCTGACGGTGCCCACGATGGCGCTGGGCGCCCGGCCCGTCGGTGCTGCGCTGGAACGCCAACTCCGCCCGGTCACCGACGATCTCACCGGACACGTCATCGAAGACTGCGGCCACATCATCCCGCTGCACCGTCCGCGCGCCCTGCTCACGCTGCTGCATCCGTTCCTGGCCGGTGAGGACGCGAAAGCAGCGTGACCGAGGCGGGGGCTGACATTCGATACACGCGCTAGGCGTGATGACGAGGCCGTCAGCGTGGCCCGACCCGACGAGCATCGGCGGGACCAGGCGGTGCGACGGCTGGTGTCCGCTCGTAGGCTGCCGTCATGACCGAGATCCAGAACCCGCCCCCCCGCGACGCCTTCGAGCTCCTCATGGCCGGTAACCAGCGCTTCGTCTCAGGCACCCCCGAGCACCCGAACCAGGACGCCATACGCCGCACCGAGATCGCACCCTCCCAGCAGCCCTTCGCCGTGCTGTTCGGGTGCTCCGACTCCCGGCTGGCCGCCGAGATCATCTTCGACCGCGGCCTGGGCGACCTGTTCGTGGTGCGCACCGCGGGGCATGTCGCCGGTGCAGAAGTCCTCGGTTCCATCGAGTACGGCGTGAGCGTGCTCGACGCCCCGCTCGTCGTCGTACTCGGCCACGACTCGTGCGGGGCCATCGCAGCCGCCCGTGCCACAGCCGACGGTGGCCAGGTGCCCGGCGGCTTCGTCCGTGACATTGTCGAACGGGTGACCCCGAGCGTGCTGGCAGCCCGCGCCGCCGGACGCGACCAGGCCGACGAGATCCTGGCCGAGCACATCGAAAACACCGTGGACCTGCTGCTCGAACGCTCCCGCGCCCTGGCCGAGCGGGTGGCCGCCGGCCGCCTCGGCGTGGTGGGGCTGTCCTACCGGCTGGCCGACGGCAGTGCACAGCTCGTCGCCTCCCGCGGCCTCGATGCGGCGGTCCCCGCCGCTTCCTGACCGCCCCGGCCGTAGCTGGCCCGGCGTGATGTGCCCCGTATACGTGGGGGGACCCACCGGGTTCACCCCTCGATCACCCCGGGAAGGGCACCGCCCGATGGCTCACGGAGCCGACCACGCGTCCAGCACCGCCCCCCGCGCCGACCTGGCGCGGGCGGCGGGCTGCGAGGTGTGCCGAGGATGGGGAACGGTCGTCACCGACGAGGGGCGGCACGAGCTGTGCCCGGCCTGCCAGACCGGCGCGACCCCAGCCGAATCCGCCACGAATCCGCTCGGCCCCCGCACCCGGGAGCAGTAAGGGCAGGGTGTCGGCGCTGGTCACACGGTGGACCGGGGCCCCGCGGCGCGGCGGAGCCGGTTGGCGATCGCCAGTCCCAGGCCCTCCTCCGCCGGCAGTGACGCCACGATGAGGTCACACCCCCGCTGGTCGAGCTCGCGCAGGAACCCGTACAGCCCCCGCGCGTAGGTGGCCATCGAACCGGGGACCTGCACCACCGCGTGCGCCTTCACCTCAGCGCCGCCGAAGGCGGCAGGAAGAAAGACGCCGACCCGGTGCCCCAGTTCCTGCGCCAGCTCCGCCTCGGCGACGACTCTCTCGGACTCGACCAGGACGACCCGCGCCCGCGGCGCGTAGTGCGACGGATGCTGGCCCGGCACCCGAACGTGGCTCGTCGAGGGCACCGCGAGCGGGAACCCCAGCACCGCTTCGAGGTTCTCGCGCGTCACCCCGCCGGGCCGCAGGATGGTCGGGATGTCGCCCGTGGCGTCGACGATGGTCGACTCGACACCGACCTCACAGGGACCGCCGTCCAGCACGAAGTCGACGCCGTCGCCGAGCTCGGCACGGACGTCGTCCGCGGTCGTGGGGCTCACCGAGCCGAAGCGGTTCGCGGACGGGGCCGTGACACCGCCGCCGAAAGCCGACAGCAGCGCGAGCGCGACGGGGTGGTCAGGCACGCGCACGGCAACCGTCTCAAGGCCACCGGTCGCTTCGAGGGGCACCCGGGGAGCGCGCCGCAGGACCAGCGTCAGCGGCCCCGGCCAGAGGCGTTCGGCCAGCAGACGGGCCGTCGCGGGTACTTCCTGTACCCAGTCGTCCAGCAGCTCCGCCCCGCCGATGTGGACGATCAGCGGGTGCGAGGGCGGGCGCCCCTTGACCTGGAAGATGCGCGAGACGGCGGCAGGGTCCTCGGCGTTGGCGCCCAGACCGTAGACGGTCTCGGTCGGGAGGGCTACCAGGCCCCCGGTGCGCAGCACACCGGCCGCCTTCTCGATGTCACTGGTTCCTGCCGTCACCCTCGCAATCCTAGGTGCATCAAGGACCAGCGACTGTCTTGATCAATCTCAGTGCCAACCACGGTTTCGTTGATCCCTGGAGCTGTTAAAGATCAACTGCTTGGCGCTCATGGCTGTTCCGTTGTTCCAAGCGCCGCCAATTGCATCGGATGCGAACTGGCGACGATATGCGCATCGTGTCCGACGCGAAGCGCGGCTATGCGGCTGACCAGCGACGTCGGACGTCTGAGTGAATTGTGACCGACCGTAACGCTTGGCGCGGGGCAGTGGCGAGCCCTTGTCACTCGTGGGGGTGACGGGTTGAGGTCGGTGACAGCGGCGTGTGCCGCATCGGCGGTGGCGCCGAGTCGGAAGGTGCTGGTGGCGAGTTCGGAGACCGCGAGAGCGAGAGTTTCCGCCGTCTCGGAGGCCGCAGGCGGATCCAGGCCTTCGACGAAGGCGCGGGCGACGTCACGGGCGCGAGCGACACCGGCGGGGCTGTCGCCCTCAACCACGGCAGGGGTCCTGGGGGCCCGCGTTGCTGTCGTCTCCATGTCGGTCATGCGCCGTCACCCCACCCTGGATCGGTTGTGCCTCCCGGCTCGGCATGTGCCCGCCGAGCCGGGAAGCAACCCGGGGCAGCACTCTTTCAGTCGTACCTGAGGCAAGGGTCTGCGCATCAGCCCTAGAGAAAATCTGTCATCGCGGTAGTAGACATTGGCTCGCTGCGGAGTTACTGTCGTGGTCGTACCCAGGAAGTCGAAGAGGGCACGGCAGACACGAACTGCCGTGCAAGCAGGTCAAGCAGGACGCGACCCCGCGGGGCCGCGAGCAGTACCCGCGATATCCAGCAGTACAAACCGAGTAACCGAAGGTAAGGAGCGAGACGCCATCAGGATCGCCCGGGCGAGGAAGCAGTCCGCCCGGGTACGCAGGCCCCGGATTGGAAGGTGGTCCCCGGTCACGCATTCACGATCCCCGCAGCCCCGCCCTCCGAGGCGGACCCTGCGGACACAGAAGACCGGCACGATGTGCCAGTAGATGGTGTTGAAAGCTCGGGGCCCGGGTGCCGGTACGGCACCCGGGCCCCCCGATGCGTCCCCGGAAGAAGAGGTCTATGCCCCCTGCCGCATCCCGTCCCGTCGACAACCTCGACGATGACGACTATCCCGCCTACACGATGGGCCGGGCCGCCGACATGCTCGGCACCACCCCCGCCTTCCTGCGTGCCCTCGGCGAACACCGCCTGATCACACCTCTGCGCTCCGAAGGCGGCCACCGCCGCTACTCCCGGTACCAGCTGCGCATCGCCGCCCGTGCCCGCGAACTCGTCGACCAGGGCACCCCCATCGAAGCTGCCTGCCGCATCATCGTCCTCGAAGACCAACTCGAAGAAGCGCAGCGCATCAACGAGCAAATGCGCACACAAGGCCCCGAGCCGCAGTCGAAGACCTCAGCCTGACCGGACGCCGGGTCCGAGCTGGACACGGAACTGAGGAGGGAAGGGCTTCGATCATCATGGACCACCAGAGCCGGCGGTGGACCTTTCTGACCAACCACACGCGGGTGCTGATGGCGATCGCCCGGAATCCCACTGCCCGGTTGCACGAGCTCGCTGCCACCTGTCCGACGCAACCGGTACACCGTCGACCACGATGGGCCGTTCCGGTGTCCAGCGGAGGCCGAACTGTCCATCCGCGCCCTCCTGGACCTCACCACCGGCCTAAAGCATGAAGAGGACGACGCCCCCGCCCCGGACCGCCACTGACTGGACCCCACCATCGGCCACTGAAACGAGCGCCCTTGGCTCCCACAGGGCAAGGACCCCGGCGATCACCACGCCGGGGTCCTTGCCCTGTCCAAGACGGTTCCACCAGTCCCGGGCCGGAGCCCTGCCAGCGCGTCGGCTGCCCATCGGCGGCCTGGTCAGGCCCAGCGAGGCACACGCCTGCCGTGTCGACGTCCACGCCGTCCCGCGCGCCTGGCACGATGGTTCTCGTGCAGCCGCTGCCGGCCCCCTGCCCCGCCCACCACATTCCCGACGCGACGGGCATGGCGGCCTTCAAGGCGGCGTACCGGCAGGCCAAGGAGCAGGACGCCGTCTTCGTCGCCATCGAGTCTCTGGGCGAGCACTGGACGGTGAAGGCCGACATGATCACCGCCCCGCAGCACACCGTCGCCGACTCGGTGTACGACGCCGTCCGCGCCGCAGTCATCCAGCTGATCCACGCCGGCGAGATCCGCTCGGACTCCTCCGCGGGGCCGGTCTACTTCGTACTGCACGACGTGGCAGAGGAGGGCCGGGCCCGCGAACTCGCAGCCGCCCTGCACGCCGCCCTGTACGGAAACCTGGCGCCGCTCGCCAGCGCGATGCCTACCGCACCCTGACCCGCCGCCTCCAGGACTCCAAGATCATCTCATGGCGGCTTTGGACTCATCTTGGCTGGACCCCCGAGAGTCTCGCGAGTTCACACAAACTGAAGGGTTCTCGGTGGGAACTGAAGGGTCCGTCGTCGTGCTTCACGGAGTTGGTCCCGTGGGTTCGATTCCAACGCGCAACCATGCCGTCCCTGGTGCCCTGGACGGGCAAGACGCCGAGCGGGCCAGCCAAGAGGACGGCGGTAGCGCAACTTGTTGAGGGAGGCCCCGCCGGTGGTGTCCTCCACGGCTGCGCCGTCTGGGCGCCGGCCCGATGCTTCGTAGAAGCGCCGGGCACGTTCATTGTCAGCCGCAATCTCATGCCTGACCAGCGGAATCCGCACACGGCATTCGGAAAGCGAACGGCCTCTACCCGTGACTGCAAGCATTAGCCCCGCTGTGCCACCGGTGAGCTCTGGGCAACTTCGCAGTCGGCGGCGCAGCTCGTCGTGGTGGTCACCCTCGCCCTGCCGCCGTGAATGCCACCGTGACGAGGTGGCCCGCAGTCGGCAGTCCCCGATTTTGGCCCTGCCCCTGGGGGTGTTCACGGGCGGCGGCGTGAGCGGGGGATTCGCCCTTGTCGACGGCACCGCCTGGCAGGAGGCAGGTGTCGAGATAGTCGACGTGCTGGACCAGGACCTGCCCGAACTGGTTGGTGATCAGCGCGGACGTCCCGACCCGCAGGGCGGCCGAGGCACGCAGAGCGCCGTATGCCTCGTCGGTCATGGCGCTGCCGGGCAGCTCGCCGGGAACGGATGTGGTCGTCATGACTCTTCAGGTCGGAAGGGGCTGGTCGAGCCCGGGGAAGAGTGAGGCGGTTGACCGCCGTCAGGCAGTGAGTCGATGGGGATCGCCGGGGGAGTGGCCCGGTCGCGAGCCGGGTGAAGTACTCGGTCGCGATGATGTTGCGCCGGCTCTCCTCGGGCCGGCGGGCGAGGATGCCAGGCAATGACCGTTCGCGGGCGACCTCCCCTCGGTGCGCGAGGACCGCTGCCCACTTGTGTTCCAGCCAGGGGGTGACGTCGACGGTGGTGGCGTACGCGTCCGGCACCGCGAGCACGGCCTTGCCGACGGCCTCCAGAAGAGGCCCGAGCTCGCCGACACCGGACTCGGGGTGCGTGGCGCAGTACAGCGTTCACCGGGCCCCGGGAGCGAGGCCCAGCGCGGCGAGTGCGGCCGTCCCGGCGGCGGCATGGCCGTTTCCGGCAAGCAGCAGCGTGCGTGCCGCCTGGTAGCGGCAGCCGGACGCGTCGAATGCCGCGGCGGTGGCGAGCTGCCGCGTCACGTCGCCCTCCAGCAGTGCCCGCGCGCGCTGCAGTTGGGCGCCGGCGACCGGGTTGCCGGCGACCAGACGGAGCCCGGCCTCCACGCGCTCCCCGGCAGCCGGATGCCCGGCGAGTACCGAGGCCTCGGCCCGCAGCGCCATGTACCAGTGCAGCCATATCCAGGAGATCCACTTCCACACCCGCTCCGGCTCAGGCGCGAGCCGCTCCAGGGCCGCCTCCGCGTCACCGTGGTGCAGCAGCACCATGGCGTCGAACACCGCGCCGTAGCCGTGGTGGTGCTCCGACGCGGTACCGGCCTGCCCGACGATCGCGAGCCAGGCCGCCCGGGCGTCGTGGTCGCCGCGCAGGCCGTGGATCATCGCGACCGACGCGGCGGCGGGACCGAGCGAGAACGACCGCTGCCGGCCGCTGCGCTGCCACGCGTCGAGGAACCTCTCGCCACCGGTGAGCACGGCGTCGGCGTCGCCCGCGAAGGCGTCCGTGACCAGGAGCCAGGACGTGGCGTGGTGGCGCACCTCGGCGAACAGCGGCTGGTCGGCCAGTTGAACGCCCCACTCGCGGGCCTGGGCCAGATTCCCGACGCCCAGGGCGGTGCCGACGGCCATGGCGAGGGCGTCCATCAGTTCGTGCGTGGCGGCCGGCCCATGCGGCACCGACGCCAGGAGGCCGATCCGGCGGCGGGCGGCATCCGCGGCGCCGAAGGAGTCACCGGACCAGGTCCGGGCGCCGGAGAGCGCGTCGAGGGCCGCGGACTCGCCCACCGGGTCACCGGCCGCGCGCGCGAGTGCCACCGCCCGTTCCGCGTACCGGACCGTGCGCTCCGCGGTGTTGTCGGCAGCCCCCTGCACGGCGCCGAACGCGTCCGCGAGCACGGCCGCCTCGGCCAGCGCGACGGCCGCCTCGCCCGCCGGGTCACCGTCGCCGGACAGCTCCCGCGCCGCCGCGAGCACGCCGGTCACCTCGTCCACGGTCGGCACCAGCGCGAACTCGCTGGAGAAGCGATACGCCACAGTGGCGGCGGCCGCCAGATCACGGCCCGCTGCGACGGTGTCACCGGCGCCGCGGGCGACCTCGGCGGCGGCGAGGTGCAGACGGAACATGTCGTCGCCGCGCCTGCGGCAACCGGCCACCCCCGCCGCCTCCCGCAACGCGGCGGCCCCCGCCGCGGCACCGGCGAGCGCGGCCGCCTGCTCGAACCGCTGCTGGGCCTCACCGAGCAGGTTGCCGGTGAACGCCAGCCCGGCCAGGGACAGCGCGAGACGGTGGGCGTCCACCCGGTGCTCGGGCCGGTCCACGGCCCAGGCCAGGGCCGACCGCAGGTCCTCCGCCACCGCGTCGAACTGCCCGCGCCGATCCGTGCCGTCACCGTCCGCCAGGGCCGTCGCACCGGCCAGGCACCAGCCCAGGTGGCGAGACCGCACGTCCGCCAGCTCACCGGCTTCGGCGAGCCGTTCCGTCCCGTACTGACGGATCGTCTCCAGAGCGTGGTACCGGGTGCCGGCCGCCGACGGTGTCACGGTGAGCAGGCTCTGTTCGGCGAGCCTGCCGAGCCCGTCGGCGACCGCGACCGGATCCAGGGGGGCGAAGCCCGCCGCCGAGGCGGCCGCCCGGGCGGTGAACGGCAGGACGAACACCGAGATCCGGCGCAACAGCGCCCGGTCCCGCGGCTCCAGCAGGTCGTGACTCCAGTCCAGGGCCGCCCGCACCGACCGGTGCCGGACCTCCGCGCGCGGCCCCCCGGCCAGGATCCCCAACTGGTCGCCGAGCCCGGCGGCCAGACCGTCCGGTCCGAGTGTCGGCCACCGCGCCGCCGCCAGCTCGATCGCCAGCGCCATACCGCCCAGCCGCTCACAGACGGCCGAGATCTCGTCGAACACGGACGGATCCGGCACCGGCCCGGCCGCCGCCGCCCGTTCCACGAACAACGCCACGGCCTCCGACTCGCCCCCGCCGTCCCACGACAACGGCGGAACCGGGAAGACCCATTCGAACGGCACCATCATCCGGGCCCGGCTCGTCGCCAGCACCCGCACGCCGGGGCAGGCCACCAGCAGCCGCTCCACGAACGGCGCCACCCCGTCGCGTATCTGCTCGCAGTTGTCCAGCACCAGCAGCGCCCCGCGATCCGCCAGCGCGGCCAGGACCGCCTCGTCGACACCGAGACCCGGCTGCTCGCCCACACCCACCACCGCCGCGACCGCCGCCCCCACCCGCTGCGCATCGGCGACCGGGGCCAGATCGACGAACCACACCCCGTCGGCGAAGCCACCGGCCTCGGCAGCCTGACGTGCCACCGCCAACGCCAGCCGGGTCTTCCCCACCCCACCGGGACCGACCGCCGTCACCAGCCGGCGCGACCCCACCGCCGCCGCCAGCTCCGCGCGCTCCCGCACCCGCCCGACGAACGCCGTGAGCGGTTCCGGCAGCACCGGCGCCGGGCGCGAGCGCCCTGCACGGGCGGACTCCGCCGCCCGCCGGGACAGCGCCCGCCGGTCCGGCAGCGCCAGCTTGCGCAGCAGCGCGGAGACATGCGACTCCACGGTGCGGACGGAGATGAACAGCCGCTCGGAGATCTCCGCGTTGCTGAGGTGCTCTCCGAGCAGCGCGAGCACTTCGGATTCCCGAGCCGAGATCACGTCAGTGGACACGGGGTCATTATCCGTGGTGCTCTCCGTGGTCGGCACGGAGGCGCTCCCCACCCCGCCCGCGGGAGGCTGTGAGCACGCCGGTCAACCCCGGTGCGACACACAGGGGTTGGCCCTGATCCACGACCACGGGAGCGACCATGACCCGCTCGTTCGCCCGCCACGGCGCCGCCGTGCCGCACACCGTCGGCCGGCACGTCCGGTGAACGCCGGACCCCGCTCCCGGGCGGTGCGACGCCGTGACACCGAGCACCGCCTCACCCACGACGTCGACGTCTGGGTCGCCAGCGCCTCGGCCGACGGCACGCCGTACCTGGTGCCGCTGTCCTTCGACTGGGACGGCGAAACGCTGCTGATGGCCACCCCGGCCGCCAGCCCGACCGGCCGCAACCTGGCCGCCTGCCGGACCACCCGGCTGGCACTCGGCCCCACCCGCGACGTCACGGTGATCGACGGCGACGTCGAAGTCCTCGAACCCGACGCGCCGCCGCGACAGCAGGCGGAACGCTTCGCCGCACGCACCGGCTTCGACCCCCGCGCGCAGACCACGCCGTACCGCTGGTTCCGCGTCACCCCGCGCCGCGTCCAGGCCTGGCGCGAGGCCGACGAACTGCCCGGACGCGACCTCATGCGCGACAGCCGCTGGCTCGGCTGACCCGCCGCGACACCCCCGATCACCCTGAGCACACCCGATACACCGAGGAGAGCCACGATGACGAACACGCAGAAGCCCGCCCGCGGCGGAGCGACGGCCGGCACGACGTACGACGGCTTCAGCGCCGAGGAACGCGACGCGATGAAGGACCACGCCCGGGAACTGAAGATTGCCGCGCGCCGCAGCCCGCGCACGGCCAAGGCGGACGGGGAGAAGGACGTCCTCGCGAAGATCGCCGAGATGACGGACACCGACCGCGCACTCGCCGAACGCCTCCACGAGATCATCCGGTCCGCCGCTCCGGACCTCACCCCCAAGCTCTGGTACGGCATGCCCGCGTACGCCAGGGACGGCAAGGTCGTCTGCTTCTTCCAGAGCGCGGCGAAGTTCAAGACCCGGTACGCCACGCTCGGCTTCAGCGACCAGGCGCACCTCGACGACGGCGTCATGTGGCCCACCACCTACGCCCTGACCGAACTGACGTCCGCCGTGGAGGCCCGGATCGGCGAACTCCTCGGCGCAGCGGCGGCCTGACCTCCCCCACGCACACCGGACGGACGACCGGCACCTCCGGCTCCACCGGGTGCGACACCGCCCCGATCGGCTGCTGCTCCCACCGGCGGGAGCAGCAGCCGGGTACCCGGCTCGCACCGCGCGTCCACGGTCACGTGCCCGGCCGGCCCTTTGGCAGTTCCTCCGTAGGCAGTCGGCCTGCGCGCACCGCAGCCACCAGAGCCCGGTGGTCGCGTTCATTCTGGTCGGCGTACGCCTCCGCGAGCGCCCGGTCGAACGCGTCGCTGCCGCCCAGGTAGGCGACGATCGCGATCCGGTCCCCGGAACGCGCGTGCACGCGGGCCAGGGTGTCGCCGCAGACCTCGCCGAACGTCCGCATGAGCTTCGGGGACATCGCCGCCACCACGATGCCCTTCCAGTCGCGCAGCCGGCGGATGTAGAAGCAGCGCTGCCTGCCGTCGATGCCGTCCAGCCGCTCGAAGCCGAGGAAGCATGTCGGTGGAGTGTCTTCGGCGCGGGAGCGGTCGAAGCGCTCGATCTCTACGGTGCCATACGCCGCGTGCGGGGCTATTCCTGGCGAGAGAAGGATGAGACCCCGTTGGGCCCGTATCTGCTGTCCGTCGTGCTGAGGCTGGCGCTCGGCGTCGGCGTCGCAGCCGCGTTCGGCGCGTCCGGACAAGCCGGCGGGCCGGTAGGCGTGGTCGCCGTCGGCATCGCCGCCCCGAAGATCCTTGAGCAGATAGCCCGGCAGAGGCTACCACCGCTGGAACCCGGTGAACCCCCGACCAGACTCGGAGCATCGGGCCATCCGGCATCGTCTTGCCGGCGCGTTGTGAAGGTCTCCGCTGCCGTGCGGGTTCCTTGACCGCGATGCGGGCGGCCGGTGTCCGAAGGAGGGTGCTGGTTTGGCGTACTGGCCCGTCCGGGCTCGGGTGCGAGGGCGCGCGGCCCGGGCAGTTCGTGTGCGTCCTGCGTGGCGGCGGTCAGCGCCGTCTGCCCCGGCGCGGATCGCCGAGCGGTGAGGGTGTTCAGTCGAAGCAGTTCATCCGGGAGCCGTCGGGGGTTGCTTCGGCGGTCAGGGAGAACGTGAGGCGGGCGTCGGAGCGGGCGGGGGCCGGGTCGGCTTGTGCTTCTTCTGCTTCGTGGAAGTCGCGCAGGGACTGCGGGGTTTCGAAGGCGAGGGTGATACTCGGGTGGTCGGCGGATTCGAAGCAGAAGACGGACATCCCTCCGTCCGGGCCCGGGTCGAGGGGCTGCACGGGATGCCAGCCTGCGGCCGGTGCGGCACGGCGGTAGAACGTGAGGACCTGGGTGCGGCTGCCGGTGTAGGTGTACAGCCGCTCGGCGGTCAGCCAGGCGCCCGCGCTGTCCTCGGTGCAGTACGCCCTGGCCTCCTTGTCCTGGCCGAGGGGTATCGCCTGCACGGGACGGAGCTGCAGTACCGGTAGGCGATCCAGCCGTGCCACGGCCGGCTCGGTGCCCTCGCAGGTGGTGAACGGGGCGATGGGCGAGCAGCCGCTGAGTGCGGGTGCGAGGAGGAGGGCCGCGGGCAGCAGCCGCATACCGATCATGGTCATGGCGGGATTGTGCGACGGGCCGCCCGCGTGTGCCCAGTGCTCCGGCCGGAGAACGCGCCGGCGGCAGGCGGCGGATCCCGGATGTGGCCGATCGTTTCGGAACGGGCGAGGCCGCGGTTGTTGTGGCCGGTGGCCTTGTCCGGCGGGGCGTGCGGGTGGGTGCCGGTCTTGGCACGCGGGCGAGGTGCGGGAGCGGGTGGCTCCTGTGCTGCCGCCCGCTCCCGGGACGGCGTCGGCGCCGCCCCGGGAGCCCTGGC
>NZ_JBVJMD010000107.1:0-13341 GCF_055584385.1 Streptomyces sp. NPDC104096
GGGGGTCCAGGTAGCTCCGCCCCCTGAGCAGGCCCCAGTGCACGCAGCCGACCGGACAGTGCCCGCCGGTCGCCTCCACCGTGCCGACCTGGTCCGCAGCCGTCAGCAGGTCGCCCTTCGCCACGGACGGCCGTACCGGCTCGTAGGTCGTGCGCAGGGGCGGCTCGCCCGTACCCGCCAGTTCCACCGCGACGACACCCCGGCCGGCGACGCGGCCGGCGAAGGAGACCCGGCCCGCGGCCACCGTCCTGACCGGCGCTCCCGGCTCGGCCGCCAGGTCGACACCGCGGTGACCGGGGCCGTAGTCCGTCGCCGGGGGCTCCCAGCCGCGCAGGACCTGGGGACGCAGCCCCACCGGCCAGACGCGCGCGAGGGCGGGCACCGGGTCCGGGAGCCGGGGCGGGGCACCCGCCCGCACCGACGTCGGCAGGATCGCGGCGCTCGCGCTCGCCGTCGGCGCCGGGGCCGACAGGGCCAGGGCGGGCAGGGTCAGGGCGGGCACGGCCGCCAGGGCCAGTGACGGCAGGGCGGCCGGGAGCAAGGGAGTCAGGCGCGACCGTCGTTTCGTTCGCGTCCGGAGTGTCAAAGGCATGCGAGAACCGTCCCGCAGGGCATCCGGACATGACCGGCATCTGTGGACTACTCGCCGGTTGTGGACAGCGGCGTCACCCGTCGCCTCCCCGGTCCCGTACACTTCTTCTGGCGATCCGGGTCACCGGGTCGACTTCGCACGCCCCGACAGGGCGGCCGGCAACGGTCCCTGTCAGCGCCCCTCGGTCCTTTGCGGCACGGCGCACCGCGGGCGTCAGGCGCGGATGCCGTCCGGTATCCGCGGCAACCGAGAAACTCAAGGAGAACGGCCATGGCCGTCGTCACGATGCGGGAGCTGCTGGAAAGCGGCGTCCACTTCGGTCACCAGACCCGTCGCTGGAACCCGAAGATGAAGCGCTTCATCTTCACCGAGCGCAACGGCATCTACATCATCGACCTGCTCCAGTCGCTGTCGTACATCGACCGCGCCTACGAGTTCGTCAAGGAGACCGTCGCCCACGGCGGCACGGTCATGTTCGTCGGCACGAAGAAGCAGGCGCAGGAGGCCATCGCCGAGCAGGCCACCCGCGTCGGCATGCCCTACGTCAACCAGCGCTGGCTGGGCGGCATGCTCACCAACTTCTCCACCGTCTACAAGCGTCTGCAGCGCCTCAAGGAGCTCGAGCAGATCGACTTCGAGGACGTCGCGGCCTCCGGTCTCACCAAGAAGGAGCTTCTCGTGCTCTCGCGCGAGAAGGCCAAGCTGGAGAAGACCCTCGGCGGTATCCGCGAGATGCAGAAGGTGCCCAGCGCCGTCTGGATCGTGGACACCAAGAAGGAGCACATCGCGGTCGGTGAGGCCCGGAAGCTCAACATCCCGGTCGTCGCCATCCTCGACACCAACTGCGACCCCGACGAGGTCGACTACAAGATCCCGGGCAACGACGACGCGATCCGCTCCGTCACCCTGCTCACCCGTGTGATCGCCGACGCCGTCGCCGAGGGCCTCATCGCCCGTTCCGGCGTCGCCACCGGCGACAAGGGCGAGAAGGGCGCGGGCGAGCCGCTCGCCGCGTGGGAGCGCGACCTGCTCGAGGGCGAGAAGAAGGCCGACGACGCCGAGGTCCAGACCTCCGCCGAGACGGAGAAGGTCGCCGACGCCGAGCAGGCCGAGGCCGAGGCCCCGGCCGCCGAGGCCGCTGCTGAGGCCCCCGCCGCGGACGCCGAGCAGGCCTGACCCCCTCACTCCTTCGGGTCCGGACGGCGGGGGCAGCACAGCCCCCGCCGTCCAGCCCGTAGATCTTCAGACTCCGAGAGAGATTCCAGGAATCATGGCGAACTACACCGCCGCTGACGTCAAGAAGCTCCGCGAGCTCACCGGCGCCGGCATGATGGACTGCAAGAAGGCGCTGGACGAGGCCGAGGGCAGTGTCGACAAGGCCGTCGAGGCGCTCCGTATCAAGGGCCAGAAGGGCGTCGCCAAGCGCGAGGGCCGCTCCGCCGAGAACGGCGCCGTGGTCTCGATCATCGCCGACGACAACTCCTCCGGCGTCCTCGTCGAGCTGAAGTGCGAGACGGACTTCGTCGCCAAGGGTGAGAAGTTCCAGGCCGTGGCCAAGGCCATCGCCGAGCACGTCACCAAGACCTCCCCGGCCGACATCGAGGCGCTGCTCGCCTCCGAGATCGAGCCCGGCAAGACCGTCCAGGCGTTCGTGGACGAGGCCAACGCCAACCTCGGCGAGAAGATCGTCCTGGACCGCTTCGCGCAGTTCGGCGACGGCTACGTGGCCGCGTACATGCACCGCACGATGCCCGACCTGCCCCCGCAGATCGGTGTCCTCGTCGAGCTGGACAAGCCGAACGCCGAGGTCGCCCGCGGTGTCGCCCAGCACATCGCCGCCTTCGCGCCGAAGTACCTCGCCCAGGAGGACGTCCCGGCCGAGGTCGTCGAGTCCGAGCGTCGTATCGCCGAGGAGACCACCCGCGCCGAGGGCAAGCCCGAGGCCGCGATCGCGAAGATCGTCGAGGGTCGTCTGAACGGCTTCTTCAAGGACGCCACGCTGCTCGGCCAGCCGTACGCGCTCGACAACAAGAAGTCGGTCCAGAAGGTTCTGGACGAGGCGGGTGTCGCCCTGAAGCGCTTCACGCGCATCAAGGTCGGCATCTGAGTCCGTATCGCGATCGACGCGCGACTCCTGGCGGAACTTCGCTAGGGTCGAAGCAGTCGTCCGCGTACGGCGTCGTCACGCACGCGCGTGACGGACGACAGCAGATCTGACGAGGAGGCCATTGCCGCGCACGGGTTGCGAACCACATCCCACCGGCAATGGCCTTCTTCGTATGTGCACCACGTGAAAGAGGCGGATCTCCATGACCACGAAGGCCCAGAAGAGCGACGACGGCAAAGTAGGCGGCCGGTTTCTGCTGAAGCTGTCCGGAGAGGCCTTCGCCGGTGGCGGGGGCCTGGGTGTGGACCCCGACGTGGTGCACAAGATCGCCCGGGAGATCGCGGCCGTCGTCCGTGACGGTGCGGAGATCGCGGTCGTCATCGGCGGCGGCAACTTCTTCCGTGGCGCCGAGCTCCAGCAGCGCGGCATGGACCGCGCGCGCTCCGACTACATGGGCATGCTCGGCACGGTGATGAACTGCCTCGCCCTCCAGGACTTCCTGGAGAAGGAGGGCATCGACAGCCGGGTCCAGACCGCCATCACCATGGGCCAGGTCGCCGAGCCGTACATCCCGCTGCGCGCCGTGCGGCACCTGGAGAAGGGCCGCGTGGTCATCTTCGGCGCCGGCATGGGCATGCCGTACTTCTCCACCGACACCACCGCCGCGCAGCGCGCCCTGGAGATCGACGCCGAGGCCCTGCTGATGGGCAAGAACGGCGTGGACGGCGTCTACGACTCCGACCCGAAGACGAACCCGGACGCGGTCAAGTTCGACGCTCTCGGCTACGGCGAGGTCATCACCCGCGAGCTCAAGGTCGCGGACGCCACCGCCATCACGCTCTGCCGCGACAACAAGCTTCCGATCCTGGTCTTCGAACTTCTGGCGGAGGGCAATATCGCGCGCGCCGTCAAGGGTGAGAAGATCGGCACGCTCGTGGGTGACCAGAGCAGCCGGAACTGACCGGAGCACGACCTCGTCCACGGGGACGACACCCGTCCGGGGACGGACGGGACGGCCCCCGACCGGGGGATGGACAATGTCCTGCCGGTCGGGAACCGTGCAGGAAGAAGACGCGACGCAGCCGGCCGCCGGGTCCCCGCAGGGAACCGAAGCCGGGCCTACTCAAGACACGCAGGAGCAAGTGGTGATCGAAGAGACCCTCCTCGAGGCCGAGGAGAAGATGGAGAAGGCCGTCGTGGTCGCCAAGGAGGACTTCGCCGCGATCCGCACCGGCCGTGCGCACCCGGCGATGTTCAACAAGATCGTGGCCGACTACTACGGCGCGCTGACGCCGATCAACCAGCTGGCCTCGTTCTCCGTGCCGGAGCCGCGCATGGCCGTCGTGACCCCGTTCGACAAGAGCGCCCTGCGCAACATCGAGCAGGCGATCCGCGACTCCGACCTGGGCGTCAACCCGAGCAACGACGGCAACATCATCCGGGTGGTGTTCCCCGAGCTGACCGAGGAGCGCCGCAAGGACTACATCAAGGTCGCCAAGACCAAGGGCGAGGACGCCAAGGTCTCGATCCGTTCCGTGCGCCGCAAGGCCAAGGACGCCATCGACAAGATGGTCAAGGACGGCGAGGTCGGCGAGGACGAGGGCCGCCGTGCGGAGAAGGAGCTCGACGACACCACCGCGAAGTACGTCGCCCAGGTGGACGAGCTCCTGAAGCACAAGGAAGCAGAGCTTCTCGAGGTCTGATGAACGACTCTTCCTGGGGAGCACCGCCCCGAGCCGGGTACTGGGGGCCGTCCGACCAGGGGCCTGCCCAGGGGGCTGTCCCGGCGGGTCCCGCGTACGATGCGCCTGAGGCGCAGCACACTCGCCCCATGCCCATCGTGCCCGGCCTGCCCGCGTACGGCGGCGACCAGGATGACGACCGGGGGGCCGCTTCGTCGAGCGGCCCCCTGTTCCGGGACGGGCCGTTCAACGACCAGCCGTTCAACGACCAGCCGTTCAACGACCAGTCGTTCCAAGACCAGCCGTTCCAAGACCAGCCGTTCCAAGACGAACCCTTCCGAGACCAGTCCTTCCAGGACCAGTCCTTCCGAGACCAGACGTACGGCCAGCAGCCGTACGGCGACGAGATCCCGTCGGCACAGCCCCCTGCGGCGGTGCCGCAGAAACCGGAGCCCATGCCCGACGCCTCTCACCCGGCGCCCGCACCGCAGAAGAAGAGCGCGGGCCGTGACCTGGGCGCGGCCATAGGCGTCGGCGTCGGGCTCGGTGCGGTGATCATCGCTTCGCTGTTCGTCGTCAAGGCCGTGTTCGTCGGCGTCGTGGCGGTCGCCGTGGTCGTCGGCCTCTGGGAGCTGACCAGTCGGCTCCAGGAGCGCAAGGAGATCAAGGCCCCCCTCGTACCGCTGGCGGTCGGCGGCGCGGCGATGGTCGTGGCCGGCTACGTCAGCGGGGCGGAGGGCGCCTGGGTCGCCATGGCCCTGACCTCGTTGGCCGTACTCGTATGGCGGATGACCGAACCGCCCGAGGGCTACCTCAAGGACGTCACCGCGGGCGTCTTCGCCGCCTTCTACGTGCCGTTCCTGGCCACCTTCGTGGCGATGATGCTGACGGCCGACGACGGACCGTGGCGGGTCCTGACGTTCCTGCTGCTGACGGTGGTCAGCGACACGGGCGCGTACGCCGTCGGCTGGCGCTTCGGCAAGAACAAGCTGGCCCCGCGCATCAGCCCAGGCAAGACCCGCGAGGGACTGCTGGGCGCGGTCTCGTTCGCCATGGTCGCGGGCGCGCTGTGCATGCAGTTCCTGATCGACGGCGGCGCGTGGTGGCAGGGGCTCCTGCTGGGCCTCGCGGTGGCCGCCAGCGCGACGCTCGGCGACCTCGGCGAGTCCATGATCAAGCGGGACCTCGGCATCAAGGACATGGGCACGCTGCTGCCGGGGCACGGCGGCATCATGGACCGGCTGGACTCGCTGCTGCCCACGGCTCCCGTGGTGTGGCTGCTGCTCGTGATCTTCGTGGGCTCCGGCTGACGGCCGCTTCCCCCCGCCTTCGTCACCACCCCTTCCGCGGCTGCGATCACCTCGTCGTGATCCGTGCCGCGGGAGGGGTGGAACGTTTTTGCCGTGCACGGGTCCGACCCCGGTCGTCCCGGGTGGAAACCCACTGGCCCGTGCGCGCGGCCGCGCCTAGCATCCCTCCATGATCGAGAACACCGGGACCGCGGACGCCGAGAACGACATGGACGACCTGGACCGGGACAGCGATGCGGACCACGAGGCCGGGGCGGTCCGGCAGACAGTCTGGCGCGCCGGAACCGTAGGCCTCGCGGCTCTCGACGTGGACGACGCCGACCTGCTGCACGGCTGGCGTTCCGACCCGGTGACCGCCCATGAGATGGGCATCTGGCCACGCTCCCGCACCGCGACGCGCGAACGCGTCGAGCGCGACTGCGATGACAACGACCGTGACGACTTCCTCGTGCTGCTGCCCGATCGCACCCCCATCGGCCACGTCGTCCTCAGCAACCAGGACATCGGCGACGGCACGGCGGAGGTGGAGCTGATGCTGGCCCCCGGGCATCGCGGGCAGGGCCATGGCTCCGCCGCCCTCGACGCCCTGGTGGACCTGGCGTTCGGTGAGCTCCCGCTGTACCGGCTCGCGGCCGAGACCCACACGGACAACGCCCCCGCCCTCGCCGTCCTCGCCAGGTCAGGCTTCGTCCAGGAGGGCGTCAGCCGTGCCGCCTGCCTCCACCGCGGCCGCCGCCACGACATCGCCGTCCTCTCCCTCCTGCGCCCCGAATGGGAGGGGCTGAAGCGTCCTCGCGCCTGGGAGGCAGCCGGGGAAGCCTGGGGCACCGAGGACGCTTGAGACTCCTGGGCCTCCTGGGCCTCCTGGGCCTCCTGGGCCTATGGGGCCGCCCAGGCTCCTGGGCCGCCGGAAGACCCGCCCATCGCCGTAGAGCCGGCCCTGGTCTCGTCGGGGCCGGCTCTCTGTTCGTTCCCGCACGGCTGGTTCTTGATCCCGATCCGACTGGCGAAGGCATGGGTCCTCGGCCATGTGCTCAAGGCGGGTCAGGTGGGTCAGGCGGCTCAGGCGTTGGGGCGCTTGCCGTGATTCGCCTTCTTCTTCTTACGGGCGCGTCGCTTGTTCCCTCGCTTGGCCATGGTGCATATCTCCCTGTTTCCGGGGGTTTTGTGCCCTCGCCAGTCTAGATTCGGCGCAGAGCGCCCGCATCAGCGGTACGCCGGCCGCGTCCGCGTCCGCGTCGGTCAGCGGGTGCGGAGACTGCCGGTGTACACGTCCGTACGGTTGTGTGGTGCGCCGGAGTGGGTCTCGGTGAGCACCGCCCGTACTCCCTTGCCGTCCGCCACCAGGCCTTGGTAGTCGCCGAGGAAGTAGCCCCCGGCGAACGGCGCCTGCAGCCAGTCGAAGACCCGCGAGATCCGTCGCTCGGTCCGGAGCTTCGGATTTCCGCGCCGCAGCGTGGCCAGTTGGTAGGCGGTGGGCAGGGTGGTGGTGTTGCCGGGCCTGAGGAAGCGCAGGTCGTAGTAGGTGAGCGCGACCGTGCCCCGCTCGGCGACCGCGATCGACGGTGAGAAGGCCGGAACGCCCTTGGGGCTGATCAGCGCCGGGCTCCCCCAGGTGCGTCCGCCGTCGGTGGACCGCACGAGCTGGACGGAGTCGAACTTTCCACCGGAGAAGTCCGAACCCTCGTAGGCCATGTACAGCGTGCCTGTCCTGGGGTCGACGGCCGGGCTCGGCAGGGTGGACGCGGCGCGCAGCAGTTTGGTGGGGTCGTTCGGGTCGACCTCCGGTACGGAGGTGTCCCGGGCCACGGTGACCGGGGCGCTCCAGGTCTCTCCGGCGTCGGTCGAGGCGACCATCTCGTAGCGAGCTTCGGCGACGGTGCTCAGGTCGTCGGAGTAGGTGATCCGGTCGAAGAAGTCGTACAGGGTGCCGGTGCGCCGGTCGACGACGATCAGATGACCGATGGTCTGGGTGTTGGGCACGCTGCTGGTGTCGACGAACGGCCGGGCCTTGCTCCAGGTGCGGCCGCCGTCGCGGGTGAGGGAGATGTAGCCGGGACCGTCGAGGGAGCTGGGGCCGGGCGGGTCGTTGTCGAGGCGGTTCCAGACCTGGTAGGCGGTGCCCTTGCGGATCGGGTCGGCGGTGAGTGAGGGCTTGTCGTTGAAGAACGGCTGCTCGTCGACGTGCGTGGTGGTGAGGTTCCGCCAGGTGCGACCGCCGTCGCGGGACGTGACCGCCAGGAGGGCGCTGCGCGTGCTCTTCGTGAAGTCGACGCCCTCGCCGCCGGCGTAGACCGTGCCGTCCGGTCCGGCGCTCACCCAGGGGTCGGTGGCCCGTTCGTAGTCCGCGCCGCCGGGGGCGCACAGGCTGAACGGCAGCGTGCTCCGGTGGAAGGTGCGGCCGTCCGTGGTCCAGCCGGCCACCAGGCCACGGGCGCCGCCGTCGTTCCAGCGGTCCTGCTGGAACACGGTGACCACGCGCTTGGGGTCGCGCGGATCGACGGTCAGGTACGGCTCGACCTCGGTGCCCGGGTAGACGACGCTGTCGGGGGACCTCGCTCCGATGGTGCACTTCGCGTACGGGTCGCCGTGGGACACCTTGACCAGTGGTGTGCCGTCGGGGTTCCGGTCCGCTGCGGCGGGAGTCGCGCCGGTGACCGTGACCAGCAGGAGCGCGGCGGTGGTGACGGCGGTCAGGGGCAGGAAGACGCGCATGCGGGATCTCCTCCGGGCCTGTCGGCCGAGGTACGGGACCGCCGTCATCGGGGCGGCCTGGGACGCGGAGGCGCACGGGAACGCGAGGGTGGGGCGACTCCGCTTGGTCCTTTTCGGCGTCGCGGCCGACGCCCTTGATGGGCCGAACGACGGAGCCGTCCCCGAGGCCGTGGAGGAGCACGGCGGAGCCGACCGGCGGAGAGTCGCCGATCTCCCAAGGACTGCTGGAGGGGCGTGCCGGATCGGGTACGTACGTCGTCGCGAGATCGCCTACGAGATTCCGATCAATCGTCGATCGCCGGTGAAGCCAGGGGCGGTCGAGGGGTGTCGCTACGCCGTCCAAGACCATTCACGGGCCGTCCCTGGGCCGCCCGAGGACGACCGACGACGACAGAAGGCCCCCGCAGGTGAACACCCCCACCCCGTTCCGGCCTGGGGCACCCGAGTGGGTCTGCCACACTGGACGTGTTATGCCTGCACCCGGAGAACGGACCTTCTCCGGGCACGAACAAGCCCCCTACCAGCGACGATGTCGCCAATAGGGGGCTGCTTTGTACCCGCTGGGCCGTCCCTGGGCCGTCAGGGTTCCCGGTCCGTGCCGAAGGCCCCGTCCAGGGCCCGACGGGCGCGCTCGCGGCTGCTGGGCATCAGGTGGGCGTACACCCGCAGCGTCATCGCCGGGTCGCGGGTCCCCGGCAGTCTCTTGGCTCCCGCCGGATGAGGTCGGTGAGCGCATGTCCGAGACCTTCACGGTGAGGCCCCTGGACGCCCTGGACGGCGACGGCCCCCACCGCTCTGTAGGGTGCGGCACCATGACTCCTGACGCCCCCGGGACCCGAAGCGCGGCGGCGCTGAGAGCTGGGAAGACCTCGTCGCCCGATACGGGTGGGCCGATGCCGACGAGCCCGATGCGTACACCTTCTCCGTGATCGCGGGGAAGACTGAGGACGAGGTGATCCGGGCGTTCGGTGGCGATCCCGGAGCCTCACGGCTGATGACATTCGCCGAGACCGTCGAAGAGCAAGCAGCCCACCTCTATGAGGACTACGAGCTGCTTCGTGTGCTCACCGTCGACCGGCATGTCATCGCCGTCGAATGGGGCTTCCACGGCAGCATTCCGGAGGTCGCCAGACGAACGTCCGCTGACGGAGGCGAGTTCTTCAGCGTCTACCGGAGTGTGAACGCCAGGTACCAGGTCATGCACGCCTTCGATGGCCGCGTGGACGGCCTGTTCGATCCCTTCGAGCTGGAGGACGCGGCCTGGATGGAACCGGAACCGGAACCGGATGTCCCCGCCTGGGCAGAAGGGGTCGTCTTCCACATGGGGACCCTGTGCGCCGAGTCCTCCGCGCTCATGGAACGCACCATGGGCGTGGCCGTCGATCCCGGGTGGATGGACACGGCGCTTCGCACCGTCCGACTCACCTCACCCTCTGAGCTCTTCAGCCAACCGGAGGCGGCATGGCTCCCATGAACACGGCCGCGATGGGCTGATCTGCCAAGAGGCCAAGGCGCAGGTCGCCGGCGACACCAGCCGCCCGCTGTACACGTACGGCGCTCAGCTACGCGCCCCCCTCGTCAGGAGCTCGTAGCCTTGGTTCATGGCGGCAGCCCCATCCGACAGCGGGCCGGACAACAGCCACAAAAAAGGTGAAACCTCCGGGCGAACCCCTTCCGGCGGTTCGCCGCTCACGGCCCCTGCGGCCGAGAGCAACGCCGGAACCATCCAGCTCCCCGCTTGGGCCAAAGCCCTCGGCTGGTGCGGTGTAGCCGGACTGATCTACCTGCTGGTCTGTGCCGTAAGCATCATCAGTCGCGGCTTCGCGGGGCTGGGCAGCGACGCGGCGCACACCATGTTCGCCTTCGCCGCGCACCCGTGGGTCGGGCTGAGCGTCGGCATCCTCGGTACGGTCCTGATCCAGTCGTCGACCACGACGACGGCCGTCGCTGTCACCGCCGTAGGGTCGGGCGCGCTGCCCATCCAGGGCGCGATCCCCATCATCCTGGGCGCGAACGTCGGCACCACGGTGACGACGAGCCTGGTCGCACTGACCTTCATCGGAAATCGCACGGAGTTCCGCAGGGCGCTGGGCGCGTCCACCGTCCACGACTTCTACAACTGGCTCGCACTGCTGATCTTCTTCCCGATCGAGCTGATCTGGCATCCGCTGAAACACATCAGCGGGACGTTGACCGATGCGCTGTACGGCACGGACTGGCTGCCGAACCCGGCTCACTTCAACTTCATCCGGGCGGCCACCGGGCCGGTGGAGCACGGGGTGATCCACGCGACCTTGCACGTCAGCAGCACACTCGGTCCGCTGTTCACCATCATGATCGGCGCCGTGCTGATCCTGGTCGCCGTCCGTTACCTGGGAAAGCTGCTCAAACTGCTCATGGTCGGCAGAGCCCGTGACATTCTGATCAAGGCCGTGGGCCGCAATCCTTACCTCGCCATGGCGTCGGGCATGGGGGTGACCGTCGTCACCCAGTCCTCGACCATCACCACGTCCGTGCTGGTCCCCTTCGCGGGAACGGGCATCCTGACACCGGCGCAGGTGTATCCCGTCGTCGTCGGCTCCAACCTCGGCACGACGTTCACCGTGGTCTTCGCGGCGTTCGCAGGCGTCGGACAGGACGCGAAGATCGGCCTGCAGGCGGCCTTCGTGCACCTGATCTACAACCTCTTCGCGATCGTCGTGATCTACGTGATTCCGTTCCTGCGCCCCGTGCCGCTGTTCTGCGCCGAGAAGCTCGCCCGCGTCGCCTCTGAGCACCGGTGGGTCCTCGCCGTCTACCTCGCCACCGTCTTCATCGCGCTGCCCGCCCTGGTCATCGTGCTGGTGGGTGTGCTCTGAGGGCGGCGCCCGACGCGGAACCCGTCGGGGCTCAAGCCCCGGCTGCGCTCCGCCGCGGGCGCACTTCCCGGCTCCGCCGCGGGCGCCGCTCCTGCCTTCGGCCCGCTCCGCCCGCGCTGCGCCGACGCGCGCCCACATGTGGACAGGGCCGGTGGCCATGAGTCGAGCACCGCGGAGCGCGGCCAACGGTCAAGGCGATGCCTCCGGCGGGGGATCGGCCGGCACCGGGGTGGAGGGGGCGCCGTCGCCGACCGAGGGTGCGTAGTGGCGTGCGCGGGGAACTCCCATCCCGTCCACCGTCGACCCAGGCGGAGCCGAGCAGACGCGGCCCCCGGCGTCCAGGTCGTCCGTACAGTGGCGCGCTCCACCTGGACGCCATGGACCACGCCCGCTCCACGGTGTGTGGGTCGACGGCGGACGGGATGGAAGCTGGGGTGAGTAGTGGGCTGAGGTGTGTCACCAACCGCCGTTGGTTCCGACGTGGAACCTCGTCAGCGCAAAGATGATCAGAAGGTCAAGTGCCATCATGGGGATGGCCCACAGCGGGTAGTACGGAACGAACATGAACTGGGTGATCAGGCTGATCGCTGCCGCCACTGCACCAGCCCCGCGACCCCAGCTCTTGTTTGTCACGACCCCCAAGCCGGCAATGACGAGTGCCAGTCCGACCACAATGTGAATCCAGCCCCAAGCGGTTAGGTCGAACCGATAGGCGTACTGGGACGCGGCGAACAAGTTGTCCCCCGCGATGCCGGATGCCCCCATAAGAATGCTGAGCGGCCCGCTGAGCATCAGCACGGCCCCGGCGAACATGGACGCGCCGCTGAGTCTTTCGCTGTCCGGCCCCTCGTGCCCTCTCCGAGCCTCGTTCGACATCGCTGCCATGGCCGTCACCTTCCTGTACAGCGTGCTCACCGACGCACAACGCCCATGCGACGCCAACCACGCTCCTCTGACAGGATCACCGCGATCCCTCGGCACCGCGACCGCAACCCGCCATGGGGGCGTGGACTCCTACCGCACTGGCCGGTGACCTTCGGCTACTGGCGCCTGACATCAGTAGCTGACACCAACAGAGACGAACGGCTGCGGTCAGGGCTGAACCTCAGTGGACCAGCGATCCAGGCCAGACGGCGCTTGACGCAGTACACCCATCCGACGTGATCGACCTGATAAGGATGAGGCAGGACCCCGAAAACTCTGGGCTAGAGGACGCACTTGCCGGTCAGGGAGTTCCCAAGCCAGATCGCGCCCGTTCGACCTGGACGCTGGATGGGGCGAGCCTCGCCGAGGTGCTGCCCAAGTCGCGGTGAGCTTACGGGCCCCCGGTCTCACCCCAGGCCGGCTCCAGCCCAAAGCCGCTACGCCGACCTCCGCTGTACGGTGCCCCCCGTGAACGAAGAGAACGAATGGGGGCTGCGACCTCTCACCCCAAGCGAGGCCAACCGTCTTCGGGAGCTCGCCGAGATGGTGGGGAGGGATCTGGGCCGATTCGGGCTAGCTATGTACAACCGTGAGGCCCCGGACTGGGAGACGGCGGCTGGCGGGCTCGAGATCGAAGTGGACGCGTTCGACGATGCCGCGGGCGGGATCTGGCTCCACTGGCAGGTACACCCTGCCCTCCGCCGTGCGAGCAGCGAGGCCCTGGACAGTGGGAGGCTGAACGATTCAGTGATCGAGGCTGCGGGGCACATTCAGGAACGGATGGCGTCAGCAATCCTGTCCATGCTGGAAGCGCTCGGATACGTCGCCGAGGACAGTGACGATTGCTATCGGCCCTTTGCGATCAAGGTTCTCTCTGGACCCCGTTGATTCCACTGCCGTGCCCCTCGCGTGCCCCATCGAACGGGGACCCCGTGCCACTCTCGTGCCAGAACGGGCGGGGAGTCAGGGGGAATCACGGTGCACAGGGGTACGTGCCACCCACTCCATCCAAGGCTGGGAATCCGCAGGTCACGCCATGGACCGCCCCACCTCGCTCCTAGGTTCTGTCCCGCCGATCATGGGTGCGGGAGGATGCCGTCCATGACTTGCGTCCGAAGGGGCCGTGCCTCGTAGAACACCAGCTTCACTTCGG